>JBIOED010000074.1:0-16378 GCA_044445675.1 Caulobacterales bacterium | reverse complement strand
GGGGCGGCCGCACCGCCGCTGCCTGAGATCGCCGGCGTCCCGACCAGTAGTAGGTCGCTAAAGCCCGCGCAGCCGCCGCCACCGCCCATCGATCCGCTCCCGGCTCCGCCGGTTCCTCCTCCCGCCGGAGAGCCGCCCGGAAATCCACCCGTGGCGCCCCCGATTCCGCCCGTACGCGCCAGGTCCCAGGGTCCGGACGGCACGCCGCCCAACGCCGAGCCCGACGACTCCTGTCCGCCTTTCCCGCCGCCGGCCACTAGCGTGAAGCTGGGCGACGTGACGATGGTGTCCGCGCCGTCATTGCCGTTGGTGGAGTTCGTCGTATTGGCTGTCCCGGCGGCACCCGCAATCCACGAAATCACTTGGCCGGCGGCCAGCCTGAGCCGTTTGAAGCCGGCCGCGCCACCTGCGCCACCGCCGCCGTTGTGGCCGGCATTCAGTGCACCGGAGCCACCCGCACCGTAGGCGTACGCGAATACGAAGCAATCTGTCTTAGCGGTGAACGAGACGGCACCAGCTGCGCTGTCCAGCGCGCCAATGAAGCTCAGGGCGACACTTTTCTTGGTGTTCATCCCTTGGCCGACAAGGCCGCGAAGTTTTTGCCCGGACGACATCAGTAATCTGCACCCTCGACGCTGAACACGACGCCGGCGTTGGAGACGCCGATAGCCGCGTATAAGATCTCCCCAGATGCAAGGATCATCGGATAGTCGTCGGAATAGCCGAAGTCGGTGGGCGTGTTACCCGTCGTCTGGGCGACCGTGTAGGCCGCCATCGCCTTAGAGTTGAACAGACGCTTGGCCGTCCCTGAGCCGTTGCCGTCGCGATAGAGCTGGAGCTCCGTCGCGGTGACCGTCGCCCGCCCTACGGCGGTGATCCGCGTTACTCGCGAGCCACTACCGCCGGCGGTAAAGATGACCACCGTGTTGGTGGGCGTGTCAGAATAGGTCGAGTTGGCGATCGTGCAGACGCCTGTCGAACTCCTCGGCGTCTGCGGCGTGATGATGGAATTTGCTGTTCCGGGCATGATCTTGGCTCCTTAAAGGGCGACGGCGAGCGCCACCGCTCGTCCGAGGAAGGCTGCATTGTCAGAGAGGTCCGCGGTCGACACCGTCTGCCAACTGGCGGTGGTCCCGTCGGTCCTGATGAACTTGCCCGCGGAGCCCGCCTGCGCCGGCAGGACGCCGGCGTTGGCGGTGAAGGCGAGCGCGTCGGCGTAGGCCTTGGTGGCGACGCCCTGCGCTGTGGTCGGGTCCGCCACGCCGGTGATTTGCTTGCCGCCGAACTCCGTCGCCACCACGCGTTTGACGTTCGCGCCGTCGCAGACGATGCGAACGATCTCGCCGGGCTGGACCACGGCGGCGGCGCCCGCCCCGGTCGTGATGGTCAGCGCCGCGGAGCAGGCGTTCCAGGCGTCGTAGGCCTTGCTGACGCTTGGGATCGTCACCGTGAACGGCCCCGCGCCGGTGAACTTGATCATCGCCGCGCGCGCCTCGTCGTCGCCGGCGTTGGCGGTGGAGAGCGCGGCGTCGCCGTTCAGCGGCTTGGCCAGCCAGCCCGCCACCGCATAGTCGGCGTGGGCCAGCGCGCTGTTCAGCTTGTCGCCCCACAGGTTGATGTTCTCACCGGTGAACTGCAGCTCGAAGCGCAGGGATGCGGACCAGGACGAGGGCATCAGACGATCACCGCCGCAGTGTCCTCGCGCCGCCAATGGGCGCCGTCGGAGTGGGCGAGCACATTCAGGTCGCTGACCAGCGCCACGCACCGCGGATAGCTGGCGGCCGGCGGCAGCCGGGCCTGGAGTACGGCGAACACCGGCTGGGGCGCCTGCGGCGTCTGCAGCTCGCGGATCGCGTCGTGGATCGAGGTCAGTACGGCGTGGAGGGCGGCCGGGATTCCCGGCCCGATAGGCGTCAGCATGGTCAAGTTCCTCGGGTGATGTCGAAGTCTGGCGTGCGCCGGGGGATCTCGGTCACCAGCCGCCGCGCGGCGCGGGCCCGGGCGTCCTGGGTGTTGATCTCGCCGATCGCCCGCTCCAGGCGCGCCTCGTAGGCCCCGGCCAGCGCATCGTCGCGCAGGAACGGCCCCGCCTCGCAGAGCGTCGCGAACAGGTAGGCGTCCGGATGGTCGCTCAGAAGGCCGTTGGCCGGCGCAGTGTCCGACAGGGCGAATTTCAGCAGCATCCGCAGCACCAGCCCGTAGGCCTGGTCGCAGGGCCGCTCGAACGCCAGGTTGGCGCCGTCGATGCTCCAGTTGCAAGGCCGACCCGGCCCCGTTGAGGCTTCCAGCAGGCTGGCCTCGACGAACCGCAGCTCCTGCCGCGCGCCCGACGCGACGATCCACAGCGCCAGCGGCTCGGCGAACCCCGCCGGCAGCGGGATCGTCCGCGCGCCGGTCGTGGCGGTCAGCGCGACCTCGGTCTCCGCCAGCCTGGCGCGCAGCACCCGGTTCAGCCGGGCTTCGGCGAGGGTGATGAATTCGGGGATGCGCTGCGTCAGGTCCGCGCGCACCAGCCAGTTGGCCGCCGCCGCCTGCAGCTCGGCGTAGGTCGTGATGGTCATGTGCGGGTTCCATGAAAAAGCCGCCCCGAAGGGCGGCGCATCGGGCCGCTCGCGGCCCGCCGGTGTCGGATGTCTCGCCGCGGTGCGGCGGGTCAGAAGGCCTTCGGCAGGCCGGCGTCCTTCAGCACGCCGTTGGCCGTGTGGCTGCATTTCGCACGCGGCACAGTGAAGGTGCGTTCGGTCAGCGGGCTGTACCAGATCTCATGGCTGCCCTTGCCGGGCCGTATGAAATGGCAGCCGCCCGCCTTCAGCAACCTTATGAGGTCTCGGTAGTAATCGGCTGGCACTACGCGAGTTCGAGCTCGGCCGTCGGCCTCGCCTTCGGCGTTTCAGGACGCCAGTCGGGCACGTTCGCTTCGAGCATCTGGGGCGCCAGCTCCTCGGCGATCTCGATGAACTCATGCAGGGTTTCGGCTTCGATATTCAGCCCGGGAACATTCGTCTCCGAGTAATAGACGCCCGCCTCGTCGTCCCAACGCGCTCTGACATAATAGGTCATGGCCGTCATGTGGGCTCCCCAATAGGCCTTCGTCAACCGGCGGCTGGTGCGCCGGCGCGAGACTCACTCCGCCGGCCAAGGTGCCTCAGGCCTGTTGAATAGCCCTTAATCCCGGGCTCGCGACAGGTCCCGGGCGGCCGTCGCCGGCCGCCCGGGAGTCCGCTAGTGGTTGGCCAGCCGGCAGGCGAGCTGCGGGCGGATGGTCTTGAATCCGTAGAGCACGTCCAGACGGCAGGGGAACTTGTCGTTGTTGATGTCGTACTGGCGCACGATCCGCATCGACACGCCGTCGAAGGCTTCGCGGGCGGCGAAGTCCACCCCGCGCGGCATCACCATATCGGCGCTGGCGAAGGCGAACGCCCCCTTCTGGTAGGCCATCGAGATCCCGTAGTTGGTCGAGGCCGCGCCCGGGAAGCTCAGCGCCGCGCCCGACGCCGGCGAGCCGGAGACGTTCTGCGTCGGCCCCGAGGTGACGATCCCCGGGCTGATCGGGAACGCGGTGGTGGTGGCGCTGGCGCCCACCACGAACTGTTGCAGCACGCCGGTGGACTGCTTGGTCTCCGGATGCACCCGGAACACGCCGGCGATCGTGAAGACGTCGCCCTGCGCCGGGGCGCCCGTGCCGGTGTTGACCGTCAGCGAGGCCCCGGTCTGCGAGGCGCCGTTCACCAGATAGCCGGCGGCGGCGCTGCGCGGATGCGAAGGCCACAGCGTGTTCTCCATGAAGTCGAAACCGGCGGTGCGGCCCATGAAGCCTTCGCGATTCTGCTTGCTGATCGTCGTCTGGTCGTTGAACAGGCCCTTCAGCGCGTCCACCAGGTCGACGTTGTCCTGGGTGTTGAGGTTGCAGGTCCGCCCGTTCAGCGGCGCCAGGTTGTCCACCAGGATCTTGCGGCCCTGCAGCACCTTGGTGAAGCTCGCGGGCTGACCCTGGTTGTCCGCCTGGTTGTAGACGTCGCGGTACATGGTCATGGCGTCCGCCTCGATGTTGGCGGCCAGCACGGCCATGGCCGGCTCCAGGATGCGCTCGGAGAAGTCGTCCAGCGCCAGGGTCAGGTCCACCGAGGTGAAGTTCAGGTCGACGCCCTTCTGCGTCTGCACCTTCAGGTCCACCGTGGCCTCGGTAGTGTCCTGCGCGGCCAGGGTCGCGCCGGTTCGCACCGTGTACTGGTTGGGCAGGCGCACCTTCAGGGTGTCGCCCACCTTGGCGCCCTGGCGGGCGAAGCTGTCGTCGTATTCGCGTGTGATCGAGCCCACGAAGTTGAGCTTCTGGTGCAGCACGCGCAGGGCCTCCCGCGTCACCGCGGTCGGCGTCAGGATGGCGTTGGCCATTCGTGTGTCCTTTCAGGATTGAGATGTGAAACGGCCGCGCAAAAGCCTCCGAGGCGCCAAGGATGCGCGTGCTCGGCGGGGGCCGGCGTTCGACCGGCGGCGGCTAGGATGGGTAAGGCGGTGGGCCGGTGCTCGGAACCCGGTCACGGTCGCCCGTGAGGATCGGAGGCGTCCAACCGCTCGCAAGATTGCGATCGCTTCCATAGCGGTTTGCGATAGCGAAGCTCGAACGGCGCACCCGGATAAAGGCCGCCGCTTCGTCACCAAGAGGGCTCAGATGTCGCCATCAGCGCCCCTTCCGCACCAGCTCGTTGCGCCGCTGCATCCATTCCTTGGTGGCGAGTTCGTCGCGCACCCCGCCGCCGCCGGCCGCCGAGCCGCTGACCATCACGGCCGGGCGCACCGCCTGGGCCTGGGCCGCGGCTTTCGCCGCTCCGTCCCGCTGGGTCGCCGCGTCGGCCTGATAGGCGCGGTGCAGGATCTTCCACACCCGCGGATCGTCCTGCTGGCTCAACTCCTCCAGCGTCACGCCGTGGGTGCGGGCGTAGTCCACCAGCTTGGCCGCCATTTCCGGCGACCAGCCGTCGATCTCCTTTTGCAGGGTTCGGCCGGTCTCGGCCATCCGCTGGCCCGCGTCGTGCGCCGCCTGCAGCCGCCCATGGGCCGCGCGATGGCTGATCGCCTGCGCCAGGCCCTCGCGCGCCTGCAGCATCCCCTGGCAGCGATCCCACAGCCCCTGCGCGGCCTTCGGGTCCTGGGCCGCCAAGCCTTGCCAGTCCACGTCGTGGAACTGCGCCAGCTGGTGATCCAGCGCCGCCAGATGCAGCCGCTCGTCGCTCGCCTGGCCAACGGCCTGGGCGTGCGCCGCCACCGCCTGGCGCTCGGCGTCCAGCGCACGCCGGTGCGCGGCCAGCTCCTGGGTCTTGCGCGTATAGTCCGCCTGCCGCAGGAACCCGCCCTTCAGCGCCGCCGGCAGGGTATGGACCTGGCCGTCGAGCTCCAGGTCGAAAGTGTCGTCGCCGTCGTCTCCTGTGTGGGCGGCCGCGTCGTCTGGAACGGCGCGCATGGGTTCGTCGGCGCCGGGCGCCTCGTCGTCTTGCATGGGGTTTCCTCATGAATGCGGGCGAAGGCCCGACGGGATGAAGTCAGCGCCGCGCCGCGGCTACCGCGGCATGGCTTTCAGCCGGTTGGTCTCGGCCTCGAAGGCGTCGATCTCCAGTTTGCGCGCCGCGTGGCTGCGGTCCTGTTCGAGGGCGGTGACCTGCGCCTTCGCCGCCGCCAGCGCCTGGGCGAGCTGCGCCGTCTGCGCCTGGGCGGCCTGGGCCTGCGGATCGGCGCCCTTGGCCTGGGCCGGCAGCATGGCCTGCAGCCGCTGGGCCACCTCGTCGGCGCCCGGCCAGTCGAGGTTCCGGGCCAGCAGGTCGCCCAGCACCGGCGCGGCGGCCGGATAGGCGCGGATCAGTTCGATCATCTGGTTAGCCGCCTCCTCCCGGCGGCTGGTGAAGCTCGGCCCCGCCTGCACCGTCAGGTCATAGCGGCCCACCGTCAGGTCGTAGATCTTCTCCACCGCCTTCAGCTCGGCGTTCGGGTCGGGCGGCGTCGCCGGGGCGGAGCCGTTCACGCTCACCGCGCTCGCCTGCCCATCGGCCCCCAGCACCCGGATCACCCGCGGCGTCGAATAGACCTTGGGGATCAGGTCCAGCAGGACCCGCCCCGCGTGCCTGAGCGCCCGGTTCAGGTTGTCGATGTAGTGGAAGGTGGAGACGTCGCCTTCCCGCTGCCTGGCCATGATCGCCCGGCCCGAGGTCTCGTTCGACCGCGCGCCCAGGCTCGCGTCATAGAGGCCCATGATCGCCTTCATGTCGTCGCTGGCGTTCATGGCCTCCTGCAGCGCCCCAGCCGGCGCGCCGGTGAACGGCTGGCGCTGCGGCGGCTCCGGCCCGTCGTATTCGATGTAGGCGTGGGTCTGCACATTGGCCGTCGCCCACTTGGCGCTGTCGGTCTCGAAGGCCCCCTTGCGGCCGATGAACGGCGTCTTGGGCGCCAGCGCCACCAGCTCCGTGGATGTCGTGCGCCAGTAGTTGAACATCCGCTGCGGGTCCTTGGCGTCGCGCACCAGGCTGCGCAGCCTCCGCCGCCCGTCGATGTGCAGCTCCTCGCCATAGACCGGCACGATCGGGATGAACCGGCCCGCCCATTCGACGGTCTCCAGCACCTCGGCGCCGGTCAGGATCCGCTGGGTCACCTTGTGGCTGGCCACCTGGCGCGGCCGGCCGACGACGCTGGCGCCCAGGGCGTCGAACATCGCCTTCTGCTTTTCGTAGACCTCGACCTCGACCACCTGGCCGTCGGACAGCGCCACGATGGCCCGGCTCACCGCCTCGCGCCGCCAGTGCTCGGCCACCATCACCCGCTCGCCCTCCAGCCAGGGGTGGGCCAGCGAGGCGTAGGCGTCGGCCGACCAGTCGACGGCCTGGGCGCCCTTCCAGCGCGCCTCGAAGGCGGCCTTCGGCAAGGTGTCCACCACGAAGGCGCTGTTCCAGTCCGAGGAGTCCGCCGCGGCGCCGTCCGGGTCGCCATAGACCGAGAACGGATTGGCCACCCGCTCCACCACCAGGTCCTGGTCGAAACTGTCGTCCGACGCATAGCGGGTGTTGATCCGGAAATAGCCGAACCCGCCGGTCACCGCGAAGTCCAGCGCCGTGTCGTAGGCGACGTCGGCGTCCGAGCTCTGCTCGATGTGCCGGATCAGGCCGTTCAGCACCTCGGCGGTCTGCGGGTCCGCCCCGCTGTCGACCGGATGCACCACCATGCCGGGCTTGTTCTGGCGCGCGTCGTTGACCACCTGGCGGATGAAGGCCGGCAACCGGTTCAGCGTCAGGCACGGCCGCCCGTCGAGATCGCGCTCGCGCTTGATCTGCGCCGGCCACTGCTCGCCCAGCCGCGCGAACCGCAAGTCGTCCAGCGCGTCGCGCCGGTTCTCGGCCTCCGCGTCCGCCGCCCGCTCGAACGCCTCGCGCGCTTCCTTCAGGATATCGTCGTCGGACAAGGCTTTGGCCTCATATGAAAACGCCCGCGCGAGCGAGCCCGGCGGGCGGAAAGGCGGCGCGGCTCCCATCCTGGGACCCCACCACAACGGCATGGATGATGACACCGACCGGAGCCTCACCGCGGAGCGGCGGGCGCACCAATCAACGCTGACAACACTGTCGCAAATTCGCGCGCGAATGTCAAGAACAAAATGAGAACTAAGGCGCACGCTTGCGCGTGGTCAGCACCCAGATGGACGCGACGGCCAGGAGATTGAGGATATAGGACAACCAAGGGTGTCCTCGAACTCGCCCGTCGCGATCCGTCCCACCATGACGGCGGGTCCGATGGCGTCGGCGGGGCGCTTCTATCCTTGGGGGCCTTTAGACGCGGGCTTTCCGCATCGCCCTTCTGATCGCCAGCATGGCGCCGACCAATATCCGCGAGGGCCACCACCACAGCAACACCGTCGAGAACTACTTCTCCATCCTCAAGCGCGGGATCACCGGCACGTTCCATCACGTCAGCGAAGCCCTCTCGCGCTACCTCGCCGAGTTCGATTTCCGCTATTCCAACCGCTCCGGCCTGCGAATCGATGACACGATGCGCGCCGATGAACTTCTGCGTGGAATCGCTGGAAAGCGCCTAACCTATCGGCGGACTGGTGAAGCCGCGTACGCGTAAGCAGAAGGCCAAGCGCATTCAAAGGATGAGGGGAAATCATGACCGAAAAGCCGCCACCGAGATCCGTTCCGACAATGGATTCCAAAATACCGAAGTCGCATTTTCCAGACTTCACCGGGTCGGCTCAGCCGAAGACGACGCAATCGGCAACACCACCCCCAAGCCCGGAGCCTCCGCCTTCCAAGAACGACTGATCTTAGCCTTTATGCCTCATGGTGATCTGGCGGACTCGGGCGGCCGGAACGTAGGTCATTCGGTCGCCGTAGGTGCCGTCCTGCACCGTCTTCAGTTCCTTTGAGCGCTTTCCCGGCTCATCGATGTGGGTGAGGTAGAGCGCCACGTCTCCATTCGCGCCCAGCACGCAGGGGCCGTAGGGGGAATTGCGGAACATGTGGGCGTCGTCGCATCGCAACCATGATCCATCATCCAACTGCACCGCGATCTGTGTCAGCGGATGCCGGCTGTTGCCCTGGATTTCATCCCAGGCGGACGGGCTGTCGCTGGCCCAGCTGACATTCAGGCTCCGGAGCGTCAGGCGGCAGGCATCTCGCCCCCACTTTCGCCATAGGACGCCCGATAGACATGTTGCCGCGAAAGCGACTGCGCCAATCTCTACGGGACCGAAGGAAGACGGGTAGAGTGCCAGAACCGCTGTCGCAACGAGGCTGAAGATCAGCGCGGTGAGGGCCGCGTCAGTAGCCCGGTGATGGCCTCGGATGCCCGCGTACGCGATGAGGTACGCGGCATAGCCGCTGCCCAGCGCTAGTTGCACCCTCCAAGAGAGCGCCAGCAGCTTGTCGATTTCCATGTATGCCACCCTATTGTCTGACGCCGGTCAGGGCGCGCCTTCGGGTTTTGTCTTTTCGGACGCATGTGGCTTGTGCGGTGTGTTCACCAAGTTGCCGACCAGGCGCTCAAAACGTGCGTTGGCCTCCGCCTCTGGTAGCTTGTCGTCTTCGGGGATGGGGGGCTTATCGGTCATGAGCGATGCACCTGAGGATTGGCCGGTTGGTACCACGCTTCCCGGCTCGACCGCGCACCTCGTTGCCCTGGGGGCGTTCGCCCTTTGGTACAACGAGTTCGAGATGATCCTCTATACGTTCCTGCGCACATATTTCACGGGCGAGAACGTCGCGGCCCGTATGTTTGCGTCCATGCACAATCGTGGGCGGGTGGATCTGATTAAGCTGCTCGCGGCGAGCGAAAACGAGCCGCAGATGCGCGACGCTCTCGACCATGCGATGAAGTGCTTCGACATCTGCGCTGAGAACCGAAACCTAGTCCTGCACGCCCTGCCGACGCGGCGAGGCCATGCACCAGAGGCGCTGACTGTCCTAAAGGCGACCACCAGCGATCCTTACCGCCTGCACTACTACGACTTCACTCTGAAGGACCTCCAAGAGGCGGCTTCCGCTGCCGAGCGCTCGGCCCAGTTCGCTATCGATACGGTTGCACGGCTACGGTTTCAGAGAGCGGGGCTTCCGCTGCCGCCATGGCACGAAAAACCTCCTCTGCCGCGTAAGCTGAGCTTGTCCCGGCGTCGATCAGTTCTGCCAGACGAGACACCCCTGCCTTAATCATAGCGGGGCTCACTTCGATTTCAGCGCCGGCCCTGTCCCTCTGAGATTTGCACGGCCCGTTGGTTTCTCAAGCATATAACCGCCCGCGAATATCAAGAACAAATACGAACGTCTCCCGACCCAACCGACCGGCGACGGCCATGCGGCCCGCCTGCCGCGCCCTCATCCCATCCAGCCCAGCGGCTCGCCCAGCCGCGGCCGCGCCGGGCGCCGAGCCGCGCCGCCGCCGCGGTTGGCCGCGAACTCCCCGAACGCGTCGGCTCCGTGGCTCGCCTCGTCGTGCAGCGGCCCGCCATAGCTGCGCGTCGCCCGGTTCCAGCGCTTGCGATAGGCGCGCAGCCGCTCAAGGCCCCCGGCGCACTTCTCCGCGTCGAACCAGGTCATCGGGATCATCAGCCGCCCGGCGTTGATCCGCTCCTCCGGGTCCATCGCCGCGCCGACGGAGATCGGCGACACCCCCAGCCCGCCCAGGGTTTCGAACCGCGAGCGTCCCGCGGCCCCCAGCTCGCGCACCATCACGTCGTGCGGCAGGTGGTGGGTCCCGTAGACGTAGGCGCGCGCGCCCAGCGCGGCGCGCACCACCGCCTGCAACCCCTCCCCCGCGGTTTCGAAATAGTCGATGGCGCGCACCTCGCGCCCCGCCTGCTGGAAGAACCAGACCGCTGTGTAGTCGTCGATGCCCAGGTCCCAGGCGGTGTCCACCTTCAGCGCCGGGTCATAGGGCACGCGGCCCACCCGCCCCGCGCGCTCGGCCTCGCCCAGCAGGCCGGCGTAATAGGCGCCCGGCGCCGCGGCGTCGAAGTCCACCAGGTATTCCGAGGCGAACCGCGCCTCGCCCTCCTCCGCGGACCCCAGTTCGGCGATCATCTCCGCCCGCTCCCGCTCGAGCTGCGCGGCCGTGAAGACCTCCGTCTCCGTGGCCGGCGACTTCAGCGTGAACCACTCCTCCGGCCGCAGCCGCCGGCTGTCGAACGCCCGCGTCGCATGCCCCCGCCCGCGCGGCGTCCACAGGAACAGCGCCCAGCCCCCGTTCTCCGCCAGGATCGGCCGGATGAAGCTCCACGCCTCCGGCTTGGCCAAGGACCACTCGGAGAACACCACCCCGGCCGGCGAAGATCCCACCAAGCTGTCATAGTTGTCCGATCCCGCCACCTGCCACGTCGAGCCGTTCGCCAGCTCCAGCTTCATCTCGGCGTTGAACCGCTTGAACCGCACTTCCCGCGGGAAGGCCTCGTCGATCCGCCGCTTGCCGGTGTGGGGATTCACCGCGTCCCAGATCGCCTTGCGCCCTTGCGACGCCTCCGGCAGCAGGTGCCAATAGCTCCCCGGCCGGTTCGACGCCGACAGCGCCGCCCAATGCAACGCGACCTCGTCCTTCCCCCAGCGCCGGTGCGCCACGATATCGGCCCGCCGGCGGCCAGCCAGCAGGCTCTCCCACAGGTCGACCTGATGCGGGCGAGGCTGCCAGGTCACCGGCATGCCCAGACGCAGGGCGCCGGCTTCCGCCGGCGTCGCCGCCGATAGCTTGCGCCGACCCATCAGCGCTCATCCTCGCCCGGCCGGGCGCGCGGAATTTCCCGCACATAGGTCGTGCCGTCCGCCCGCGTGACCTTCTCGAAGTGCTTCACCTCGATGACCAGCCGCCGCGGCAGGCCCTCATCGACCTCATCGGGCTCGCCGGCCCTCGACCCATATTGCCGAGGCGCCCCCTTCGCCGCTCGCCACTGCAGGGCGCCGACCCGCAGGCGGTCCGATTGCACGGTCGCCGGCGTGGACTCCTCGGCCACGACCAACGCCTTGTCGGCCCGAAGGTCGGCCGCCATCTCCTTGGCTTGGGCGTAGGCCTCAGCGAATTCCGCATGCCGCCGGCGCCAATCGTAGAGCGTCGTGTAACTGGGCAGCCGTCCGGTGTTGCAGATCTTGAACCAGACCTCGCCCGCCGCCAGCCGCTCGCAGATTTCCTGGGCCACCGCCCGGGAATAACGCACATGGCTGACGGTCCCGTCGGCGCGCACGGTCTTGGTCGCGGGCAGCGGCGACGGCGCCCGCGTCGATGTCCTCTTGGGCATCGGAAACTCCTTCAGGTTTGGATTGGGCGTCCGGCGCAAACGCCGCGACATGAATCACCAGCGGCTGTCGGCCTTCTGGGGCGAGAACTTCAAGCCCGCGGTCTGGTCTCGGCTTCGCTCTCCAAATCCGCATAGGGCTTGCCGTCGCTGGACAGCAGCACCGCGATCGGCCGGCTCGGCTCGAACTCCGCCAGGATGGCCATGGCCACCACCGTCAAGGGCGTGGACAGGAACGCGCCCACCGCGCCCCACACCGCCCCCCAGAAGGCCAGCGCCAGCAGCACGACGATGGGGTCGACGTTCAGGCTGCGGCCCTGCATCCGCGGCTGAATCACATGGCTGACCGCAAAGTGGATCGCCTCCAGCCCGGCCACCAGCACGATGGCGCGCAAGATCCCGTCGAACTCCACCACCCCGAACAGCGCCGGGAACAGCACCCCGACCGCCGCCCCGATCGCCGGGATGTAGTTGGCCAGGAAGATGATCACGCACCAGAAGGCGACGTGGCTCAGGCCGCAGGCCAGCATCAGGGCCGCCGACGCCGCGGTGATGATCACGCCCACCACCGTCTGCACCCAGATGTAGCTTTCGACGCCGCGCCGGACGCGCCCGAACACCCGGACCGCCTCGGTCCGGTCCCCCTCGCTGCGGAACAGCTCGCCGAACTTCGCAGAAAACCCGCGCCGCGAGGCCAGCAGGAAGCCCAGGTAGACCAGCACGAACACCGCGCCTTCGAGGAAGTGGCTCAACCCCGTCGCCAGCACGCCGGCGTAACGTCCGGGGTTCAGTTCCCCCAGCAGGCTCGCCGCGGTCGGCGTGGCCGCCAGCCCGAACCGCTGCGCGCCGGCCAGCAGCAGGGCGTTGATCCTCGCGGTGTAGGTCGGCGCCTTGGCGGCGAAGTCGGCCGCGTTGTCCGCCGATAGCCACAGCGTCAGGCCGAACACGCCCACGATGAGGATCATCGCCAGGGTAAGCGCCATCCAGCTCCGAAGACCCGGCGCGCGGCGGCCTATCGCCCGAGCCAATCCGTCGATGACGATCAGCAGGAACACCGCCAGCACCAGCGGCTCGAGGATCCGCCGCAGCGCATAGAACGCCGCCCCCACCAGGATCACCGCCACGACCATGTTGGCGACCCCCAGCATCCTCAGCAGGCCGCCCGGCGCCTCCCGCCCGCCACCCGGCCTCGCCTTGTCCATCAGCCCACTCCAGTCCGGCGCGAAAGTAGAACGCTCTCCGGGACATTCCGTCGCTCCGCGACCCGGCGCCAGCAGAGTTGAGCGGTTCGCCCGATCCATCCGCAGCCGCATCTCCCCCGGCGAAGCCGAGAGCGAGAGGGCCGTGAGAGGGGGCGCAAGCAACGTCCCGACCGGCGCCGCCGGGACCGGGCGGTCGGTCTTGCGCGGGAACTCGGATTTCTCCGCGCCTTGACCCCATGCGCCCAACCCCGCAACTCTCGACCCAATCGCCTCCGCGTCCCGCCGCGGCAGGCGCCTTCATAAGCGGGACCATCGGGGACCGACCACATGATCCTTCGCACGCTCATCGCCGCCGCGGCCCTGGCGCTCGCCGGCTCTGCAGCCGCCGCCGCCGACACCGCCCCCGACATCGCCAGGGTCGCACAAGGCGTCCTGCACGGCGCGGTCAAGGGCCAGGTGGCGAGCTTCAAGGGCATTCCCTTCGCCGCCCCGCCGGTGGGCGACCTGCGCTGGCGGCCGCCGCAGGCGCCCGGGGCCTGGACGGGCGCGCGCGACGCCACCGCCTACGGGCCCATGTGCATGCAGATGCGCAAGGTCACCGGCGAGGTGAAGCAGTCCGAGGACTGCCTGACCCCCAATGTCTGGACGCCCGCGACCTACAAGCCCGGCGGCCATCTGCCGGTGATGGTGTTCATCCACGGCGGCTCCTTCACCGGCGGCTCGGGCGGCATGTCGATCTACGACGGAACCCGCTTCGCCCAGCACGGCGTGGTGCTGGTCACCGTCAACTATCGGCTGGGCCGCCTCGGCTTCTTCGCCCACCCGGCGATCGCCGCCGAGCAGCCCGGCGCGCCGCTCGCCAACTACGGCATGATGGACAACCTCGCGGCCCTGAAATGGGTGCAGGCCAACATCGCCGCGTTCGGCGGCGACCCGCAGGACGTCACCGCCTTCGGCGAAAGCGCCGGCGGCATCCTGGTCAACGACCTGATGGCCTCGCCCAGGGCGCGCGGCCTGTTCGCCAAGGCGATCTCCGAATCCGGTTTCGGCCGCATCCCCGGCCTGCCCCTGGCGACGGCGCAAAAGGCCGGCCTGGCCTACGCAGCCTCGGTCGGCGCCACCGGCTCGGGCGCCGAGGCCATGAAGGCCCTGCGCGCGCTCAGCGCCGCGGAGCTCTCAAAGCCCGACGGCCAGGTCACCCCGATCCTCGACGGCAAGATCCTGCCCGAAGGCCCCACCGCCGCCTTCGCCGCCGGCCGCGAGCTCAAGGTCCCCTACATCGCCGGCGGCAACAGCTGGGAGGCCAGCCTCTTCCCCACCAACGACGCCATCGCCCGCACCGGCGCCCTGCACGACCGGATCGTCGCGGCCTATGGCGGCGGCGCCAACCCCGTCGTCGCCCCCCTCATCGCCCAGGACTACGCCACCGAATCCGCGGTGATCGAGCCCGACCGCAACCTCGCGCGCCTGCATACCCGCAACGGTCAGAAGGCCTGGGTCTATTACATGTCCTATATTCCCGCCGCCCAGCGCGCGACCGTCCACGGCATGAGCCACGGGGGCGAACTCACCTACGTCTTCGAAAACCTGCCCGACCACGACATGACCTTCGGCACGCGCCACATCGCCGCCGCCACGCCCGCCGACCACCGGATCAGCGACGCCATGACCGCCTACTGGGCCGCCTTCGCCAAGGCCTCCGATCCCGACAGCGCCGGCGGCGTGGCCTGGCCGCGCTACGACCCCGCCACCGAAGCCGTGCTCGAGTTCGGCGCCGACGGCGTCAAGGCCCGCCCCCACTTCCACCAGGCGACCCTCGACCTCGTCGAACAGGCCGCGGCGGCGAACGGGAGCCACTAGGAGCGAGGCAACGCTCGGCCAACGGCCGCCTGTACGCCAACCTGATCTCCCCGCGAGGCCGGGAAAAAGAAGAACGAGAGGGCGTTGCCGGCGCCCTGGGCGCAGCGATCAACGCTGACGCCATTCTCGCAAATTCGCGCGGCGAAGTCAAGAACAAAATGCGAACATCAACGGCGCGCCGCCATCGCCATGGCCAGGATGTCCAGCGCCACCTTCAGCACCGCCTCGATCCGCGCGGCCTCGCGCTCGCCGCCGGCGGCCTCGCGCGGCGTGAGTTCCTGGCCGCAGATCAGGTCGCACACGCTCACCAAGTCCGACTGGCCGAACAGGCGCGTCCGATAGCCGGCGAGCTCCGCCTCGGCGCGTTGCCGCCCGGCCGCCTGCCGCAGGACGAGCCCCAGTGAGGGCCCGCCCGCCAGCCCGCCGCCCGGCTGCACCTCCAGGGTGGAGCCGATCGTGGGCGCCGCGCCGGCGCGCCGCCAGCAGGCGCCGTAGGCCTCGCCCGCCGCCGCTTGCCGCGCGGTGATCCGCCCCTTGCCGGCCAGCCACGCGAGGCCCGCCTGCCGACGATAGGGCGTCTCGCGCTCGCCCCTGCGCGCCGCGGGCTTCTCGAAGGCGGCGCCGCGCGCGCGGCCCAGGGCGACGCTCTCGGCCACACCCTCGGCCACCGCGCGCGCCTGCGCCCGCCCCTTCTCGCGGGCCTCCAGCAGCTTCAGCCGCTCGCGCGTGGCGCGGGCGGGATCATAGGCGCGTCCCATGCCGTCCCCTCCTGTGTGTTCGGTTGAATGAAGGCCTGCCGGCCTCAGCGGCGGCCGCCGCGCGCCACCACGGCGTCGGCCAGCCGGTAGACCGCCTCGCCCGCCGCCCGGTCGCCCTCGATCACCACCAGCCCGGCCGCCGTATGCGCCAGCAGTTCGCGCAGGAAGCCCGGCCGGTCCTTCGGCGGGCGCCGGCTGAGCGCGCGGGCGACCACCGCCGCGGCGTCCTCCGCCGGCCCGCTCATCGCCGCGCCCAGGCGGCCAGGGCGGGATAGCCGCCCTGCCCCATGACCGCGCGCACATGCGCCTCGTGCCGCGCGAACCGCGGCCGCATGGCGTCGGCCCCGCCGCCCGGCCTCTCCCGGAACAGCCGCTCCAGCCGCTCGGCGGTCTCCGGCGGCAACGCCAGCTGGATCCGCACGATATCCGGCGGCGCCCCGCCGTGGCGGCACACGGCGTAGCTCGCGCGGGCGAGGGTCGAGGCAGGGGGTCTGAACGGCTTCATGACTCGCACCGTATAAAACCTGCGGCCCTTGCGCAAATATTTTCCGTAAGTTACCCACGGAAAATATTCACTGCGGAGATTTCCTATGGACGAGCGCTTCCTGCGCCTGCGTCAGGCCCGCCTCGCCAAGGGCTTCGAGACCGCCTCCGCGGCGGCCGACGCCTTCGGCTGGAACCGCAACACCTATGGCTCCAACGAGAACGGCAACGCGCCCTTCTCCTATCGCCGGGCCAAGGAGTACGCCGCGGCTTTCGGGGTGCGGCCGGAATGGCTCTATGACGCGGCGGGCGCCATGGCGCCC
>JBIOED010000073.1:0-16741 GCA_044445675.1 Caulobacterales bacterium | reverse complement strand
TGCCATGAGCCTGCAGGGCAAGACCCTCTTCGTCACCGGCGCGAGCCGCGGCATCGGCCTGGCCATCGCGCTCCGCGCCGCGCGCGACGGGGCCAACGTGGCCATCGCCGCCAAGACCGCCGAGCCACACCCGAAGCTGCCAGGGACCATCTACACCGCCGCCGAGGAGATAGAAGCGGCGGGCGGCCATGCCCTGCCGCTGATCGTCGATGTGCGCGACGAGGCCTCGGTGATGGCGGCGGTGGAGGCGACGGTCGCCAGGTTCGGCGGCGTCGACATCTGCGTGAACAACGCCTCGGCGATCTCGCTCACCGGCACGCTGGCCACCGACATGAAGCGCTACGACCTGATGAACCAGGTGAATGCGCGCGGGACGTTCCTGACGTCGAAAGCCTGCATCCCGCATCTGAAGAATGCCGCCAACCCGCACGTGCTGATGCTGTCGCCGCCGCTCGACATGAGCGCCAAGTGGTTCGCCGGCCACACCGCCTACACCATGGCCAAGTTCGGCATGAGCATGTGCGTGCTGGGCATGGGCGCCGAGTTCGCGGCCGACGGCATCGCCTTCAACGCCCTGTGGCCGCGCACCGGCATCGCCACGGCGGCGATCAGGTTCGCGCTGGCCGGAGACGAAGGCATGCGCCGCTGCCGCACGGTGGAGATCATGGCCGACGCCGCGCACGCGATCTTTGAGAAACCCGCGCGGACGTTCAGCGGCAACTTCCTGATCGACGACAGCTTCCTCTATGCCGAGGGGGTCCGCGATTTCGACCCGTACAGGGTCGATCCCACCCAGCCGCTGATGCCGGACTTCTTCGTGCCCGATTCGAGCCCGCCGCCGCCGGGCGTGGTGATCGGCGGCGGGAGCCTTGGCCCCGCATGAGCGAGATCGCCCCCGCCACAGCCGCCGCCGCCGTCACGGTCCGGGTGGCGTCGCCCGCCGACACTTCGCTGATCCTGGCGTTCATCCGCGACCTGGCGGACTACGAGCGCCTGGCGCACGCCATCGAGGCCACGGAGGCTGACATCCGCCGCGACCTGTTCGGCGAGAACCCGCGCTGCTTCTGCGAGATCGTCGAGGCGGATGGCGCGCCCGTGGGCTTCGCCCTGTGGTTCTACAACTACTCGACCTTCCGCGGCAGCGCCGGAATCTACCTGGAGGACCTGTTCGTGAAGCCGCAGGCTCGCGGCCTGGGCGCCGGCAAGGCGCTGCTGCGCCGGCTGGCGCAGCGCTGCGTCGACGCCAACCTCGGCCGGCTGGAGTGGTCTGTGCTCAACTGGAACACCGACGCCATCGAATTCTATGACAGCCTCGAAGCGGCGACGATGAACGACTGGACGGTGCGCCGCCTCTACGGGGAGGCGTTGACGAGGCTCGCGGGATCGTGAGCGCGCCGCCGAAGACGGTGCTCATCGCCTCGCCGGAGGAAGAGGCCCGGATCCGCGCCGCCGTGCGCGAGGCGGCCGGCCGCATGTTGGCGGGGCCGCAGCACGTCGACGGCCTCACGGCCCTGCTGGCCGACCCGCGCGTCTCCGACCCGATCTACGACCTGCCGCGCCCGATAACGCGGGAAAGTGTCGCGGCCTGGGTCGCCGACAGCGAAGCGCTGCGCCAGGAAGGCCGCTGCATTCTGGCCGTCAGCCTCGACGCGGCCGGCGCGGTCGCGGGCTATTCGCGCTTCACCGTCTGGCCGGAACGGGCCTCCGCCGAACTCGCGGGCGCGCGGCGCGCCGACCTGCAGAACAGCGGGGCCGGGACGCAGGGCGTCGCCCATTCCGTCGCCTGGATGTTCGAACAGCTCGGCGTGCGCCTGATCGGCCTGACCGCGGCGCTCGATAACGTCCGCTCGGCCAAGGCCATCGACGGCGCCGGCTTCAGGCGGATGGGCGAGGTGGAGAGCGTGCGGCCGGACGGGACGGTGCGGCGCTCGCTCTCCTGGGAGCTGACGCGGGACGAGTGGGTGCTGCGACACAGGCTGTAGCAGCCTT
The DNA here is from genome assembly GCA_044445675.1 of Caulobacterales bacterium. Lineage (GTDB taxonomy): Bacteria > Pseudomonadota > Alphaproteobacteria > Caulobacterales > Caulobacteraceae > Phenylobacterium. The sequence continues at coordinate 14,752 of JBIOED010000073.1, read as the reverse complement.
CGCTCCGACCGACCGCTGAGCCAATTGGCGAACAGACCCTCTTGTGCGACCGTGACGCGAGTTCCGGGGGGAAAAATGATCGAACATGATGCCAAACTGGGGCCGACGCACGCGCTCGCGACGCGATTTTGTATTGGCTTGGCCCAGGGCCTCGTTCTCTTCGCCATCTATCACTGGCGATCCCGCATCGAGCCGGTTGTCTTCGGCGGAGCTTCACTGACCGCATGGCTGGCGCCGGTTGTCGCGCTCGGTGCGCTAGGGGCGCTCCAACGGAACGCGCTGATTGCGTGGATGGCCGCGGCGGTCGCGATCACGGCCACCCTCGGCGCCTATGCCGCCTTTGCCGATCCCGCCAAGCTGTCGGACAATGGTAATTTCGCCGTCGCCGTCCTTACGGCGGCAGTTCTGTTCATCCTTCATCACCTCATTGTGCCAGCCGCCGTGGAGGGGCGCTGGCGCGCTTCATTCGAGCGCTACTTCGACGAAGGTTGGAAGGACGCCGTGCGCCTGGGCCTGTCGGCGGCGTTCGTCGCGGCATTGTGGTTGCTTCTGGAACTGGGCTCAGCGCTGTTCCACCTGATCGGCCTGAACTTCCTGAAGGATCTTCTGGAGGAGCGCTGGTTCGAGTTCACCGCCACCACCATATTCTTCGCTCTGGCCGTGCACCTGACCGACATGCGGGCGTCGCTAGTGCGCGGCGCGCGCACTCTGGTGCTCACCCTTTTGTCGTGGCTTCTGGCGCTGCCCACGATGATCGCGGTGGGATTTCTGGCGGCGTTGCCGTTCAAGGGCCTCAAGGCTCTTTGGGCCGCCGGCTCCGCGAGTGGCACCATGCTCGCAGTCTGCGCGGCGCTGATCATCCTGATGAACGCAACCTATCAGGACGGGGAGCGCGGCGATCATCCGCCGACCGTGCTGAAGTGGTTCGCCCGCATCGCAGCGATAGCTTTGGTGCCTCTCGTGGGTGTCGCCCTCTACGGCGTCGCATTGCGCGTCAGCCAGCACGGCCTGAGCCCGTCGCGGATATATGCGGGAGCCTGCCTTCTCATCGCAGCCTGCTACGCAGCCGGGTACACCTGGGCAGCGGTGTCTCGTGGGCCGTGGATGAAGCGGCTCGAAACTACCAACTGGGTAACGGCGCAGATCATCGTCGCGGTGGTGCTGTTGATATTTTCGCCGGTCGCCGATCCGGCTCGTCTTTCTGTGGGCTCCCAAATGCATCGGCTTGAGGCCGGTCGCGTCCCGCCCGAAAAGTTCGACTACGCTTTTCTGGGCTTCAAGTCCGGCCGATGGGGGCGCGCCGCGCTCGTCCGCCTGGCTACGCGCAAGGACGGCGCCGCAGACATCATTGCGGCGCGCGCGCAAACGGAACTCAAGGCCAAGAACGAATGGGAGAACCCGCCGCTCACCGCTCAGGAGCGCGTCGCAATGCTTCACGCCGTCGGCCAATCCTTGCCGGACGGCTTCCTCAGCCAGGCTTGGAGCGCGGACGACGATCCGGCCGTGAACTGCCGAAACGAAGCGCAGGGCTGTCAGGCCATCACGATCACGCCGACTGGGAGCGCGGACCTCCAAGTCGTCGTGTTCAGTTCTGCCGAACGCGTCGTCTACGGCCTGCGGGACGGACGTTGGCGTCGGGTCGGATGGCTCGCAGGAGAGTCATGTCCAGGTGACATCGCGGCTGTGGCGCGGGGCGACATCCACCTGCAGCAAACGGTCGCTCGGTCGGACCTAGAGCTGAACGGCCATCGACTTGCAATCATTCCGTCCGACGGCTGCCCCGCGACCGTCACGGGCGTCAGGACCTCACCCAAGGCTCCTTAGCAGGCTCTGCTCGGAGCACGGCGAGATCGAGTGCCTACGCCCGGACGGGACGGTGCGGCGCTCGCTCTCCTGGGAGCTGACGCGGGACGAGTGGGTGCTGCGACACAGGCTGTGAGCCTTCCCTCCCCATTTTGGGGAGGGTGGCGAGCGCAGCGAGACGGGTGGGGAAGTCGCGTTCAAGCGCTGACTCAGCACTCCGGCCCACACTTCCCCACCCGACCTCGGCTTCGCCTCGGCCACCCTCCCCAAAAATGGGGAGGGATGATTTCTACGCCGGGGCCTTGGCGGGCTGCTGGCTTCCGGCCATCGGGGCGCGGTTCAGGTCGAAGAACTTCGGCGCCATCCTCGGCACGGCTTCGGAGAGGATGGTGGCGACGGTCCAGCCTTCTTCCTTGGTCACGGTCTCCACGGGCCGGGGCTGCGAATAGAGGATGATGTTCTCGCCCGAGGCGCCGAAGATCTGGCCGGAGACCGAGGCGGCGGCCGGGGAGACCATGGCCACCGAGAAGCGGGCCGGCTGGTCGGCGCGGATCTTCTCGGCCATCACCTTGCGGCGCGCCGCGGCGGCCTCGTCCTTGATCGGCACCGACTGGGTCATCCGCGTCCAGGCCACCGGCGCCAGGCAGTTGGAACGGACATTGTTGCGCGCGCCCTCCATGGCGATGATCCGCGACAGGCCCGCAATGCCCATTTTGGCCGCGCCGTAGTTGGCCTGGCCGATGTTGCCGAACAGGCCCGACGTCGAGGTGAAGAACATGTAGGCGCCGTCGTTCTGCTCGCGGAACAGCTCGATGGTGGCGCGCGCCACGTTGAAGCTGCCGCGCATGTGGACCTCGATGACCTGATCCCAATCGCGCTCGCTCATCTTGTGGAACATCACGTCGCGCAAAATTCCGGCCGGGTTGATGACGGCGTGAAGACCGCCGAACGTCTTCTTGGCCTGCTCGACCATGCCGTAGACGGCGTCGAGGTTGGTGACGCTGTCGGAGTTGGAGACGGCTTCGCCGCCGGCGGCGCGGATTTCTTCGCAGACCTTTTCGGCCGGCCCCGCGGAGCCCTCGTCGTCGCCCTTGAGGCCCGCGCCCAGGTCGTTGACCACGACCTTGGCGCCTTCCTGCGCCGCGATCAGCGCGCAGTCGCGCCCGATGCCGTTGCCGCCGCCTGTAACCAGGACCACCTTGCCGTCTAACGCGCCCATGAAAGTATCTCCCTATTGGAATAGGGCGACAGTTATTCGAGGCGATCGGCCTTGCGCAAGGCGGGAAACAGGCCCGCCCAGACGCCGGTGACGATCAGCGCGCCGATCCCGCCGAACAGGGCCGCGCCGATCGGTCCAAGGAACCGCGCCACCACTCCGCTCTCGAACTCGCCCAGCTCGTTGGAGGCGCCGATGAACACCGAAGAGACCGCCGCGACCCGCCCGCGCATGGCGTCGGGGATGACCAGCTGCACCAGGGTCTGGCGGACGTAGACGCTGAGCATGTCGGCGCCGCCCAGCACCGCCAGGGCGACGACCGAAAGCCCGAGGTTGCGCGACAGGGCGAAGACGCAGGTGGCCACGCCGAAGACGGCGACCCCACCGAACATGAACAGCCCCGCCTTGCTGCGGATGGGCCTGGCGGCCAGCACCAGGGCCACCGCGGTGGCCCCGATCGCCGGCCCCGAACGCAGGATGCCGAAGCCCTGGGCTCCGATGTGCAGGATGTCGCGGGCGAACACCGGCAGGAGGGCGGTCGCCCCGCCCAGCAGCACCGCGAAGAGGTCGAGCGAGATGGCTCCGAAGACGATCTTCTGGTTCCAGACGTAGGCCAGGCCCTCCTTCATCAGCGCCCAGCGCGAGCCCGGGTTGACCACCGGCTGGCCGGACTTGCGGATCAGCAGCACGGCCGTCGCGGCGACGAGATAGAGCCCGAAAGTGGTGAAATAGGCATAGGCCGGCGAACGCGCGACCAAGAGGCCGCCGGCGGCCGGGCCGATGATCGAGGCGGTCTGCCAGGCCAGCGAGTTCCAGGCGATCGACCGGGGCAGCAGGGTGCGTGGCACCAGCATGGGGCCGAGCGCGGTGTTGGCCGGGTTGAAGAAGGCGCGCGCCGAGCCGAACAGGAAACCGACGATCAGCAGCAGCGGCACGGAGGCCCACCCCTGCCAGGTGGCGATCGCCAGGGTGAGGACCGTGACGATCTCGCCGGCAAAGCAGATCAGCAGCACCTTCTTGCGGTCGTGGCGGTCGGCGGTCTCCCCGGCCGGAAGCGTCAGCAGGAACACCGGGATGAAGGCTGCCAGCCCGATCATCCCCACCAGAAAGGCGCTTTCCTGCACCGAGCGGGTGGCCCGCGCGATGGCGTACATCTGCCAGCCCATGGCAACGCTCTGGATCTGGGCGGCGAAGCTGCCGGTCCAGCGCGAGACCCAGAAGGCGACATAGTCGCGCTCCTTCAGGAGGGCGCGGGCCGAGGGGACGGCGTCGGGAGTGGTCTCGGCCATGGACGGGCGAACCTGCCCGCAGTCGGGCCGCGCCGCAACGTCGCTCTTGCGTGCCGCGTTGACCTGACCGGCCATAGCACCTATGTGCGCCGGCCTCGACCATAGGGCCTCAAGGACATGCGACGACTTCGACGAACCGGGCGCGCCCGCCGCGCCGCCTGACCCGCATCCGGAAGCGTGCGCGCGTCCGGCCCCCTCGTGTCCCCGAAGTCGAAGTTTCCGCCCATGACCGCCGAACCCGCCGCGCCGCCTCCGGCGCTTCTCCTGCAATCCGAGCGGCCCGAGGATGGGCCGGCCGTTGACGCCCTGGTCGACCGCGCCTTTGGGCCAGGGCGCTTCACCAAGGTGTCCGAACGCGTGCGCGAATTCGCGGCTTTCGCCGCCGAACTCTCGGTATGCGCCTGGGAAGGCCGGCGGCTGGTAGGGTCGGTGCGGATGTGGCGCGTGGCGGTCGGCGACACGCCGGCGGTGTTCCTGGGGCCGCTGGCGGTCGACGAGGCCCACCGGTTGGGCGGCGTCGGCGGCCTCCTGGTCGAGCGCGCCTGCGCCGCGGCCCAGGCGGCCGGCGAAGCGCAGGTGCTGCTGGTCGGCGACGAACCCTATTTCGGCCGCTTCGGCTTCGCGGCGGCGCCGGCGCGCGGGGTGCGTCTGCCCGGCCCGGTCGATCAGCGCCGGGTGCTGGCGCGGACGCTGCTGCCATCGGCGGAAATGGCGCCTGCCCTACTGACCGGCCCGATCAGGCCGCGCTGACGTCCTCTCGGACTTGGCCTTGTGCGACCCAGTAGCGGACTGCGCGCCTAGCGCGGTCCATCGGGATCGGGGTGGTCACCCCGCCCGTTGTCGCCATGGCCATGGCCGTGGTCGGCGTTGTCGCCGCGATCACCCTGGTCGCCCCGGTCGCGATCACCGTAGCGTCCGTGGTCATGGTAGCCATAGCCGTTTTCCATACAACCGGCGACGCTCGCCGCCAGCAGGGTCGAGATGAGCAGAGCTATTGCAGGTTTCATTGCGATGCCTCGGCAGGATTTCCGCCCGCGCAACGGCTGAGCGTTGGTTGCGTTCCGGCGCCGGTCGCGACGTCCGGGGCCACCGCGCTTGAGGCCGGCCCTGGGTCCGCCTACCTTCACGCCATGGCGGATGAAGCGGGCAAGGGCGGATCGGCCAAAAGCCGAGCGGGCGACTACGGGCTGGGCGGGGTGATCGCCGCGGCCAGACAGGCGCCGGGGCGCGGCCTGCCGCCGGTCCACCTGTGGAATCCGGCCCATTGCGGGGAGATCGACATCGTCATCCGCAAGGATGGCGTCTGGTTCCACGAAGGGACGCCGATCGGCCGCGAGGCGCTCGTGCGACTGTTCTCGACAGTGCTGCGCAAGGACCCCGATGGCATCCACCTGGTGACGCCGGTCGAAAAAATGAAAATCACGGTGGAGGATGCGCCGTTCATCGCCACGCGGGTGGACCGGGTCGGCGAGGCGCTGCGGTTCCTCACCAACGTCGGCGACGAGGTAGAGGCGGGGCCGGAAAACTACGTCCGCGTGGAGATGGGCAAGGACGGCGAGCCGCGGCCCTACCTCCACGTCCGCCACGGGCTGGAGGCGCTGATCGCCCGGCCGGTCTTCTATGAGTTGGTGGCGTTGGCCGAGGAGCGTCAGACCCCGGACGGCCCGACCCTGGGCGTGGCCTCCAAAGGCGCCTGGTATCCGGTGGGGCCGGCCAGGGCGCACCTGCTGTGAGCTTCGAAGCGCGCCGGGGCGATCTGCGTGACTGGATCGGCCGCCACCTCGACCCCCTGGAGGTTGGCGAGCCGGCGAACGCCCGCCCGGCCGCCTCCGACTTCGACCTGAGCGCGGCCTACGGCCCCGCCGGGGCGGACGGTGCGCCAACGCCCGCCGCGGTGCTGATCGCCCTGGTGGAGCGGGACGCAGGCATCTCGGTGATCTTGACGCGCCGGGCCGACACGCTGCGCCGCCACACCGGCCAGATCGCCTTGCCGGGCGGGAGGTGCGACCCGGGAGAAACGCCCTGGCAGACGGCGCTGCGCGAGGCGCACGAGGAGATCGGCCTCGATCCCGGCTTCGTCTCGGTGGTCGGGCTCTCCACGCCCTACCGCACCGGCACCGGCTTCCTGATCACCCCCGTGGTGGGCTTCGTACGGCCGGGCTTCGCCCTGACGCCCAACCCCGCGGAGGTGGCCGACATCTTCGAGACGCCATTCGGCTTCCTGATGGACCCGGCGAACCTGGAGGAGCACGAACGCGAGTTGCCCTCGGGCGAGAAGCGGCGCTTCTACGCCTATACCCACGAGGATCGGTTCATCTGGGGCGCCACGGCCGGCATGCTGCGCGCGCTCTATGACCGCCTCTACGGAGCCGCCGTTGCTTAGGGTCGTCCTTGTCCGCCTGGCGCTGATCGCCGTCCCGTTCGCGGCGTGGTTCCTCTGGCGCGCCTGGGCCCGAGGTTCGGGGCGCGAGATGGGCTCGACGCCCTATGCCTGGCTGGTGGCGGCGGGCGCGGTTCTGGTGGGGCTGTCGCTGGCCGCGACCGTGGTCTTCCACCCGGACAACCGCCAGGAGCGCTACGTGCCGGGCGAGGTCACCGCCGGCGGCGCGGTGACCCGTGGCTATTTCGAGAAGGCGCCGGCAGCCCCCGCGAAGCCTCCGAGATGACCGAGACCCTCGGCCAACGCCCATGGATGCGTGCGCCAGATACCGTCGCTGTGCTCGACGCCCTGGAGGCGACCGGCGGGCCCGACTGCGCCCGCTACGTCGGCGGCTGCGTGCGCAACACCCTGATCGGCCAGCCGGTCAGCGACATCGACATCGCCACCGTCCTGACGCCCGACCGGGTGACCCAGGCCCTGCGCGCCGCCGGGCTCAAGGCGGTCCCGACCGGCGTCGAGCACGGCACGGTCACCGCGGTGGCGGGCGGCAAGCCCTTCGAGGTCACCACGCTTCGACGCGACGTCGCCACCGACGGCCGGCGCGCGGTGGTGGCCTTCACCGACGACTGGGGCGAGGACGCCCAGCGGCGCGACTTCACCCTGAACAGCCTCTACGCCCGGCGCGACGGGACCATCTTCGATCCCACCGGCCACGGGGTCGCCGACGCGCGCGCCGGCCGCATCGTCTTCGTGGGCGAAGCCGAGCAGCGGGTACGCGAGGATTACCTGCGCATCCTGCGCTTCTTCCGCTTCCTCGCCTGGTACGGCTCGGGGCCGGCCGACGCCGCGGCGCTGGCGGCCTGCGAGGCTCTGAGAGACGAGCTGAAGACGCTGTCGGCCGAGCGGGTCTCCAAGGAACTGCTGAAGCTGCTGGCTGCCCCCGATCCGCGCGAGGCCGTAGCCCTGATGGGCCGTACAGGCGTGCTCGGCGAGGTGCTGCCCGCGCCCATCGACCTCGACCGCTTCAACGGCATGGTCGCTATCGAGGAAGACCAGCTTTTCGAGAACGATCCGGTGCTGCGGCTGGCCGCCCTGTTGCCCGACGACCAGATCGGCGCGACCCAATTCGCCGAGCGCCTGCGCCTCGCCAACGCCCAGCGCGACCGCATCGCCGCGGCGCTCGGGCCGACGCCGGCCTTCAAGAGCTGGATGAGCCCGCGCGAGATCCGCCGCAGCCTCTACCGCCTGGGGGCGCAGGCGTTCCGCGATCGGGCCAAGCTCGCCTGGGCGCGCGCCGAGCGCACGGCGACGACGCCGCAGTGGCGCGGCATGATCGCCCTGGGCGAGGGCTGGACCCCGCCGACCTTCCCGCTGACCGGCCAGGACGTCATCGCCGCCGGCGCGCCCGAGGGCCCGATGGTGGGCCGGGTGCTGCGCGAGATCGAGGACTGGTGGATCGACCACGACTTCATCGACGACAAGCTGTCGACCATCGAAAAGTTGAAATCGGTAGTGCAGGGCATGGCGTTTTGAAACCTCCCTCTTTGAGACTCGGCATCCTCAAGACCGGCCGCCCGCCGTCCGCCGCGATCTCGCGGTTCGGGACCTATCCTGACATGTTCATCAAGCTCCTGGGCCCGGAGGCCTTCGACTACCGGGTCTTCGCCGTCGACGAAGGCGAGCTGCCGGACCACGCCAAGGCCTGCGACGCCTATCTGGTCACAGGCGGGGCGGCCGGCGCCTATGACCCGCTGCCGTGGATCGCGCCGACTGAGGCCTTCCTGCGCGAAGCCCGGGGTCAAGCCGCCCTGGTCGGTGTCTGCCTGGGCCATCAGCTGATGGCCCAGGCGTTCGGCGGCAAGGTGATCAAGTCCCCCAAGGGTTGGGGGCTGGGCGAGCAGACCTATCGAATCCTCCAGCGTGAGCCCTGGATGGACGACGCGGCGCCCATCCGCCTGCCCGGCTCGCATCAGGATCAGGTGGTGGAGCTGCCGCCGAACGCCGAGGTGTTCGCCGGCAACGACTTCACCCCGATGGGGGCGCTGATCTGGCGCGACCAGCGGGCCATCTCGCTACAGCTGCACCCGGAGTTCGAGCCGGCCTACGCCGTGGACCTGATCGAGCATCGGCGCGAGGCCGTCTACGCCGACGACGAGGCCGACCGCGCGATCCGCAGCTACGACGGTCCCGACGACCGCGCCCGCGTCGGCGGCTGGATCCGGAATTTCCTGAACGCCGCAACATAGGCGCTTGCCCGGCGTTGGTGTCCGAAATCCCCGAGGAGGTCACGTGGGACGCTGGAGGCTGCTCATCGTCATCGGCAGCGCCACCTCGGCGCTGGCCGTAAGCCTCGCCGTCCAGGCGCCGGTGGAGCAGGCTGACCTCCTGGCCCTGCTGACCAACGCCTGGAGCGCGATCAGCTAGGCGTGGCGAAGGGATTTCGGATCGTCAGGGCGCCGATGGCCTGACCGTCCTGCATGTCTTCGGAATAAAGTGTGTCGCATCCCGCCAATGTGGCGGCGGCCAGGATCGTGGCGTCATAGATGTTGAATCCATAGCGCCGTGCGAATTCGAGAGCACGGTCGTGAGTGTCCAGGGTGAGCGGCTCGATGTGCAAGACCGCCTGGAAAGTCTGAAGCATTTCCTCCATCTCGGTCCAGTCGAGTGCGTGCTTGCGGAGCGCGACAGACACGAACTCGTTCAGGACCTGCACGCTCGCGACGCCGCCGACGGCCAGGATGGCTTTGGAGCGACCGACTTTGAGTAGATCATCCGACAACAGATAAACCAGGACATTGGTGTCCAGGAACGCGCTATTCACGCGAGTTGGCTTCCCTCCGATCGAACTTGAAGTCGGCGGGTAGCCGCCCCTGGTATTTCTCCAGACTCTCCAGAAGCGCCAATCGATCAGGCGTTGCGGCAATCTTGAGTTCGGCGGACCCGGCCACACCGATCTTCACGTCATCGCCTTCCTTCAGGCCCATGACTTCGACGACCGCGCGCGGCAGGCGGACAGCGAGGCTGTTACCCCATTTCGCGACCTTCATGGTAACCTCCGATGATATACGAGATGCCAATGTATATCATTCCTAGGTCCAGGCCACCAGCGGCGGCATGGAGGACAGGATCGTTTCGATGTTGCCGCCGGCCTTGAGGCCGAACATGGTGCCGCGGTCGTAGAGCAGGTTGAACTCCACGTAGCGGCCGCGGCGGACCAGTTGCTCCTGGCGATCCGCGTCGGTCCACGGCTCGTCCATCCGATGGCGGACGATCTTCGGGTAGACGTCCAGGAAGGCCTCCCCGACCGCCTGGGTGAAGGCGAAGTCACGCTCGAAATCGCCCGAGTTGTGCCGATCGTAGAAGATGCCGCCGACGCCGCGCGGCTCGCCCCGGTGCGGCAGGAAGAAATATTCGTCGCACCAGGCCTTGTAGCGGCCGTACCACGCCGGATCGTAGGCGTCGCAGGCGGCCTTCATCGCCGCGTGGAACAGCACGGCGTCGTCGGCGTCCTGGCTGCGCTGCTCGTTCAGCGTCGGGGTCAGGTCCGCGCCGCCGCCGAACCAGCTCTCGGCGGTCGAGAGGAAACGGGTGTTCATGTGCACGGTCGGCACGCGCGGGTTCCGCGGGTGGACGATCAGGCTGATGCTGGCCGAGACGTACGCCGGGTCCTTGTCGGCGCCGGGCATGGTCGCCGCCATCTCGGGCGAAAACTGCGCGTTGGCAGCGGAGGTGTGCACGCCGGCCTTCTCGAACAGCCGCCCTGTGAAGTGGCCGCCGATCCCGCCGCCGTTTCCGGTCTCCCGCGTCCAGGGGCGGAGGTCAAAGCGGCCAGGAGGGTCGGGATAGAGCTCGGCAGGCGCCTCGTCCTCCAGGCGTTCGAGTTCGGTCACGATGCGCGTCTGCAAGGCGTCGAACCAGGTCTTGGCGCGGTCGCGGCGTTGCAGGATCTCGGGGGACAGGCTGGACATGGAACGCTTGCTAGCCGGTCGGGGCGCGGGTTGGGAAGCCATCGGTCTGGCGCAGCGCCTCGGAAAGGGCGATCGCCGCGCTCACCGTCAGGTTCAACGACCGCGCGCCCGGAGCCAGGGGGATGAACAGGCGCGCGTCGGCCGCGGCATGCACCTCCTCCGGCGCGCCGGCGCTCTCGCGGCCGAACAGCAGCGTGTCGCCGATGCCGAATCGAAAGTCATGGAAGGGCTGGGCGCCGCGGGTGGTGAACAGCAGCAGCCGACCGGCCTGGCGCTCCGCCGCGGCGAGAAAATCGACCCATCCAGAATGACGCGTCATCTCGGCCAGCGCGCCATAATCCATGGCCGCGCGGCGCACGCCGGCGTCGGAAAGCGGGAAGCCGCAGGGCTCGATAACGTCCACCGGGACGTCCAGGCAGGCGCCCAGACGCAGGGCGGCGCCTAGGTTTTGCGGAATGTCCGGTTGAAAAAGGGCCAAACGCATTCTAAGCGATCCGCGACGGGTTAGGCCGGGCCGAGAGACGAATCACGAAAGACACCCCGCGAAGCGTCGCGGGCGTTTCCGGTGAGGGCGTTTCGTGCTGACCTGCCGTGACTATAAAACCCTTACCAGAGCCTCTGGTTGGGTCCAAAGACTTGGCGCTCCCCAACGCATCCGGGAGCCTCGAAACGAAGGGTAGCTTTAGGTGGCCGACACCGTCGTGGGCGCAAACCCCGATCCGCATGCTTCGGACCCGTCTCTTGGAGATGGCGACCCGAACCGTCGTGACTTCATCCACATCGCCGCCGGCGTCGCCGCCGTGGGCCTGGTGGGCGGTCTCGCCTGGCCGTTCATCGATCAGATGAACCCGGCGGGCGACACGCTCGCCCTGGCGTCGATCGAATTCGACCTGTCCAAGGTCGTCGAGGGCCAGCAGGTGGTGGTGAAATGGCGCGGCAAGCCGCTGTTCGTCCGCTACCGCACGCCCAAGGAGATCGAGGAAGCGATCAAGGACGACCACGCCGACCTGCGCGACCCCGCCACCGACGAGAGCCGCCACAAGCCGGGCAAGGCGCAGTATCTGATCCTGATCGGCGTCTGCACCCACCTGGGCTGCGTGCCGAACTTCGGCCTGGGGGACTACGGCGGCTGGCTCTGCCCCTGCCACGGTTCGGTCTACGACACCTCCGGACGCATCCGCAAAGGCCCCGCGCCGCTGAACCTGGCCGTGCCGGACTACGCCTTCCTCTCGGACACCAAGATCAAGGTCGGCTGATCAGATGAGCGGACATTCAACCTACGAGCCGAAGACCGGCTTCGAACGCTGGCTGGACACGCGCCTGCCGATAGTTCGGTTTGCCAGTGACACCATCCTGACGTTCCCGACGCCGAAAAACCTGAACTACTGGTGGACGTTCGGGGGCATCCTGTCGCTGATGCTGGGCATCCAGATCGTCACCGGCGTCATCCTGGCGATGCACTACGTGCCGCACGTGGACTACGCCTTCAATTCGATCGAGCGGATCAAGCGCGACGTCAATTTCGGCTGGCTGGTGCAGGCCATGCACGCGAATGGCGCCTCGATGTTCTTCGTCGCGGTCTACATCCACATCTTCCGCGGCTTCTACTACGGCTCCTACAAGGCGCCTCGCGAGGTGCTGTGGATCCTGGGATGCGTCATCTACCTCCTGATGATGGCCACGGCCTTCATGGGCTACGTCCTGCCCTGGGGTCAGATGAGCTATTACGGGGCGGTGGTGATCACCAACCTGTTCGGCGCCATCCCGGTGATCGGCACGTCCATCACCACTTGGCTGTGGGGCGGCTTCGCGGTCGACGACCCGACGCTGAATCGCTTCTTCTCGCTGCATTACCTGCTGCCGTTCATGATCGCCGGCGTCGTCGGCCTGCACATCTGGGCGCTGCACGTGCCGGGCAACAACAACCCGACCGGCGTGAACGTGAAATCCAAAGAAGACACCGTTCCCTTCCACCCGTACTACACGGTGAAGGACGGCTTCGCGATCTCGGTGTTCCTGATCATGTTCGCGGTCTTCGTCTTCTACATGCCCGACGCTTTGGGTCATGCCGACAACTACGTTCAGGCGAACCCCCTGCAGACGCCGCAGCATATCGTTCCCGAATGGTACTTCCTGCCGTTCTACGCGATCCTGCGCGCGGTGCCGAACAAGCTGGCCGGCGTGATGGCCATGTTCGGCTCCATCGCCATGCTGTTCGTCCTGCCGTGGCTGGACACCTCGAAGGTGCGCTCGATGCGCTACCGCCCGACCGCCAGGCTCTATTTCTTCATCTTCATCCTCACCTGCCTGGTGCTGGGTTACTGCGGCGCCCACGAGCCGGACGAGATGGTGATCCCCAACCTCATGGGTCCGCAGCTGCTCGACGCCAACCTGAACAGCTTCGTCTGGCTGTCGCGGATCGGCGCGCTCTACTATTTCGCCTACTTCCTGGTGATCACGCCGCTGCTGGGGCTTACCGAGACGCCCCTGCCGGCGCCGGAGTCGATCTCCTCGCCGGTCCTGTCGCATCCCGCCTCCGCGCCTGCCGGCGCCGTGGCGTCGCCTGAAAAGAGGGGTTGAGCCTGATGCTGCGCAAAGGTTTGGCGCTGGCGGCGTTTGGGCTCGCCTTTATCGCGGGCCCGGCGCTCGCGGCCACCACCCACGAAGAGCCAAAGGACATCCACTGGTCCTTTGAAGGGCCGTTCGGCAAGTTCGACCACGAGCAGGTGCAGCGGGGCTACAAGGTCTATCGGGAGGTCTGCTCGGCCTGCCACTCGATGAACCTGATGTACTTCCGCAACCTCGGTCAGAAGGGCGGGCCGTTCTACGATCCGAAATACCCGAACCCGAACGAGAATCCGGTCGTGAAGTCCCTGGCCCACGACATCCAGATCAAGGACATCGACACCGACACCGGCGACACGATCTCGCGCCCCGGCACGCCGGCCGACAAGTTCCCGGCGCCGTTCCCGAACGAATACGCGGCGCGGGCATCCAATGGCGGAGCGCTGCCGCCGGACCTTTCGGTGATGGCCAAGGCGCGCGAGGGCGGGCCAGCCTACATCTATTCGCTGGTAAGCGGTTTCAAGACGGCGCCGGCGGGCCTGACCTTGCCGGCCGGCAAGTACTACAACCCGTACTTCGCCGGTGACCTGACCGGCAGCTGGCATGGCGCCGCGGGCAAGGTTCCGGAGGGCGGCGCCATCGGCATGCCGCCGCCGCTGGCGCCGGGCAAGGTGACCTTCGACGACGGGACCAAGTCGACGGTAGCGAATCAAGCGCGCGACGTGGCCGCCTTCCTGGCCTGGGCCGCCGAGCCGAAGCAGGAGGAGCGCAAGGCCTTTGGCCTCGGCGCGTTGATCTACCTGCTGATCTTCTCCGGCCTGCTCTACGTCAGCTATCGCAGGATCTGGAGGAACGTCGCCCACTAGGCGCGCCCTCCACACCCCGACCAAGGGCCTCGGCGCGCGCCGAGGCCCTTTTCACGTGCGGCCTATCGCGCGGGCTGCAACAACAGCTTGCCCGCCGGAAAGTCGAAACGCAGGCGGTAGTGGGAAAGCAGGGGCGCGCCGATTTCCCCGGCCAGCGCCGGGTCCTCGGCCTTCAGCAGGCCGGCCGGCAGGTTTTCCCAGAGGGCGCCGGCGAACGACAGCCCGCGCAGGCGGGGCCGCAGCACGCCATATGGATAAAGCTCCTTCGGTCTGGCGGCGCCCGGCGCGCGGGCCAGCGTGTCGCTCAGGCGCACTGCGGTGTCCGCTCCGGTCGCCGGCGTGAAGGCCCCGGCGAAGGCATGCGAACCGTCGGCCACCGCGGCGGCCACCACCGGCCGCTCGGCCACCCACGACATCGGCAGGATGGTCGTCGCTCGGAACCTCGGCGCCTGGCCGGAGGGCCACAGGGCCACGCGGCAGGGCGCGAAGCTCACATCGACCACATAGGCGCGCAGCACGTCGGCTCCGATAATCCCGGCGATCGGGGTCGGCAGGGCGCCGGTGCGCAGATCGAGCCCGGCCACGGCCACGGAACGTTCCCGGGCGGTGACCCCGGCCAGCCGAACCTCGCCGGTGAGCGCCGTCTCGGCGAAGCCCGCCGCCTG
>JBIOED010000072.1:0-16843 GCA_044445675.1 Caulobacterales bacterium | reverse complement strand
GGGCCTCGACGTCCATGGCCGGCAAGACTGCGCCGAACGGCGGTTTGCGGCAACGTACGAAACGGCAAAAGCCCCGGAGGTCGTCCGGGGCTTCTGGATTTCAATCCGTCGGAAGGATCAGTCGGCGTAGGCCTCGACCACCGGACCGGAGTCCTTGCCCTTTTCGGCCGGGTCGCGATCGACGAACTCGATCACCGCCATGGCCGCGTTGTCGCCGTGGCGGAAGCCCGCCTTCAGCACGCGGATATAGCCGCCGCTACGCTCCTGGTAACGGGGACCGAGCACGCCGAACAGCTTGCCGACCTGCTCCACGTCGCGGACCGCACTGATCGCCTGGCGGCGCGCATGCAGGTCGCCGCGCTTGCCCAGCGTCACCAGCTTCTCGACGAAGGGGCGCAGCTCCTTGGCCTTGGGCAAGGTGGTCACGATCTGCTCGTGCTTGATCAGGCTCGCCGCCATGTTGGCGAACATCGCGGTGCGGTGGGCCGACGTCCGACCCAGTTTGCGGTGCGCGGAACCGTGGCGCATGAGGAACTCTCCTTGGCTCGGGGCGTCTCTCGACGCGCCATGGACTCTTGAACGTACGGCGCGTGACCGCGGGTCACGCGCTGAGAGGCTTACATCTGGTCTTCGAACTTCTTGGCCAGATCTTCAATGTTTTCGGGCGGCCAGTTGGGCACGTCCATCCCGAGATGCAGCGCCATGCCGGCCAAGACTTCCTTGATTTCGTTCAAGGACTTGCGGCCGAAATTTGGTGTGCGAAGCATCTCGGCTTCGGTCTTCTGGATCAGGTCGCCGATATAGACGATGTTGTCGTTCTTCAGGCAGTTGGCCGAGCGGACGGAGAGCTCGAGCTCGTCGACCTTCTTCAGCAGTGCCGGGTTGAACGGCAGTTCCGGCTTGGCTTCGCCCTCGACCTTCTTCTTCGGCTCTTCGAAGGTGATGAAGATCTGCAATTGGTCCTGCAGGATGCGCGCGGCATAGGCCACGGCGTCCACCGGGGTCACCGCGCCGTTGGTCTCCACTTCCATGATCAGCTTGTCATAGTCGAGGCTCTGGCCCTGGCGGGTGGGCTCGACGCGGTAGGCGACGCGCTTGACCGGCGAATAGAGCGCGTCGACGGCGATCAGGCCGATCGGGGCGTCCTCCGGGCGGTTCATCTCGGCGGGGACATAGCCCTTGCCGGTCTGCACCGTGAATTCCATGCGCACCTGGGCGCCGTCGTCCAGGGTGCAGAGCACGTGGTCGCCGTTGAGGATCTCGATGTCCGAGGGCGCCTCGATCTGGCTGGCGGTCACTACGCCGGGGCCGGTGGCGCGCAGCGTCATGCGCTTCGGACCCTCGGCGTGCATGCGCACGGCCAGCTGCTTGATGTTCAGCACGATGTCGACGACATCCTCGCGCACGCCCTCCAGCGAGGAGAATTCATGCACGACGCCGTCAATCTGCACCGCGGTCACGGCCGCGCCTTGCAGCGAGGAGAGAAGCACGCGGCGCAGGCTGTTGCCCAGCGTCACGCCGAACCCGCGCTCGAGAGGCTCGGCCACCAGGCGCGCCTTGCGGTTCGCGTCGGCGCCGGTCTCGATTTGCGGCTTCTCGGGACGGATAAGCTCGTTCCAGTTTCGTTCGATCACGGATAGGTGTCCCTCGAAAACGCAGGATCGCCGGCCGCAGACGCGGTCCGGCGCAGGGAATTGGGTACTGGGTTACTCAGACGCGCCGGCGCTTTGGCGGCCGGCAGCCGTTGTGCGGGATGGGGGTCACGTCGCGGATGGTGGTGATGGTCATGCCGACCGCCTGAAGCGCGCGGAGCGCCGATTCCCGGCCGGAGCCCGGACCCGAGACGTTGACCTCCAGCGTCTTGACGCCGTGTTCGGCCGCCTTGCGGCCGGCGTCCTCGGCCGCCATCTGCGCGGCATAAGGCGTCGACTTGCGCGAGCCCTTGAAGCCCATCATGCCGGCGCTGGACCAGGAGATGGTGTTCCCCTGCGCGTCGGTGATGGTGATCATGGTGTTGTTGAACGAGGCGTTCACGTGCGCCACGCCCGAAGTGATGTTCTTACGTTCGCGACGTTTGACGCGACCCGGTTCCTTGGCCATCGGAGATAAGCTCTCTTACTTCTTCTTGCCGGCGATCGGCTTGGCAGGACCCTTGCGGGTACGTGCGTTGGTGTGGGTGCGCTGACCGCGGACCGGCAGGCCCTTGCGGTGGCGCAGGCCTCGGTAGCAGGCCAGGTCCATCAGCCGCTTGATGTTGACGGCCGTCTCGCGGCGCAGGTCGCCCTCGACGGTGAAGTCGCGGTCGATGGCCTCGCGAATCTGCAGCACTTCCTGGTCGGTCAGCTGGTTGACGCGGCGAGCGTCCTCGATGCCGACCTTCGATACGATATCGCGCGCCTTCGCAGGGCCGATGCCGTGGATGTACTGAAGCGCGATCACGACGCGCTTGTTGGTGGGGATGTTGACGCCAGCGATACGGGCCACGTGTAGGTCTCTCCTGGTCACGCAAGAGAAGCGCGAACGGCGACCCGGCCCCTCGCCCCGAAGGTCAAGCCGGTTCGTCCCTCGCGCTCTTTCGCGGAAGCGCCTCGTTATAGGGATCGTTGCGCTTCCGTCAACAACGGAAACGCCCATTTATGAACGGGATAGGGCGGGCGCAAGGCCTTGCCCGCCCGCGTCCGTAAGCCCGTACCCCGACTCTGCGTCGGGATGACCCAGCAAAGCATGAAGAGCCGGCGCCTGGCAAATGCGCGCGCGGATGGGGCTTGGCCCGGGGACTTGCGAAGGTCCCGGCGGCGCCTTCACCTAGCCTGGGCGATTCGGGGGGAAGAGACGATGACTGTGCGCAGGACGTTGATGGCCGCGGCCGGGCTGGCCGCCCTGTTGGCGAGCGCCGCGGCCCCCGCCGCCGCCCGGGACTGGGCGATTCACGCCGGACGGCTGATCGACGGGACCGGCCAGGCGCCGCGGGAGAGGGTCACGATCCTGGTCCATGACGACAGGATCACCCGTGTCGAGGCCGGCTTTACGACGCCGGCCGGCGCCGAGGTGATCGACCTGTCCGCCTCGACCGTCCTGCCCGGCCTGATCGACGACCACGTTCACATCACGCAGGGCTTCCACAAGGGCGACCCGATCCGCGCGGCCATGACCCGCACCGACTTCGACGCGGCGATCGATTCGACGGTCTACGCGCGTGACACCCTGATGGCGGGCTTCACCTCCGCGCGCGACGTGGGCGCCACGACCGAGGTGATCGTGGCCCTCAAGCGGGCGATCAACGCCGGAGTGATTCCCGGCCCCCGGCTGTGGGTGGCCGGCAAGCCGCTGAGTCCGACCGGAGGCCACGGCGACGAGGCCAACGGCCTCGACCCCGAGCTGCAGCATCCGCACTGGACCGACAACCTCGTCGACAGCCCCGAGGCCGCGCGCAAGGCGGTGCGCACCCTGAAGCGCCAGGGCGCCGACCTGATCAAGATCATGCCCTCTGGCGGCGTGGCCTCAATCGGCGACAACCCGGCCCTGCAGCTGATGGCCGACGACGAGATCAAGGCAGTGATCGACACCGCCCATTCCCTGGGCATGAAGGTCGCGGCCCACGCCCACGGCAAGCAGGCCATCGACCACACCATCGCGCTGGGCGTGGATTCCATCGAGCACGGCACCTACGCCGACGCCGAGAGCTACAAGCTGTTCAAGGCGCACGGCGTCTACCTGGTGCCGACCCAGCTCGTGGGCGTGAAGATCTATGAGCACGCCAAGGCCCACCCCGAGGACCTCAATCCGGATTCGGTGCGCAAGACCTTCGAGGTCATCCCCACCATGCTGAAGAACCTGCACGACGCCTATGCGGCCGGCGTCAAGATTGCCTTCGGCACCGACACCTTCGGCATGTCCAACCACGGCGAGAACGCCCAGGAGTTCAAGCTGCTGGTCAACGCCGGCATGCCGCCGATGGAGGCCATCAAGGCCGCGACCTGGAACGCCGCCGACCTGATCGGCGACACCGCCGACATCGGCTCCGTGCAGGCTGGCCGCTACGCCGACATCATCGCCGTCGATGGCGACCCGCTGAAGGACGTGACCGTGCTGGAGACCGTGCCGTTCGTGATGAAGGGCGGCGTGATCTACAAGTCGAAGGGCGCTGCGATCTCGCACTGAGCCCTGGCGAAGGCTTGACGCCGGCGCGTGGGCGTCCAGACAGTCCCGCATGACCTCCGACGCCGATTTCATCCGGGGCCTGCCCAAGGCCGAGCTCCACCTGCACATCGAGGGCGCCCTGGAGCCGGAACAGATGTTCGGGTTCGCCCGGCGCAACGGGGTCGCCCTGCCCTTCGCCTCGGTGGAGGAGGTTCGCGCGGCCTACGCCTTCTCCAACCTGCAGGACTTCCTGGACATCTACTACCAGGGCGCCGCCGTGCTCCTGACCGAACGGGACTTCCACGACCTGGCCATGGCCTATTTGCGCCGGGTCGCCGCCGACGGGGGCCGCCACGTAGAGCTGTTCTTCGATCCGCAGACCCACACCGACCGAGGCCTGCCGTTCTCGGTAGCCATCGACGGGCTGCTGTCCGGCATGGCCCTGGCCAAGGCCACCCTGGGCGTCACCTCCAAGCTGATCATGTGCTTCCTGCGCCATCTGCCGGAAGAGGCCGCCTTCGACACACTGAAGGCGGCCGAACCCTACCTGGGCCGCATCGCCGCCGTGGGCCTGGACTCCTCCGAGGTCGGCCATCCGCCGTCGAAGTTCGCCAGGGTCTACCAGGCCGCCCGCGCGTCGGGCCTGAAGCTGGTGGCCCACGCCGGCGAGGAAGGTCCGCCGGAATACGTCTGGGAGGCGCTGGACGTGCTGGGCGTCGACCGCATCGACCACGGCAACCGCGCGCTGGAAGATCCCGCCCTGGTGACGCGGCTGGCCGGGTCGCACATGCCGCTCACCGTGTGCCCGCTCTCCAACCTCAAGCTGTGCGTGGTGGCCGACCTGAAGGCCCACCCCCTGAAGCGCATGCTGGACCTGGGTCTGCGCGCCACGATCAATTCCGACGACCCGGCCTATTTCGGCGGCTACCTGGCGGACAACTGGCTGGCGATGTCGACCGCCCTCAACCTCGGCCGCGAAGACCTGATCACCCTCGCCCGCAACAGCTTCACCGGCTCGTTCCTGACGCCGGCGGAAATCGCCCCGCACCTGGCCGCCATCGACGCCTACGCGGCGGCGGATTAGGTCCGCTTATCCACAGAGGGGGATTCAAGGTTTTGAATCCCGGTTTGATTCTTACGACGGAAGGGAAACACCTGGGTCCTTGCTTTCGCGGGGATGCGCTGAGGCAATGTCACGGGTGCGGGGCGTCGAGCGCTTCGTCGATGGCCTTGGCGACGGCGGCGACGGAGCCCATGCCGTCGACTTCCACGAGCTTCTTGTGGGCTTCGTAGTAGGGCAGCAGCGGCGCGGTCTGAGCGTTGTAGGCGCCTAGGCGCACCTTGAAGCTCTCCGGATTGTCGTCGGAGCGGCCGCTTTCGGCGAAGCGCCCGGCGACCCGGTCCATCAGCGCCTGGTCGTCGACCCGCAGGCGAATGACCAGGTCGATCCGCGAACCGCGGTGTTCGAGCATGGCGTCCAGCGCCTGCGCCTGGGCGAGGGTGCGGGGAAAGCCGTCGAAGATCGCGCCCCCGGCGGCCTCCGCCTCGGGCAGGCGTTGCTCGATCAGTTCGATGACGATCTCGTCGGAGACCAGGTCGCCGCGCTCCATGATCCCGGAAACCCGCTGGCCGAGTTCCGACCCCGAGGCGATGGCCGCGCGCAGCATGTCGCCGGTGGAGAGCTGCACCATCTTGCGGGTTTCGACCAGGCGCTTGGCCTGGGTGCCCTTCCCCGCCGCGGGCGGGCCGAACAGGATCAGATTCATCAGCCCTCCCGTCGCCGGCCCTCTTGGCGGGGCCTGCGATACCACAACCCGTAGCGATCCTTAGCGGCCGCGGCTGCCCCGCAGCTTGGACTTCTTGATCAGGCCTTCGTACTGGTGCGCCAGGAGGTGTGACTGGATTTGGGTCACGGTGTCCA
The DNA here is from genome assembly GCA_044445675.1 of Caulobacterales bacterium. Taxonomy (GTDB): domain Bacteria; phylum Pseudomonadota; class Alphaproteobacteria; order Caulobacterales; family Caulobacteraceae; genus Phenylobacterium. The sequence continues at coordinate 10,782 of JBIOED010000072.1, read as the reverse complement.
TGGTGACGCTGACCACGATCAGCACCGAGGTGCCGCCCATGTAGAAGGGCGCGTTGTAGAAGCCGATCATGGCCTCGGGCAGCAGGCAGACGATGGCGATGTAGGCCGCGCCGATCACCGTCAGGCGGGTCAGCACGAAGTCGAGATATTCCGCCGTGCGCTTGCCGGGCCGGATGCCGGGCAGGAAGCCGCCGTACTTGCGCAGGTTCTCCGCCGTCTCCTCCGGATTGAACACCACGGAGGTGTAGAAGAAGGTGAAGAAGATGATCAGCGCGCCGTAGAGGACCATGAACGCCGGGCGCCCGTGCTGCAGCTGGCCCACCGCGCCCGGCAGCCACTGCAGCCACGGCGGCAGATTGGCGTTGGCGGCAAAGCCCATCACCGTCGCCGGCAGCAGCAGCAGGGAGGACGCGAAGATCGGCGGGATCACGCCCGAGGTGTTGATCTTCAGCGGCAGGAACGAGGTATCACCGCCGAACATGCGGTTGCCGACCTGGCGCTTTGGGTACTGCACCAGCAGCCGGCGCTGCGAACGCTCGATGAAGACGATGGCGCAGGTGACGCCGATAATCAGCAGGAAGATGACCAGCAGGGCGCCGCCGCTCATCGCGCCGGTGCGGGCCGACTCGAAGGCCTGGTGGATGTAGCGCGGGAACACCGCCACGATGCCGGCGAAGATGATCAGCGACACGCCGTTGCCGACCCCGCGGCTGGTGATCTGCTCGCCCAGCCACATCAGGAACATGGTCCCCCCGGTCAGGGTCGCCACCGTGGTCAGGGTGAAGAAGATGCCCGGATGGTCGGCCATGCCGCCGCTTTGCAGGCCCATCGAGATGCCAAACGACTGGAAGAGCGCCAGGGCGACGGTGAGGTAGCGGGTGTACTGGTTGAGCGTCTTGCGCCCCGCCTCGCCGCCCTCCTTCTTGAGCTTCTCCCACGGCGGATAGACCGTGCCGAGCAGCTGCACGATGATCGAGGCCGAGATGTAGGGCATCACGTTCAGCGCGAAGACCGCCATGTTCCGCACGGCCCCGCCGGAGAACATGTTCATCATCCCGAGGAGGCCGTTGGCCTGGCCCGAGAACGCCGCGGCGAACTTGGCGATGTCGATGCCGGGAATCGGGACGTAGCAGCCGATCCGATAGACGACCATCGCCACCAGGGTGAAGATCAGGCGCTTGTGCAGCTCCGTGGCCTTCGCGAAGGCATCGACGTTCAGATTGGCTGCGAGTTGTTCAGCGGCCGAAGCCATTCACCAGATCCCCTGACTCGTCCTAACCGCTCACCAGATAGGACACGCCGGCCCCAGTTGCGAGGCCGGATTGGTCGTAAAGCTCGGCTCAGGCCTCCTCGGCCGGGGCTTCCTTCTTGGTGGTCGTGACCTTGCCGCCGGCCTTTTCCACCGCCGCGATCGCCGAGGCTGACGCGGAATAGACCGTGATCTGGATCTTCGACTTGATCTCGCCCTTGCCCAGCAGGCGCAGGCCATCCTTCTTGCGGCGCACCACGCCCGCGGCGACCAGCACCTCGGCGTCGATGGCGACCTTGGCGTCGAGCTTGCCCGCGGCGATCGCCTGTTCCAGGCGCCACAGGTTCACTTCGGCGAAGTCCTTGCGGAAGATGTTGTTGAAGCCGCGCTTGGGCATGCGCATGTGCAGCGGCATCTGGCCACCTTCGAAGCCCGCGATGGCGACGCCGGAGCGCGCCTTCTGGCCCTTCACGCCGCGGCCGGCGGTCTTTCCCTTGCCCGAGCCGCCGCCGCGGCCGACGCGCATGCGGCCTTTCGTGGAGCCTTCACGGGGCGAAAGTTCGTTGAGCTTGCTCATAGGCGCCTCTCCTTGGAGATCTGTCGCCGGAGCGGATGCTCCGACTCGGCTGATGTTTCCCTCCCTTAACGGGCAGGGTGGACGAGGCGAAGCCTCGGACGGGTGGGGCTGTGTAGGCCAGGCTCCGAAATCGGAGCTTGATCGCGACGTCCCCAACCTGGCCGGCAAGCCGGCCTGTGCCTCCCCCACTAGGGGAGGGAAAACGCTACTTCACCACCTCGACCATATGGGCGACCTTGGCGATCATGCCGCGCACCGAGGGGGTGTCCTCGAGCGTGGAGACGCGGCCGGGGCGGTTGAGGCCCAGGCCGACCAGGGTCGCGCGCTGATCCTTCTTGCGGCGGATCGGGCTGCCGGTCTGGCGAACGGTGATCTTGCCTTCGGACTTGGGGGCCATCTCGCTTATCCTTCGGCGTCGGCGGTGTCGGCGGCCGGCGTCGAAGCGCCGTCGGCGCGGCGGCCGATGACGTCCGAGACCTTCTTGCCGCGCTTGGCCGCGACCTGGCGCGGCGAGGACTGGGCCTTCAGGGCCTCGAACGTCGCGCGCACCATGTTGTAGGGGTTGGACGAGCCGACCGACTTGCCGACCACGTCCTGCACGCCCAGGGTTTCCAGCACCGCGCGCATCGGGCCGCCGGCGATCACGCCGGTGCCGGGGGGCGCCGAGCGGACCATCACCTTGCCCGCGCCCCAGCGGCCGTTGCCGTCGTGGTGCAGGGTGCGGCTTTCGCGCAGCGGCACGCGGATCATGGTCTTCTTGGCCTCTTCGGTCGCCTTGCGAATGGCTTCCGGCACTTCGCGCGCCTTGCCATGGCCGAAGCCGACACGGCCCTTCTGGTCGCCGACCACCATCAGGGCGGCGAAGGAGAACCGCCGGCCGCCCTTCACGGTCGCCGCGACGCGGTTGATGTGCACCAGCTTCTCGACGATGTCGCTGTCGCGTTCGTCTTCGCGATTGTTGCGACCGCCGCGATTGTCATCTCTGCGAGCCATCTAGCGTTCCTTAGAAATTCAGGCCGGCTTCACGCGCGGCATCCGCCAGCGCCTTCACCCGACCGTGATAGAGATAGCCGCCGCGATCGAAGACCACGTCCTTGACGCCCTTTTCGATGGCCCGCTGGGCCACCAGAGCGCCGACGCGCGCCGCGGCGTCCTTATCGGCGCCCTTCTTGGCCTTCTCGTCGCTTTCCAGCGACGAGGCGGCCGCCAGCGTCACGCCGCGCTCATCATCGATGACCTGGGCGTAGATGTTCTTCGACGAGCGGAAGACCGATAGGCGCGGACGCCCGTTGGCCAGCTTGCGCAGCCGGGTGCGCGTGCGTTGCGCGCGCTTTTGCGAGGAGTCGCGGGAGGAAAGAGCCATGACCTACTTCTTCTTGCCTTCCTTGCGGCGGACCTGCTCGCCGGCGTAGCGCACGCCCTTGCCCTTGTAGGGCTCAGGCGGACGGATGCGGCGGATGCGGGCGGCGGTCTCGCCGACCTGCTGCTTGTCGATGCCGGAGATCCTGATTTCGGTCTGCTTGGGCACGGTGAAGGCGATGCCGGCCGGGGCCGGGATGTCGACCTCGTGGCTGAAGCCCAGTTGCATGGACAGCGCCTGTCCCTTCATCGCCGCGCGATAGCCGACGCCCACCAGTTCGAGCGTGCGCTCGAAGCCGGTGGTGACGCCGATCACCATGTTGGCGACCAGGCTGCGCGAGAGGCCCCACATGGCCTGGGCGCGCTGGCCTTCGCCACGCTTGGCCAGGGTCAGCTCGCCATCGGCCTGAGCGACTTCGATCTCTTCGGCGACCGTCCAGGAAAGCTGCCCCTTGGGGCCTTTCACCGTGACCGTCTGGCCGTCGAGGGTCACCGTGACCCCGCTGGGGATGGCGACCGCCTTCTTTCCGATACGAGACATATCAGTAGACCCGGCAGAGGACTTCGCCGCCCACGTTCGCGTCACGCGCGGAGGTGTCCGACATGACGCCCTTGGGCGTCGACAGGATCGAGATCCCAAGGCCGTTCTTCACCGGCTTCAGGTCCTTGATCGACGAATAGACGCGGCGACCCGGCTTGGAGACGCGCTTGATTTCCACGATGACGGGCGCGCCATCGAAGTATTTCAGCTCGATCTCGAATTCCGGGAAGGCGCCTGGCGTTTCCACCAGGTGATAACCGCGGATATAGCCCTCGTCCGTGAGCACGTCGAGGAGACGGGCGCGCATCTTCGACGCGGGCGTCGTCACCTTCGAGCGGCCGCGGATGGCGGCGTTCTTGATGCGGGCGATCAGATCGCCGATGGGGTCGTTGACCATTGCGGGACCCTCCTACCAGCTCGACTTGACGAGGCCGGGGATCAGCCCGTGCGACCCGAGGTCACGCAGGGCGATCCGGCTCATCTTCAGCTTGCGGTAGAAGGCGCGCGGACGACCAGTCACCAGGCACCGGTTACGGATGCGGGTCTTGGACGAACTGCGCGGCAACTCCGCCAGCTTCAGCCGGGCTTCGAAACGTTCTTCCAGCGGCAGAGCCTCGTTGTTGGCGACAGCCTTAAGCTCGGTGCGCTTAGCGGCATATTGCTTGACGAGGGCCTGGACCCGCAGGTTGCGGTTGACGGCGCTTTTCTTGGCCATTTGCTCTTTCTTTCCCGCTTAAGCTTGCGCTTGGACGAACGGGAACTGGAATTCCTTCAGAAGCGCGCGCGCTTCGTCGTCGGTCTTCGCAGTGGTGGCGACGATGATGTCCATGCCCCACATCTGGTCGATCTCGTCGTAGTTGATCTCCGGGAACACGATGTGTTCGCGCAGACCGAGGGCATAGTTGCCCCGACCGTCGAAAGAGGTGGGCCGCAGACCCCGGAAGTCCTTCACCCGCGGCAGGGCGACAGTGATCAGGCGATCCAGGAACTCGTACATGCGCTCCTTGCGCAGCGTGACCTTGGCGCCGATCACCATGCCTTCGCGCAGCTTGAAGCCGGCGATGGAGGTGCGCGCCTTGGTCGGCACGGGCTTCTGCCCCGCGATCTTCGCGAGGTCGGCCATGGCGGCGTTGACCTTCTTGGAGTCGGCCACGGATTCGCCGATGCCCATGTTCAGGACGATCTTGTCCAGCTTGGGGATCTGCATCTCGTTGGTGTAGCCGAACTGGTCCTTCAGGGCCTTGCGGATGCGCGACCGGTATTCGGCCTTCAACCGCGGTTCGTAAGCTTGATCAGCCATGGATCACCTCGCCGGTCGTCTTGGCGAACCGGACCTTCTTGTCGCCGTCCATGCGGAAGCCGACGCGGGTCGGCTTACCCTTGGAGTCGACCAGGGCCACGTTCGACAGGTGAAGCGGCGCTTCCTTGTTCTTGATGCCGCCCTGGGGATCGCCCTGGGACGGACGGGTATGGCGCTGAACCATGTTCAGGCCGTCGACCAGCACGCGGGATTCCTTGGGGAACACCTTCGACACGGCGCCCTGACGGCCCTTGTCCTTGCCGGTGAGAACCACGACGCGGTCCCCCTTCTTGATCTTCGCCGACATCACAGCACCTCGGGCGCGAGGGAAATGATCTTCATGTGGTTCTTGGCGCGCAGTTCGCGGGGAACCGGGCCGAAGATCCGCGTGCCGATCGGCTCGCTTTGCTTGTTGACGATCACCGCCGCGTTCTTGTCGAAGCGGATCACCGAACCATCCTTGCGCTTGATGGCCGAGGAGGTGCGCACGACGATGGCTTGCAGCACGTCGCCCTTCTTCACCCGGCCGCGCGGAATGGCTTCCTTCACGGAGACCACGATCTTGTCACCGACGCCGGCATAACGGCGCCCAGCGCCGCCCAGCACCTTGATGCACATGACTCGGCGGGCGCCGGAGTTGTCGGCGACGTCCAGGTTAGTTTGCATCTGGATCATAGGTTGTGATCCCTTACGCTGCCTGGTCGGCGCCGCCCTTGGGCAGCACCTCCCAAGTCTTGGTTTTCGACTTCGGCGCGCATTCGATGATGCGCGCGTTGTCGCCGGACTTGTAGACGTTGCCCTCGTCGTGGGCGTGGTACTTCTTGGACCGGCGGACGGTCTTCTTCAGCACCGGGTGCAGGAAGGTCCGTTCGACCTTCACCACCACCGTCTTGTCGCCCTTGTCGGAGACGACAACGCCTTCGAGAATTCGTTTCGGCATCTGTCAGCTCTCCTCAGGCCTGCGCCTGCTTGGTCCGCAGGTGGGTCTTGATGCGCGCGATATCCTTGCGCACCTGATCCACGCGGTGGGTCTTCTCGATCTGGCCGGTGGCCTTCTGGAAGCGCAGGTTGAACTGCTCCTTCTTCAGGTTGATCAGGCTTTCGGCCAGCTGGTCGGGGGTGAGCCCGCGAACTTCGTCGATCTTCATCACGCGTGCTCCGCGACGGCTTCGATGCGGGCCACGATGCGGGTCTTCACCGGAAGCTTGGCCGCGCCGAGGCGCAGGGCTTCGCGGGCCACGTCGTCCGGCACGCCGTCGATTTCAAACATGATCCGGCCCGGGTGGACGCGCGCGGCCCAGTATTCGACCGCGCCCTTGCCCTTGCCCATCCGCACTTCGGCCGGCTTGTCGCTGACCGGCACGTCGGGGAAGATGCGGATCCACACCCGGCCCTGGCGCTTCATCTGACGCGTGATCGCGCGGCGGGCCGCCTCGATCTGGCGCGCGGTGACGCGTTCGGGCTCGACCGACTTCAGGCCATAGGAGCCGAAGTTCAGCGTGAAGCCGCTCTTGGCGAGACCATGGATCTTGCCCTTGAACTGCTTGCGGTACTTGGTCTTTTTCGGAGACAGCATCGGTCAGACCCTTAAGCGTTCGCCTGCTCGCGCCGATCGCGGCGCGGGCCGCGGTCGGGGCGATCGCCGGAGCGGTCACGACCGCCGCCTTCACCCGCAGGCCCGCTTTCGCCGGCCAGGCGCTTGTCCAGCGCCATCGGGTCGTGTTCCAGCACCTCGCCTTTGAACACCCACACCTTCACGCCGATGATGCCGTAGGTGGTCTTGGCCTCGGTGAAGCCGTAGTCGATGTCGGCGCGCAGCGTGTGCAGCGGCACGCGGCCTTCGCGATACCATTCCATCCGCGCGATTTCCGCGCCGCCGAGGCGGCCGGACACGTTGATCCGCACCCCCTTGGCGCCCAGGCGCATGGCGCTCTGCATCGAGCGCTTCATGGCGCGGCGGAAGGCCACGCGGCGCTCCAGCTGCTGGGCGATGTTCTCGGCGATCAGTTGGGCGTCGGTCTCTGGCTTGCGGATTTCGACGATGTTCAGGTGAACCTCGCCGTCGGTCATCGCCGCGATGTCCTTGCGCAGCTTGTCGATGTCCGCGCCCTTCTTGCCGATGATCACGCCAGGGCGCGCGGCATAGATGGTGATGCGGCACTTCTTGTGCGGACGCTCGATGGTGATGCGCGAGACGCCGGCCTGATAGAGGCGCTTCTTCAGCGCGCGCCGGACCTTGATGTCCTCGTGCAGCAGCTTGCCGTAGTCGGCGCCGTCGGCGAACCAACGGGAGTCCCACGTGCGGTTGATGCCGAGCCGCAGCCCGATCGGATTGACTTTCTGACCCATCAGGCGGCCTCACCCAGTTCGCGGACCACGATGGTGATCTCGCTGAACGGCTTCTCGATACGCGAAGCCCTGCCCCGCGCCCGGGCGGAGAAGCGCTTCATCACCAGGTTCTTGCCCACATAGGCTTCGGCGACGACCAGGGAGTCGATGTCGAGGTTGTGGTTGTTCTCGGCGTTGGAGATCGCCGAATAGAGCGCCTTGCGGACATCGCTGGCGATGCGCTTGTGGCTGAACTCGAGCTCGTTCAGGGCCCGCTGCACCTTGAGGCCGCGGATCGACTGGGCGACCAGGTTCAGCTTGCGGGCGCTGGTGCGCAAGGTCTTCACCTTGGCCATGGCCTCGATACCGGCCAGTCGGCGAGGCTGCTTACTCTGCGACATGGCTACTTCCTCTTGGCCTTCTTGTCGGCGGCGTGGCCGGGGAAGAAGCGGGTGGGCGCGAACTCGCCCAGCTTCATGCCGACCATGTCTTCCGACACGTGCACGGGGACGTGCTTTTGGCCGTTGTGCACGCCGAACGTGAGACCCACGAACTGCGGCATGATGGTGGAGCGACGCGACCAGGTCTTGATCACGTCCTTGCGGCCGGAGCCTTGGACGGCTTCGGCCTTCTTGAGCAGGTATCCGTCGACGAACGGACCTTTCCAGACTGAGCGGGTCATCGCTTAGCGAGCCTTCCTGGCATGACGCGACCGGATGATGAACTTATCGGTCGTCTTGTTCGTACGAGTCTTGGCGCCCTTGGTCGGCTTGCCCCACGGGGTGACCGGGTTGCGGCCGCCGGAGGTCTTGCCCTCGCCGCCGCCGTGCGGGTGGTCGACCGGGTTCATGGCGACGCCACGGACGTGCGGCCTGCGGCCCTTGTGCCGGTTGCGGCCAGCCTTGCCCATCACCTCGTTCATGTGATCGGGGTTCGAGACCGCGCCCACCGTGGCCATGCAGCCGTCCGGCACCATGCGCAGCTCGCCCGAGTTCAAGCGGATCTGGGCGTAGCCGGCGTCGCGACCGACCAGCTGGGCGTAGGTCCCGGCGGAGCGGGCGATCTGGCCGCCCTTCAGGGGCTTCAGCTCGACGTTGTGGATGATCGTGCCGATCGGCATGCCGCGCAGCGGCATGGCGTTGCCGGGCTTCACGTCGGCCTTCTCGGCCGCGACCACCTGGTCGCCGACCTTCAGGCGCTGCGGAGCCAGGATGTAGGCCAGCTCTTCGTCGGGATATTTGATCAGGGCGATGAACGCCGTGCGGTTGGGGTCGTACTCCAGCCGCTCGACGATGCCGACCATGTCGAACTTGCGACGCTTGAAGTCGATCTTGCGATAGAGGCGCTTGGCGCCGCCGCCGCGGAAACGCACCGCGATACGGCCACCGCCGCCACGGCCGCCGGACTTGGTCAGCCCCTCGACGAGGGACTTGATCGGTCCGCCCTTGTGGAGCTCGGACTTGTCCACCAGCACCAGCTGGCGGCGGCCTGGCGAAGTCGGGTTGTATTGCTTCAAGGCCATCGGATCAGAGCCCCGTGGTGATGTCGATCGACTGGCCTTGGGCCAGGGTCACGACAGCTTTCTTGACATCGGAACGTCGGCCCATGATGCCGCGGAACCGCTTGGTCTTGCCCTTGACGTTCAGGGTGTTGACCTTGGTCACGTTCACTTTGAACAGCGCTTCGACGGCGGCTGCGATCTCGTCCTTCGACGCATCGCCGGCGACCCGGAAGACCACCTTGTTGTGCTCCGAGAGCAGCGTGGCCTTTTCCGTGATGATCGGCGACAGGATGGTGTCGTAGTGACGGGCGGTGGGTTGCTCGGCCATTACGCAGCCTCCTTCTCTTGGAAGCGCGCGGTGATCGCTTCGACCGCGTCCTTGGTCAGCACCAGGGTTCGGCGGCGCAGCACGTCGTAGACGTTGAGGCCGGCGTTCGGCAGCACGTCGACGTTGGGGATGTTGCGCGCGGCGAGCTTGAAGTTGTTGTCCACCTCGACGCCGGCGATCACCAGGGCGTGGGTGATTCCGATGGCGCCCAACTGGGTCCGAAGGGCCGCGGTCTTGGCGTCCTTCAGGCTGACGGTGTCGACGATGACCAGCGAGCCGTCCCTGGCCTTGGAGGACAGCGCATGGCGCAGGGCCAGGGCGCGGACCTTCTTGGGCAGGTCGAAGGCGTGGCTGCGGACCACCGGGCCGTGGGCCCGGGCGCCGCCGACGAACTGGGCCGCCCGGCGCGAGCCGTGGCGGGCGCCGCCGGTGCCCTTCTGCTTGTACATCTTCTTCGAGGTCCGCGAGACTTCGTTGCGGACCTGCACCTTGTGGGTGCCGGCGCGGCGCTTGGCCAATTGCCAGGTCACCATGCGCTGCAGGATGTCGGCGCGGATCTCGGAAATGCCGAAGATCTCGTCGGACAGTTCGATCGAACCGCCCTTCCCGCCGTCGAGTTTGATGACGTCGAGTTTCATCAGGCTTCTTCCCCAGCTTCCGGCGCGTCAGCAGCGGCGGCTTCGATCACCGCGGGCTCCTCAGCGACCGGCGCTTCAGCGGCGGCTTCCACGACCGCGGGTTCTTCCCCGGCGGCGGGAGCCTTGGGCTCTTCACCGGCCTTGCGGAAGGCGCCGGGGGTCGGAACGTCGGCCGGAGCCGCCTTCTTCACCGCGTCGCGGATCTTGACATAGTCGCCCTCGGTTCCGGGGACGGCGCCCTTCACCAGGATCAGGCCGCGCTCCACGTCGACGCGCCAGACGGTGAGGTTGAGGGTGGTGACGGTTTCCTGGCCGAGGTGGCCGGCCATCTTCTTGCCCTTGAAGGTCTTGCCCGGGTCCTGGCGCTGGCCGGTGGAGCCGTGGGCCCGGTGGGAGACGGACACCCCGTGGGTGGCCCGCATGCCGCCGAAATTCCAGCGCTTCATGGCGCCCTGGAAGCCCTTTCCGACCGTGGTCCCGGTGACGTCGATCTTCTGGCCCGGGAGGTAGTGGTCGGCGGTGAGCTCGGAGCCCACGTCGATCAGCATGTCCTCGGACACCCGGAACTCCATGATCTTGCGCTTGGGCTCGACTTCGGCTTTCGCGAAGTGGCCGCGCATGGCCTTGGAGGTGTTCTTGGGCTTCTTGGCGCCTGCGCCCAGCTGGAGGGCGACGTAGCCGTCCTTGTCCTGGGTGCGCTGGGCGACGACCGTGCAGCCCTCGAGGCTGAGCACGGTCACCGGCACATGGACGCCGGCTTCATCGAAGAAGCGAGCCATGCCCAGCTTTTTGGCGATCACGCCGGTACGCATCTGGCTGACCCCTTAGAGCTTGATCTCGACGTCCACGCCGGCGGACAGGTCGAGCTTCATCAGCGCGTCCACGGTCTGCGGGGTGGGGTCGACGATATCGAGCACGCGCTTGTGCGTGCGGATTTCGAACTGCTCGCGCGACTTCTTGT
>JBIOED010000071.1:0-16949 GCA_044445675.1 Caulobacterales bacterium | reverse complement strand
GCCAGGTCGCCTTCGGTCACCTCGCGGGCGCCGCCGGTGCATTCGGTGACGTTCTGGCCCGTCATCTCCAGGTGAACGCCGCCGGGGTGGACGCCCTCGGCCTTGCAGATCTCCACGAAGGATTTCACCTCCGACAGGATGCGGTCGAAAGGCCGGGTCTTGTAGCCGTTGTTGGCCGTCAGCGTGTTGCCGTGCATCGGGTCGATGGCCCAGACCACATGTTTGCCGGCGGCCTTGGTGGCGCGCAACAGGGCCGGCAGACGTTTGCCGATCCGGTCGGAGCCGAAGCGCCCGTAGAGCGTCAGCCGGCCGGGCTCGTTCGCGGGGCTCAGCGCGTCGGCAAGCCGCATGAGCTCGTCGGGCTCCATCGTCGGGCCGCACTTCACGCCGATCGGGTTCTTGATTCCCTTGAAGAACGCCACGTGGGCGCCGTCGAGGTCGCGGGTGCGCTCGCCGATCCACACCAGGTGGGCGGAGGTGTCGTACCATTGGCCCGAGGTGCTATCGATCCGGGTCATCGCCTCTTCGAGGTTAAGCAGCAACGCCTCGTGGCTGGTGAAGAATTCCACCTGATGCAGGGCCGGCTGGCTCTCCGGGGTGACGCCGATGGCCTGCATGAACATCAGGGTCTCGCTGATCTTCTCGGCGACCTCGCGGTAGCGGGCGCCCTGCGGGCTGTCGGCCACGAAACCCAGGGTCCAGCGGTGGATGTTGTGCAGATCGGCATAGCCGCCGCCGGCGAAGGCGCGCAACAGGTTGAGCGTCGCCGCCGACTGGCTGTAGGCCTGGATCAGCCGCTGCGGGTCCGGCGTGCGGGCCTCCTGGGTGAACTCCATGCCGTTGATGATGTCGCCGCGGTAGGACGGCAGGGTCGTGGTCCCGATCGTCTCGGTGGGGGCCGAGCGCGGCTTGGCGAACTGGCCGGCCATGCGGCCCACCTTCACCACGGGCTTGCCGCCGGCGAAGGTGAGCACCACCGCCATCTGCAGGATCAGCCGGAAGGTGTCGCGGATGTTGTCGGCGTGGAACTCCTTGAAGCTCTCCGCGCAGTCGCCCCCCTGTAGCAGGAAGGCGCGGCCTTCGGAAACCTCGGCCAACAGGGCCTTCAGCCGGCGCGCCTCGCCGGCGAACACCAGCGGCGGCATGCCGCGCAGGGTCTGCTCGACCTTGGTCAGGGCCGCCAGGTCCGGATAGTCGTCCGGCATGTGCCTGGCGGTCTTCGCGCGCCAGGACGCCGGCGTCCATTGTTCCGTCATCGCTCCAACTCCAAGCCCCTTCGCGTCGGGCTCCGAGCCCGCCCGTGAAACCGCGCCTTCTACGCCAAGATGGGGGCCAAGGTCGATGCCTGCAGGATCGGGCCCCTTACGGCGGCGGCGAGGTCGCCTCGCGCTCAGCCGCCGTCATCGCCGCCAGCATCACGACCAAGGCGCCAAGGGCCAGCCACCACTCCTCCCAGACGCCGAAGTTGAGACCGAACAGCAGGTAGACCACGGCGCAGGCCGCGGTGGCGGCGGCGCCCAGGTTGGGGACCGGCCTCGCGAGCCGCACCAGCGCCACGCCCCAGAACGCCGCCGCCATCGCCGCCCCGACCCCGCCCAGCTCCATCCAGACCTGCAGGGGAACATTGTGCGGATGCAGGATGATGCCGGGGCCGAACATGCGGCTCGCGTCGAGTCCCCAGCCGCGTCCCGGGCGCAGCCGGATCCAGTCGATGGCGTGACTCCAATAGCCCATGCGCATGGCGTCGGTTTTCGGCAGAGCGTGCTGGATCGCGGCGTAGTCGAAGAAGCGCCGTACGGCCCAGACCGCCAGCGGGGTGGCCAGGAACAGGGCCGCCACGGCGATGGCCAACAGCTTCGGCGCGACCTGCGGCCAGCGCCAGACGATCAGCGCGGTGGCCGGCCCCAGGACCAGGCCGATCACCGGCGCGTCATAGCCGAAGGCGATGGCGGCCGCGCCTGTGCCGACGACCATCGCCAAGGCCAGCCAGGGCCGCTGGCGCCGCGGCGCCCCGCAGGCGGCCAGCGGCCAGATCAGCCCGAGCACCTGGGTGGTGTGGCCGACGTTGGACTCCGCCAAGTCGGGGCGGATCGGCTGGTAGAAGACGTGGAGCGCCTTATAGAGGGCCGCCCGCGTCACCGCCTCCTCCGCCAGCACCAGGCCGAACAGGGCGCAGCCCCAGGCCAGGATGTGCAGGGCGCGGGCGCGCAGGACCGGATCGGCCCGCCGCGCCCCCGAGATCGCGCTCCAATAGAGCGGCAGCTCCAGGGCGAGCTTGAGGATCGTGGAATTGCCGGGCTTGGTCGGATGATAGGGGCTCCAGGTCGTCGAGGCCGCCGCCCAGATCAGCGCGGCGAACAGGATCACCGCCGCCGGCCGATCCCGCGCGTTCATGCGCACCGCAGGCAGGCAGAGCAGCCCCGCCAGCGCCAGCAGGGCCGCGAAGCCCAGCGGCGCCAGCCAGCCCACCAGCGGGACAAGCACGGCCGCGCCGATAAGCACCCAGCCGCACCACGCTCCCAGGCGGCCGCCTCCGACTTCGGAGCTTCCGAGGCTCCGTCTTTCGAAGCCCTGACGAAGAAGGATCACGCCACCTGCCCCAGGCCCATGGGCACGTGCTTCTCGCGCATCGTCACCAGCTCTTCGGCCAGCGTCGGGTGGACCGCGCAGGTGGCGTCCCACTGAGCTTTGGTGACGCCCATCTTCATGGCGATGGCGGCCATCTGGATCATCTCCGGCGCATCCGGGCCGACCACGTGGCAGCCCACCACCTTCTCGCTGGCGCCATCCACCACCAGCTTCAGCAGCGCGCGCTCGTCGCTCCCGGCGAAGCCGTATTTCATCGGGCGCAATCGGGCCAGATAGATGTCGACCTTGCCGTAATGCTTGCGCGCGTCGGCCTCGCTCAGGCCCACAGAACCGATCGGCGGCTGGGAGAACACCGCCGAGGCCACCATCTCGTGGTCGAACCGGGTCGGCCGGTCGTAGAACACCGTCTCGGCGAAGGCCTGGGCCTCGCGGATCGCCACCGGCGTCAGGTTGATCCGGTCGGTCACATCGCCGACCGCCCAGATGTTCTCCACGTTGGTGCGCGAATAGTCGTCCACCGCCACGGCCCCCTTCTCCGTCAGCGTCACGCCCGCCGTCTCAAGGCCAAGGCCCTCGACGTAGGGCTCGCGGCCGAGGCAGAACAGGACCAGCTCGCTGTCGCAGTGGTGGCCGTCGCTGAACCGGCTGGTGAACCCACCGGCGACCTTCTCGATGGCGGTGTGCTGCGCGCCCAGCACCACCTTGATCCCGCGCTTTTCCATCTCCTCGGCGAGGTGGCTGCGGACGTCGTCGTCGAAGCCGCGCAGGACGTTGGGGCCGCGGTGCACGAGGGTCACGTCGACGCCCAGGCCGTTGAAGATGCCCGCGAACTCGACCGCGATATAGCCGCCGCCGGCGATGACGATGCTTTTGGGCAGCTTCGGCAGGTGGAAGCATTCGTTGGACGAGATGGCGTGCTCGACGCCCGGCAGGCCCTTCGGCATCCACGACCGGCCGCCGGTGGCGATCAGGATCTTGTCGGCGGTGCGGGTCCCGACCTTGTCGATCTCGATGGTGTGGGCGTCGAGCAGGCGGGCCTTGCCATGCGCCAGCTCAGCCCCGGCGTTCTGCAGGTTGCGGACGTAGATGCCCGAGAGGCGGGCGATCTCCTTGTCCTTCTCGGCCAGGAATTCGGTCCAGTCGAACACAGCATCCCCGACCGTCCAGCCGTAGCCCTTGGCGGTCTTGAAATGGTGGGCGAATTCCGAGGCGTAGACCATGAACTTCTTGGGCACGCAGCCGCGGATCACGCAGGTGCCGCCCACGCGGTCCTCCTCGGCGACCGCCACCCTGGCTCCGGACATGGCGGCGAGTCGGGCGGCGCGCACGCCGCCGGATCCTGCGCCGATCACGAAGAGGTCGTAGTCGTACTGGGCCACGTCGGGCCTCCTTCGTCTTCTCTAGGGCTCGAGCGTCTTGACGCCCGCGGCCGTGCCGATCAGGGCCTGGTCGGCCAGGTCGAGGAAAAGGCCGTGGTCCACGACCCCGGTAACGCTCTTCAGCGCGGCCGCCAGCGCCGCCGGCTCCTCGATTCGCCCGCAGGCTGCGTCATAGATGAGGTTGCCGCCATCGGTTCGCACGGGCTGGCCGTCCCTCAAACGCAGCCGCGGAGCCGCCCCGATGTCGCACTCGCTGAGCGCGTCGCAGATCCTCAAGGACGTGGTCTTGTGCCCGAAGGCGATCACCTCGATCGGCAGCGGGAATTTCCCCAGCGTCTGGACGGATTTGGCGGCGTCGGCGACGACCACGCAACGGCGCGAAGCCTCCCAGACCAGCTTTTCGCGCAGCAGCGCCGCCCCGCCGCCCTTGATCAGCGAAAGCCCCGGTCCGATCTCGTCGGCGCCGTCGACGGTGAGGTCGATGGGCCCGGTGTCGCCCAGCTCGGCGACGGTCAGGCCCAGGCTCGCCGCCAGATCCGCCGTGGTTTGCGAGGTCGCCACGCAGGTCAGCGTCAGCCGCCGCGCCGCCAGCGCCTTCACGAACCAGGCCGCCGTGGATCCGGTGCCCAGCCCCACCACCATGCCGTCCTCGACGAGCCGGGCCGCAGCCTCGCCCGCGGCGCGCTTCTGGGCGTCGGCGTCGCTCAAGGCCTGGCCTTCGCCGCGCGCCCGGCCAGCTTGCGCTGCCGAAAGCGCGCCGCCCAGCCGGGCTTTTCGACCTGCGCGCCGCGCTCCACCGCCAGGGCGTCGGCGGCCACCGGCTTGGTGATCACCGAGCCCGAGCCGGTGTAGGCGCCCGGGCCCACGCTGACCGGCGCCACAAGGGCGGTGTTCGACCCGATGAAGGCCCCCTCGCCCACGTGGGTCTCGTGCTTGTCGAAGCCGTCGTAGTTGCAGAAGATCGTCCCGGCGCCGATGTTCGCGCCCGCCCCCACCGTGCCGTCGCCCAGATAGCTCAGGTGGTTGGCCTTGGCGCCCTTGCCCACCGTCACCTTCTTGACCTCGACGAAGTTGCCGATGTGGGCGCCCTCCCCGATATCCGCGCCCGGCCGCAGGCGGGCGTAGGGGCCGACGACGGCGCCTGAGCGCACCACCGCGCCCTCCAGGTGGCTGAAGGCGCGGATCGCCGCCCCGGTCTCCACCGCGACGCCCGGCGCGAAGACCACGAACTGTTCGACGATCACCCCGGCCGCGATCGCGGTGTCCCAGGAAAAATGCACCGTCTCCGGCGCCGGCATGGCGACGCCTTCGGCCAGGAAATGCGCCCGTCGGCGGTCCTGGAAGATCCGCTCGGCCTGGGAGAGTTGCATCGGCGTGTCGCAGCCCATCACCGCGCTCTCCGCGACGATGGCCGCCCTGACCGACCCGGCGTCCGCAGCCGCCAGCGAGACGATCTCGGTCAGGTAGTATTCACCCTTGGCGTTCTGGTTCGTCGTGCGGTCGAGCCACCCGAACAGGCGCGCCTTTTCCGCGCACAGCATGCCGGCGTAGCAGGCCTTGACGGCCAGCTCCTGCGGCGTCGCTTCCTTTGGTTCGACGATCCGGCTGACCCCGCCGTCGGCGGCGGCGATCATCCGGCCGTAGAGCAGGGCGTCGGCGGGCTCGAAGCCGAGCAGCGCCAGGTCCACGCCGTCGTCCCGCAGGCCGAACAGCGGCTCGAGTTCCGCAGGCGTCAGCAGCGGGCAGTCGCCGTTGGTGACCAGCACGTCGCCATGGAAGCCGGCCAGCGCCGGCCCCGCGGCCGTCACCGCATGGCCGGTGCCGAGCGGCGGATCCTGCACGGCCACCGCGCCCTCGCCGAGCCGCCGGACCACAAGGTCGCGCACCGCCGATGGACCGGCGCCCACCACCACGACGATTCGTTCGCAGCCCGTGGCCTCGACCGTGTCGATCACGCGGTCCAGCAGGGTGCGACCGCCCACCATGTGCAACACCTTCGGCAGGGCGGACTTCATCCGGGTCCCCTGGCCGGCGGCGAGGATCACGGCGGCGCGGGCTGTCATGGCGAGGGTCCTTTGCCCCGAGTCATCAATCGTCGTCGCGAGCCTTACCAAGCCTTGGCGCCGGGGGCGAGAAGCGGCTAGCGTCACCGCATTGTCGGGGAGTAGTTCATGAAACATCGTATCGGTCTTGCCGCCCTTCTGTCCGCCTGCGCCGTCGGCGCCGTCACCACCGCCTGGGCCGCACCCCCGTCGGGGAGGCACGCGGCGCCGATGGACTCCCGGGCGCTGGAGGCAAAGTTCGACGCGCAGATCGATCCGGCGGAGATGGGCGGCTGGCTGAAGCTGCTGGCCGCCGAGCCCAACCATGTGGGCTCGGCCCACGACAAGACCAACGCCGAATGGATCGCCGCGCGGCTGAAATCCTGGGGCTGGGACACGCGGATCGAGACCTTCGACGTGCTCTATCCCACCCCGATCGACGTCAGCCTCGAACTGGTCGGGGGACCCGGCGCGCCCTTCAAGGCGACGCTGACCGAGCCGCCGGTCCCCGGCGACCCGCCGACCTACACCAAGGACGCCCTGCCGGCCTATGTCGCCTTCGCGGCCGATGGCGACGTCACCGCCCCCTTTGTCTATGTCAACTACGGCATGCCCGAAGACTACCTGGCGCTGGAGCGTATGGGCATATCGGTGAAGGGCAAGATCGCCATCACCCGCTATGGCGGCGGCTGGCGCGGCCTGAAGCCGCTGCTCGCCCAGATGCACGGCGCGGTGGGCGCGATCATCTATTCCGACCCCAAGGACGACGGCTACGCCACCGACGACGTCTACCCGAAAGGCCCGGCCCGCCCGCCGCACGGGTTCCAGCGCGGCTCGGTGGCCGACATGCCGCTCTATCCGGGTGACCCCCTGACGCCGGGCTACGGCTCGACGAGGGACGCCAAGCGGATCGACCGCAAGGACGCCGCCACCATCCTGAAGATCCCCTGCCTGCCGATCTCCTATGCCGACGCCCAGGTGCTGCTGGCCTCGCTGGACGGCCCCGTGGCGCCGCCCGCGTGGCGCGGCTCCCTGCCGATCACCTACCACGTCGGCGGTTCTGCCGGCGGCGGCCAGGGACATCTGGCGGTGAAGTCGGACTGGTCGCAGAAGACCCTCTACGACGTGGTCGGCACCCTGAAAGGCACGGAGGCCCCCAACGACTGGATCGTCCGCGGAAACCACCACGACGGCTGGGTGATGGGCGCCTCGGACCCGCTCAGCGGCCAGATCGCGCTGCTGGCCGAGGCCAAGGCGTTCGGCGCGCTGATGAAGACCGGCTGGCGGCCGAAGCGCACCATCGTCTACACCAGCTGGGACGGCGAGGAGCCGATGCTGCTGGGCTCCACGGAATGGGCCGAGACCCACGGCGCCGAGCTGAAGGCCAAGGGCGTCGTCTACATCAACTCCGACGGCAACGCCCGCGGCTTCCTGCGCGCCGAGGGCAGCCATGCCTTCCAGCATTTCGTCAACGAGGTCGCCGCCGACGTAAAGGACCCGGAGACCGGCGTCTCGGTCCGCGACCGCCTGCGCGCCCGCCTGACCGTCGTCGCGGCCGAGCCCGGCGCCAACGCGCAGGCCAAGGCCGCCGGCAAGATCGCCAGCGACCCATCGAAGGACCTGCCGATCGCGCCCCTGGGCTCGGGCTCCGACTACTCGGCCTTCCTGCAGCACCTGGGCCTGCCGTCCATCAACCTCGGCTACGGCGGCGAGGGTGAAAGCGGCGGGGTCTATCACTCGCTCTACGACGACTATCAGCACCACAGCCGCTTCGTTGACCCGGGCTTCGCCTATGACGCGACGCTGGCCAAGACCGTCGGACGCGCGGTGATGCGGCTGGCCGACACCGACCTGCCGGTGCAGCGCTACGGCGACTTCGCCGACACCGTCTCGGGCTACCTGGGCGAGGTCAAGAAGCTCGCCGACACCAAGCGCGACGAAGCCCGCACGCGCGACCGCCTGCTTGACGCCAAGGCCTACGAACTGGCCGCGGACCCCACCAAGCCGCATGCCCCGCCCCCGTCGCTGACCGCCTCGCCCGCGATCGACTTCGCGGCGCTGGACAGCGCGGTCGCCAAGCTGAAGGTCAGCGCGGCGGCCTTTGACAGCGCGCTCGCCGCCAAGGGCCAGGGCCTGTCCACCGCCCAGCGCGCCAAGCTGGACGCCGTGATCCGTCCGCTCGACCAGGCGATGCTGCGGCCCGAGGGCCTGCCGGGACGGCCCTGGTACATGAATATGGTCTACGCGCCGGGCCGCTTTACCGGTTACGGGGCCAAGACCCTGCCCGGCGTGCGCGAGGCCATCGAGGAACGGCGGTTCGACGACGCCCAGAAATATGTCGGGATCACCGGACAGGCGCTCGACGCCTATGCCGCCCAGCTCGACAAGGCGACCGTCATCGTCAATGGCGGGTGACAAAAGCGGGGCGGCGCCCGAGGAAGGCCTTCGCGGCGCCGTCATCGCCTTCGACCTGGACGGCACCCTGGTCGACACCGCGCCGGATCTGGTCGGCACGCTGAACGCCATCCTGGCCGAGGAAGGCCTCAGCCCGCTCGCCATGGCTCATGCGCGCGACCTGATCGGCCATGGGGCGCGACGCCTGCTGGAGCGCGGCTACCAGGCGGCCGGCGCGCCCTTGCCCGCCGAGCGAATGCCGGAACTGTTCGATCGCTTCCTCGCCCACTATCTGGCGCACATCGCCGACCAGAGCCGGCCGTTCCCGGGAGCGGTGGCAGCCGTGGAGGCCTTGCGGGCCAAGGGCGCCCGCGTGGCCCTCTGCACCAACAAGCCGACCGGCCTTGCGAACGCGCTGCTCGCCGCCCTCGGCATCGGCCAGTTGTTCGACGCCGTGGTCGGCCCCGACGCCGCGCCCGCCGCCAAGCCCGACCCGCGCCACCTGCAGGCCGCCGTCGCCGCGGCCGGCGGGTCGCTGAGCCGCGCGGTCATGGTCGGCGACGCGGCCACCGACGCCGGCGCGGCGCGGGCGGCGAAGGTCCCGCTGATCCTGGTCAGCTTCGGCTATTCCGAAACCCCTGCGGCCGAGCTCGACCCCGACATCCTGATCGACCACTTCGACCAGCTGCCCGCCGCATGCGCGCGCCTGCTCGGCCTTGCGAGCCGCAAGCCCCCGGGCTATACGCCCCATCCTTCGCGAGGCGCGCCATGAGCCCTTCGCGCGGCGGATGCGTAGCTCAGCGGGAGAGCACCTCGTTCACACCGAGGGGGTCACAGGTTCAATCCCTGTCGCATCCACCACTTTATTCTGCTTTTTCAAAAGCATCCTGACCGACCCTTCATTCATCTTCTTTGCAGTCCGCGAAGGGGGCAAACGCTCCCGGCCCAGGCCAGCCGAGGGTTGGCCGGGGCTTCACTGGAGGTCCTCCAGGGCGCTCCGCAGGTGCGCCGTCGCCAGGCGGATGCGCGACTTCACGGTTCCGAGGGGCGCCTGCAGCAGGTTGGCGATCTCGGCGTGGCTCCGCTCCTCGAAGAACGCCAGCCGCAACACCTGCGCCTGATCGCTCGAAAGAGCGGCCAGCGCCTGTCGCAGCCGTTGCTCGCTTTCGCACCACCGCAGCGCCTGCTCCGGCGTCGCCAAGCTCGGCGGTTCCGCCGGGACCATGTCGTCCGGATGCCGTTCGCGCCGCAGAGAGTCGATCCAGAGGTTGCGGGCGATGGTGTAGATCCACGCGCTGGCGCTGGCGCGGGACGGATCGAAATGCGCGGCCTTGCGCCACACCGTCAGCAGCGTTTCCTGGGCCAGGTCTTCCGCCAGGGCGTCCGACAACCCGCGCCGCATAAGATAGGCTTTCACCCGGCCCGCGAAGTGTTCGAAGAGCGCGACGTAGGACGGCCGGTGACCTTCGCGGGCGAGGCGGACAATCCACGCGCCAGGGTCGGGCGCCGACGATTTGACGATCGGCTGGCCGCCTGCAGAATCCCCGGAGTTGAAGACGCCAAACCCCATCGATGACCTTTGCACCCTCGCGTCGAGGGACATCGCGGCGGGGACGCACCCATCGTCGCAGCGGGTTTGCGGGCCCGCGTTGACCAAACACCGTTTCGCTTGGTCGGTTCCCTGGGGTCTCCAACCGGGTGCGGGGGCCCGCCTGGTCGGCGGCGGAGGGTGTTGGCCATCCCAAGGCGCGCTCGGCAACTCAACAGCAACGCTTTGAACTTCTTCAGATTTATACGGACGTGTGCATCCGGCTCAGGGACCGCGCCGTAGCTGGAGCGATGACCTGCTCGACCTTCTTCCGGCCGCCGGCCCAAGCAGGCCGTGCGGCGGCCTGCGCCTCGGACAGCGTCCGATGATCGACAGCGCCCCATCCGATGACGCGGCCAGGCGCGCCGCGGACTGGCTTGTCGCCATCGCCCGCGACCGCGACCGGGGCAGCTTCATCCTGCTGTTCACGCGCTACGCGCCGAAGGTGAAGGGCTATCTGCTGCGGCACGGCGTGCGCGAACCGTTCGCCGAGGAGCTGACGCAGGAAACCTTCCTGGCCATCTGGCGCAAGGCAGGCCAGTTCGATCCGGCGCGCGCCAGCGCCGGCGCCTGGATCTACGCGATCGCGCGAAACCGCTGGATCGACGCCCTGAGGCGCGAAGACCGGCCGGACGAGCAGCTTCTTGCCGACCTGCGGCAAGAGATCGCCACGCCCGAAGACGACCTGAAGGCGCATGAGGACGAGTTGCGGCTGCGCGCCGCGATCGAAGCCCTGCCGCGCGGGCAGGCCGAGGTCCTGCGCCTGTCCTTCTTCGAAGGCCTGCCCCATCCCGAGATCGCCGACCGCATGCGCTTGCCGCTCGGCACCGTGAAATCGCGGATCAGGCTGGCGACCGCGCATCTTCGGCGTATGCTGAACGACTTGGCCTGAGATCCCGAGCGGTCGTCGCACGGCGCAGGCGCTGAGCGTCTGTGACCCTCCCTTAGGACGGCCGAACCCCTACATAAACGACAGGGCGGTGTCCCTGGCGCACCGCGTCGGATGGAGCATCGTGAGTTCTCACCCAGACCCTTCGGTCCTCGCAGGTTTCGCCACCGGCGACCTGCCCCTCCCGCCCGCGGTCACAGTGTCCGCGCATCTGGAAAGCTGCGCGCAATGTCGCGCCCGGGTCGCCGCGTTCGAGGAGGCCGAGGGGGGGCTTCTGGAAGCCATGCCGCCCGCGCCGCTGGCGCCCGGCGCGCTTGACAGGGCGATGGCGCGGCTGGACCTGGGCCCCGCAGCGGACGAGCCGCCGGCCCCGGACGTGCGTTGGGCGCAGATGGCGATTCCGCGGGCCGCGGCCCGGGCCGGCTTTGGGCGGCGCCGCTGGCTGGCGCCCGGCCTCTGGGCCGCGCAGGTCAAGGCCGCACCGACCGGCCGCTGGCGGACCTTCCTGCTTCGCGCGCCGGCGCGCACCCGCATTCCGACGCATGGCCATTCCGGCGGCGAGATGATCGCTGTCCTGCAGGGCGCCTTCCATGACGGCCGCACCTATTCGGCGGGCGACTTCGCCCAGAACGCCGCCGGGACGGAGCACGACCTGACGGTTAGCTCCGAGGGCCCTTGCGTGTGCCTGATCGCGGTGCAGGGCGCCGTGAGATGGCGCGGCTGGGCCCGGGTGATCACGCCACTTCTGGGAATCTGAGCCGCGCAGCCACGGACAGCCGCGGAACCCGTCGCCGCCGGGGATTGATGAAAATGCGCGCCCGGCGAACGGCCCTTTGATCCAAACCGCATTCCCGCCCGTAACGTCATTCGACGTTGCTGAGCCCTGGGCGCTGCCCTGCGCCTGGCGCGTGAGGGGAGATGGGCGGCCTTGTTCTCGTGAAGCGTCAGCGCGTCAGCCTCGTGGTCCTCTTGAGCGTCCTGGCGCACGCCAGCCTGCTGGTCTTGCTGTTGCGCACGCCGGTCACGTCGCCCGCCGGGACGGGGCGGGGCGCGATGTCGGTGTCGCTCTACGATGGCAAGGCGCTGATGGCCCGGGCCGCCCCGCCGTCACCGCCGCGCCCCCAGGCCACGCCCCCGGCCTCGACGACGCGCGAACAGCGGCCGAAGCCCGTCCTGCCGCCCGACGTCGCGCCGCAGTACGTCAACGTCGAGCCCCCGGCCGACGAGGTGCGGCTCAACGCCGATCCGGCGCAGGACCCGGTGGCGGTGGCCGTCGCGGTCGCCGCGGCGAGCTCGGCGCCGGGTCACGCCTGCCGGATGGGCGCCTGGCTGCAGGCGGCCTTGCAGGCCGACCCGGCGGTGGGCCAGGCCCTGGCCGCGATCCCCAGGGCAAACCGCTCCGTGGCCAACGCGATTATGCTGTGGGACGTCCGCTGGGTGTCGCAGCCGGCGCCCGCCGTCGCCGGCGTCTCGGCCATCCGCTCGGCGCTGATGGTCGGCGTTCGGGCCGCGCCGGCGGAGTGTCAGGCACAACTCGTCCGCGGCCCGGAACTGATCACCCTCGCCGACGCATCCGGCGCCACCGTCATCGCCGTCGGGTCCGGCGAGTGGCGCTGGGGTGATCTGCTGACCCAGGACACCCTGGAGACCGCTGTTCGGCAAACCGATTTCTAACATCTTGTCAAGGCCGCATATTTGTCCGAACTGCGACAAAATTTCGCCCCTTGAGTGATCCGCCCCCAACTCCGCGACGTAACGGCCTCAGTGAAACCATCCGCCAAAGTGGCGATGGCGATGCGGCGAGCGATGGGGCTCGCAAAGAGGGCTGGATTGATGAGGAAGCGCTATTTTTGCGGAGCGGCGACGGCGATCGCCACGATCCTTGCGCTGGGCGCCGGTCCTTCGCTGGCGTCGAGCCATCGCGAAGCGCCGGGCGTCACCAAGATGCCAAAGGTGGATTCCACCGACTTCTACATGTTCCGCAGTTATGAACCGGGACGCACCGCGTACACGACCTTCATCGCCAACTATCAGCCGTTCCAGGTGCCGGGCGGGGGTCCGAACTACTACACGATGGACCCCGACGCGATCTACGAGATCCACATCGACAATGACGGTGACGCCAAGGAAGACATCACCTTCCAGTTCAAATTCACCAACACCTTGCGTAATGGCACAGGCATCACCCTGAACATCGGCGGCAAGACGCTGCCGATCGCGCTGCGAAACGGCGGCCAGGTCACCCAGGCCGACGATCCCGACCTGGGGGAGGTCGAAGACTATACGGTGACCATGATCATGGGCGACCGGCGCACCGGCACGCGGACGCTGGTCACCAACGTCAACGGCGGCTCGTCCACCTTCCGCAAGCCGCTCGACAACATCGGCCAGAAGACCACGCCAGACTACAATGCCTACGCCAACCAATACATCTACAACGTCAACATCCCCGGCTGCGCCCAGGCCGGCCGGCTGTTCGTCGGCCAGCGCGCGGAAGCCTTCGCCGTCAATCTCGGGCCGACGTTCGACCTGATCAATTACATCCCGATCGACGGCACCACCTTCCCCGGCGGCATCATGCAGAGCCGGCAGAATGACGACCTGATCGGCAAGTACAACGTCACCTCGCTGGCCATCGAGGTGCCGACCGCCTGCGTCACCGGCTCCGGCAACGGCGTCATCGGCGGATGGCAGACGGCCAGCCTGCCGCAGGCCCGCATCCTCAACCCGGCGGCGACCTACGCCAGCGAATCCCTGCAGGGCGGCGCCTATACCCAGGTCTCGCGCCTCGGCTCGCCTCTGGTGAACGAACTGGTCATCGGCCTGCCGTCCAAGGACACCTTCAACGCCGCCAAGCCGAGCGGCGACGCCGCCCTGGCCGATTTCGTGACCAACCCGACCTTCCCGGCGATCGTCGACCTGCTGTTCCGCGCGCCGGTCAATGCGACGCTCGGGACGAGCTTCACCAACCTGGCGCCCTCGAACCTGCCGCGGAACGACCTGGTCGCCGCCTTCCTCACCGGGATCAAGACGCTCAACCAGGAGAAGATCGTCACCCCCTCGGAGATGCAGCGCCTGAACACCGCGATCAATCCGACGCCGCAGGCCTCGCAGAAGAGCCTTGGCGTGATCCAGGACGACCTCGCCGGCTATCCGAACGGGCGGCGGCCGGGGGATGACACGGTCGACATCACCCTACGCGTGGCGATGGGCCGCCTCTGCTATCCGGTGCCGATCAACGGCGTGCAGACCGACCTGGGCCTTTGCAAGCCCAGCGACGCTCCGATCGGCAACGCCGCCCTCACGGATGGCGCGCCGGAAAGCGCTTTGGATTTCCAAAACGCCTTCCCGTACCTGAACTCGCCGTTGTCCAACTCCCCCCGCACCCTCGGGACTTCGACCATACCGCACCCGTAAGGAAAGCCTTCGAGATGAAACGCACACTCCTGACGACGGCTGCGATCCTGTTGCTTGGCGCGTCGCTGTCCGCCTGCTTCGGCGGCGGCGGCGGTTCGGCAATGGTGACGCCGACGCCGCCACCGCCGCCACCGCCGAGATTCGACGCGCAGTTCGGCGCGAACTTCTCCACCGACTTCCAGGCGAGCCCGAACTCCGAGCCTCACCCGGTTGCGGCGGGCGACGTCGTTCCGGTCAACCCGACCGCCGAACCCGTGCCGCTGCCGGGCGCGTGATCCCGGCGCGATGAAAAGAACCAACCCGGCGGATCCCTCTCCACCGACGGGACTGGGGCGGCGGCGCGCGCACGAGCGCGCCGCCGTTCTTGGCCTGTTTGCGGCCTGTCTGGCCGGCCCCGCCGCCGCCCAGGTCATCGAGATCGCCCCCGACGGCGAGGCTACGACCTACGCCGCGCCCGCCGTCTTCACGCAGGACGGAGTCCGGCCGATCGCCGTCACGCGCCCCCGCCCGGCGGCCACACAGCCGGCGGACGTGCAGAAATACATTCTCGAAGCGGCGGATCGGCAGCACATCAGCGCCGCGGTGATCAGCGAAGTGGCCCGCCGCGAATCCCGCTTCCGCCAGACCGCGGTGTCCTCACGCGACGCGGTGGGGGTCATGCAGCTGACCGCAGGAACCGCCCGCGGGCTCGGCGTCGATCGCTATGACGCGGAACAGAACATCTACGGCGGCGCCGCCTACCTGCGCGGCATGCTCGACCGCTACAGCGGCGACCTGCGCCTGGCGCTCGCCGCCTACAACGCCGGCCCTGGCGCCGTGGACCGATATCGCGGCGTCCCGCCGTTCCAGGAAACCCAGGCCTACGTCTCCGCCATCATCGCGCGACTGTCGCAGCGCGCCCTGGTGACGGCGACCCCGACCTTCAGCAAGCCCTAGGAGACCGGCCATTCGTAGCTCCCACCGAATCTATGCCCTCGGCGCCGTCGCCGCTCAGGGCTTGATGGGCGGCGTCGCCCAGGCCCAAACCCTCGATCCCGCCGGCTCCAACGTGATCGTGAGCGCCCTTACCTGGTTGCAGGGCACGCTGCTCGGCACTGTCGCGACGGTGGCCGCCATCATCGCGATCGCCGCCGTCGGCTTCATGATGCTCACCGGCCGGATGAACTGGCGGCACGGCGGCACCGTGATCCTCGGTTGCTTCATCCTGTTCGGCGCCGGCGCCATCGTCGGCGGCATCCGCCAAGCCGCAGGCGGGATCTAGGCGTGGCCGCCCAGCTCGATCGGGACGTGGTGTTCGGGGCCCTGACGCGGCCACAGATGTTCGCGGGGGTGACCTACAGCTTCTTCGTGCTGAACGGCGTGATCACCGCCGAGCTGTTCCTGATCACGAAGTCGTTCTGGGCGCTGCTGGCCGCCGTCCTCATCCACGTCGTGGGCTACGTCGCCTGCCTCAAGGAGCCGCGCATCTTCGACCTTTGGCTGACCCGGGTCAGCCGTTGCCCGCGCGTACGCAACTGGTCGGTCTGGCGCTGCAACTCCTACCGGCCATGACCCGCCGCCCCGACGAGCGCCCCGCGGCCCGCCGCGCCCCGCCCCAGAGGGAGGCCAGCGCCGGCGCGCGCCTGCCCTACGCGCGGCATGTGGACGACGTCACCCTGGCGACCCGCGACGGCATGCTCATGCAGGTCATCCACATCGCCGGCCTGCCGTTTGAGACCGCCGACACCGAGGAGCTGAACTATCGCAAGGCGCTACGCGACGGCGCCCTGCGGTCCCTGGCGAGTTCGCGGTTCGCGCTCTACCACCACATCGTACGCCGGGAGGTGAGCCCGGCCTTCGAAGGCGACTACGCCGACGACTTCAGCCGCACGCTCGACGCCGCCTGGCGCCGTCGGCTGGGCGCCAAGAAGCTGTATGTGAACGAGCTTTTCCTCACCCTGGTGCGCCGTCCGCTGCAGGGACGCGGCGGCGTGATCGAGGGCGCGCTCCGCGCGATCACCGGCGGCCGGGCGGCGCAGACCGAGGCGGCGCTGCAGATCGAGCAGCGGGAGCTGAACGCCGCCCGCGAGAGCCTGTTGGCCACCCTCGTCCCCTATGGCGCACGCACGCTCAGGGCCTACGACACGCCAAGCGGCCCTTGCTCCGAACTGCTGGAGTTTCTCTCCTCGCTCTACAACGGCGCGATGCGGCCGGTGCTGCTGCCCCGCGCCGATCTCGGCGAGCACCTGCCCTATCGGCGCGTCAGCTTCGGCGCCGAGACGGTCGAGCTGTCCCGGGCCGGACCGAGCGAGCGCAGCTTCGCGGCGCTGATCTCGGTCAAGGACTACCCGCCGCAGACCGCCCCGGGAATGCTGGACGACCTGCTGCGGCTGCCGCACGAGCTCGTGGTCAGCCAGAGCTTCGCCTTCGTCGACCGCCAGGCCAGCCTGGAGCGGATGAACCTGGCGCTGCGCCGGATGCGCTCGGCCGATGACGACGCGCACTCGCTGCGCCTGGGCCTGATCGCGGCGAAGGACGACGTCTCGGCCGGCCGCGCCGCCTTCGGCGAGCACCACCTGACCGTCATGGTGCGCGCACCGAGCTTCGCCGCGCTCAATGAGGCGGTCGCCGAGGCGCAGGCGAGCTTCACCGACATGGGCGTCATCGCGGTG
>JBIOED010000070.1:0-16997 GCA_044445675.1 Caulobacterales bacterium | reverse complement strand
TCGAGAACTTCTTCAAGCGCATCAAGCACTGCCGACGTATCGCCACCCGATACGACAAGCTCGCCGAGACCTTCATGGGCTTCGTCGTCCTCGCCTCAATCATGCTCTGGCTCAAATAGCTAAATCGTCACCACGACCTAGTGTCCTCCTCGATTCCGAAGTTCGCCAAAGCCTGCTGCAAGTGCTTGCGAACTTCGGAATCGGGACACTAGCGTTCCAGCCGCCCGTCGGTCAGCGCGTCGGTCTCGAATTCGAAGACCACCTTGGGGTCCGGCTTGTCGACTGTCTTGGCGATGGCCTTGGGGGCCAGCACCTTCAACAGGTAGCGCATGGTGTTCAGCCGCGCCTTCTTCTTGTGGTCGGTGCGCACGACGATCCAGGGCGCCTCGGCGGTGTGGGTCCGGCGCAGCATCTGGTCGCGGGCCTCGGTATAGGCGTCCCACCTGTCCTGGGCGACGCTGTCCAGCGGGCTGACCTTCAGCGCCTTCAGCGGATCGGTTTCGCGGGCCTTCAGGCGCTCGGCCTGTTCCTCGCGCGAGATGTCGAGCCACAGCTTGATGACCTGCAGGCCGGAACCCACCAGCATGGCTTCGAACACCGGCGCGTCGCGCAGGAAGGCCTCGTGCTCGGCCGGCGTGCAGAAGCCCATCACCGGCTCGACGCCGGCGCGGTTGTACCAGGACCGATTGAAGAGGGTCAGCTCGCCGGCCGCCGGCAGGTAGACGGCATAGCGCTGGAAGTACCACTCGCTGCGTTCCCGTTCGGTGGGCTTGGGCAGCGCCACGGCGCGGGTGTTGCGCACCGACAGGTGCTCGGTGATCCGCTTGATCGCCCCGTCCTTGCCCGCCGCGTCGCGCCCCTCGAAGATCACCACCGCCTTGTCGCCCGCGGCGATGGCCGCCTGCTGATAGCGCACCAGCGCCGCCTGCAGGGTCTTGAGTTCGTGGTCGTAGTCCTGGTCCTTGGGCATGCCGGAACCCTATGCCGGATGTGGCCGCGGGCGCTAGAACGCGCCGATGATCCGCCTCCACGTTCCCCACGATCTGGCCCAGGGCGCCGAGCTCGCCCTGGACCGCCCTCAGAGCCACTACCTGGCCGCGGTGATGCGCCAGGGCCTGGGCGACCAGCTGCTCTTGTTCAACGGCCGCGACGGGGAATGGCGCGCGACCGTCACCGCCGTGACCAAGCGCGCGGTCGGCCTGCGCGCCGAGGCGCTGGAACGGCCGCAGGCGACCTGTCCCGACCTCGACCTGGTCATCGCCCTGGTCAAGCGCGGCCGGTTGGAGACCATCGTCGAGAAGGCCGCCGAACTCGGCGCGCGCCGGGTGCGCCCCGTGCTCACCGAGCGCACCAACGCCGACCGCGCCCGCGTCGACCGCCTGACCGCCATCGCCACCGAAGCCGCCGAGCAGACCGGCCGCCTCGATGTCCCGCAGGTGATGGAGCCGGTGAAGCTCGCCCGGCTGATCGACGGCTGGGAACAGGGCCGCCGGCTGCTGTTCTGCGACGAGGCCGGCGACGCCCCGCCGGTTCTGGAGGCCCTGAAGGGCCGGCCGGCTGGCCCATGGGCCATCCTCATCGGCCCGGAAGGCGGCTTTTCACCTGCCGAACGGGCAATGGTGCGCGCGCTTTCCTCCGCCATTCCGGCTTCGCTCGGCCCCCGGATCCTGCGCGCCGACACCGCCGCGATCAGCGCGCTCACCCTCTGGCAGGCGGCGCTCGGCGACTGGACCCCTTGAGCTTGGCGCGATTGCGCCCACCTAGACTCCCAACGTAAAGAGCCAGGCCGCCCAAGCTGCGGGCCGGGTTGGGCTGGGGAAGGATACCGATGGCCGAGATCGCCTGCGATGATCGTCCCCTGACGTTCGAGGACCTGGTCGCCTGGTTCGACAAGGGCTCCAAGCCCAAGTCCGACTGGCGGGTCGGCGCCGAGCACGAGAAGTTCGTCTTCCGTCTAGGGACCCACGCGCCGGTCCCCTATGAGCCCGCTCCGCCTGAACAGGGCGGTATCAAGGCCCTCCTCGACGGTTTGACGCGCTTCGGCTGGAAGCCGGTGAACGAGGCCGGCAAGGTCATCGCCCTGGAGCGCGGCCTGGCCAATGTTTCCCTCGAGCCTGGGGGCCAGTTCGAACTCTCCGGCGCGCCGCTGGAGACCATCCACGACATCTGCGAAGAGACCGGCCAGCACCTGGCCGACGTGAAGGTCGTGGCCGACGAACTCGGCATCGGCTTCCTGGGCCTGGGCTTCCACCCGACCATGCGGCGCGATCAGGCGCCGGTGATGCCCAAGGGCCGCTACAGGATCATGCGCGAGTACATGCCCAAGGTAGGCGGGCTGGGCCTCGACATGATGTTCCGCACCTGCACCGTGCAGGCCAACCTCGACTTCGGTTCCGAGGCGGACATGGTGGCGAAGTTCCGCACCAGCCTGGCCCTGCAGCCGATCTGCACGGCGCTATTCGCCAATTCGCCGTTCATCGAGGGCAAGCCCTCGGGCTTCGTTTCGGCCCGCGCCAATGTCTGGACCGACACCGATCCCGATCGCACCGGCATGCTGGATTTCGTCTTCCAGGACGGCTTCGGCTTCGAGACCTATGCGAAGTACGCGCTGGACGTACCGATGTATTTCGCCAAGCGCGGCGACCGCTACGTCGATCTCGCCGGCCGCTCGTTCCGCGACTTCATGGCGGGCAAGCTCGCCGAGCTGCCCGGCGAAAGGCCCAGCCTCAAGGACTGGGCCGACCACACCACCACGATCTTCCCCGAGGTGCGGCTCAAGCAGTACCTGGAAATGCGCGGCGCGGACTCCGGCCCGTGGAGCCGGCTCTGCGCCCTGCCGGCCCTGTGGATGGGCATCTTCTACGACAGCGCCGCGCTCGCCGCCGCCTGGGACCTCTGCAAGCATTGGCAGATCGAGGACCATGAGCGCCTGCGGGCCGACGTCGCGCGCGTGGGCCTGAAGGCGAAGATCGCCGGCCGCACGGTGCAGGAGGTGGCCCTCGACATGCTGGCCATCGCCCGCGAGGGCCTGAAGCGCCGCAACCGCCTCTCCGGCGGCCTGGTCGACGAGAGCGGCTACCTGGCCGAACTCGACGAGATCGCCGCCAGCGGGATCACGCCGGCCGAACGCCTGCTGGACCTCTACAACGGCCCCTGGGCCGGTGACGCCGGCAAGGTCTTCGAGAGCTTCGCCTACTGATTTCCGTCCCCTAGTGGGAAGGGACAGGCCGCGAAGCGGCCAGGGTGGGGCAGCCAGGTCCAAACTCCGAGTCGGCGCTTCAGCCAGGCTTCCTCACCGCCTCTCTGCGCTCGCCATCCTCCCAAAGATGGGGGAGGGGGCTACCGCAGCCCGCCGTCGTCCGTGGTGGCGGGGGTGTCGACGTTCGGCGGCCAGGGTTCGCGCTGCGCGGCGCCGGCGCCGGCGTCGGTGTGCTGCACGACCTCGTCCACGACGACAGGGTGGTCCAGGGCGGCGACCCTGTCGGGGTGCGGGTTCACCGCCGCTTCGGAGACCTCGTAGACCTCGACCTGGTCGGGGTAGAAGGCCAGCCGCTCGCCGATCGCCTCCATCGCGGGATAGGGGTCCTCATAGGTCCAGACCGCGTTCTCCGCGAAATGCCCGTCCATCAGGAGGGTGTAATAGGCCGCGTCGCCCTTGTAGGGGCAGTGGCTCGTCCGGTCGGTGCGGCTCATGTACGCCATGGCCACGTCCGCGCGGGGGAAATAGACCACCGGCGGATAGCTGGCCTCGCGCAGGATCAGGGCGGCGTCGGTGTCCGCGATCACGTGGCCCGAGAACTGCGCGCGCCAGCGGTTCGCGGCCGGCTCGATGGTGATCGGATGGTCTGGGCCGGGCGTCTTCATGGCGGATCTCCTTCGGGAAGGGGAACGCCCGGGGCAGGCCTGAGGCTCCCGCGTCCCCGGATGGGGCGAAGCCTTGCTTGTGCTTAGGGGGGGCGCGTGATTTTCTTCCCCGAAATCATGGCGGCGCGCCCAGGGGGGCGGCGCTTTCCCCCAAGAAGGCCCCAGCCTGGGGCGAGAAGGTTCCCGTCGCATGGACATCGTTATCGTGGCCGGCCTCGTCATCGCGGTGGCGACGTCGATCCCCGTCTTCCTGCAGCTGCGGCGCCATCCGCGCGGGCTGGCGATCCTGTTCTTCGCCGAAATGTGGGAGCGGTTCTCCTACTACGGCATGCGCGGCCTGCTGATCTTCTTCCTGACCCAGCACTTCCTGTTCGACGACAAGACCGCGACCGGGGATTACGGGGCCTACACCTCGCTGGTCTATCTGGTGCCGCTGATCGGCGGGTTCCTGGCCGACCGGTTCCTCGGCGCGCGCAAGGCGGTGGCGTTCGGCGCGCTGCTGCTGGTGGCCGGACACTTCACCATGGCGTTCGAAGGCCCCGCGGCGACCCAGGTGCTGACCTACGCCGGGACGCCCTACACCTTCCAGGTGACCGGCCGCGCCGACGCCCGCGACGTGAAGCTCGTGGTCGGCGGCCACGCCTACGCCTATGGGCCGTCGGCCGATGGCGGGCTCGACATCAAGGGGCTGCCGGCTGCGGCCCCGTTGCCGGCCCACCTGGCGAAGGGCGCCTACCAGCTCTCCGTCCGGCAACAGGCGCCGTTGTTCAAGAACGTGCTCTACGTGGCGCTCGCCCTGATCATCATGGGGGTCGGCTTCCTGAAGGCCAACATCTCGGCGATCGTCGGCCAGCTCTACCCACAGGGCGACCCCCGACGAGATCCCGGCTTCACCCTCTACTACTACGGGATCAACCTGGGTTCGTTCCTGGCCGCGATCCTTTGCGGCTGGCTGGGCCAGAACGTCGGCTGGTGGGCGGGCTTCGGCGCGGCCGGGGTCGGCATGACCCTGGGCTGGGTGGTCTTTGTGCTCGGTAAGCCGCTGCTCGACGGCAAGGGCGAGCCGCCCGATCCCGTGCGCTTGGCCAAGCCCCTGGTCGGGCCGATCAACCTCGAATGGCTGATCTACCTGGGCGGCTTCGTCGGCGTGGCGGCGATCTGGGTGGTGGTGCAGAGCTTCGCCATCGTCACCGGACTGCTGGCCATCGGCGGGGTGATCGTGTTCGGCTACCTCGCCTGGTACATGATCGCCAAGGCCGACAAGGTGGAGCGCGAGCGGCTGATCCTGGCCATCGTCCTGATCCTGGCCTCGGTGGTGTTCTGGGCGCTTTACGAGCAGGGCGGCTCCTCGCTCAACCTGTTCGCCGAGCGCAACGTGAACCTGCATCTCTACGGCGACCAGTCGATGACGCCGGCCCAGACCCAGTCCTTCCAGTCCGGCTGGATCCTGGTCTTCGCCCCGGTGATCGCCGCGCTCTGGACCTGGCTTGGCCGGCGCGGGCGCGATCCCAACCCGGTGGCCAAGTTCGGCGTTGGCCTGCTCCTGATCGGGGGCAGCTTCTTCGTCATCGTGTTCGGCGCGCGGTTCGCCGGGCCGGACTTCAAGAGTCCGCTGATCTTCCTGGCGCTGGGCTACCTGATGCAGACCACCGGCGAGCTCTGCGTCTCGCCGGTGGGCCTGTCGCAGATGACCAAGCTCGCCCCGCCGGTGCTGATCTCGACCCTGATGGCGACCTGGTTCTTCGGCACCGCCGGCGCTCAGTGGGTGGCGGCGAGGATCGCCCAGAGCGCCGGCGCCGACACCATCGGCGGCCAGGTGCTCGACGCCGGCAAGGCGCTGGCCACTTACAGCCACGTCTTTGGGATGATCGGGCTGTGGGGCCTGGGCGCGGGTGTCCTGATGCTCGCCCTCTCGCCCTGGCTCAAGAAGCTGGCCCACGGCGCCAGCGACACGACTCCGGAGTAGTCAGTTTCCGAAGGTCTTGCGCAGGCGCAGATAGAACGTCCGGCCCGGATGCACGTGGCGTTCCTCGGCCGAGGCCAGGGGCGCGATGCGGCGCGAGCCATCGAAGTTCTCGAACGTATGCTCGAACCCTCGGGCGGTGACGTTGTCGAGTTCGATGCGCCAGCTCAGGTCGGGCGTCGGCTTCCATTCCACGAACGGCGTGACGTAGGTGCCGAGCTTGTCGATTTCGATCTGGTTGAGGCGGTAGTAGCGCTCCTGCCAGCCGCCAAACAGGTCGACGCCGTAGATGAACTTGCCGATCGGCTGGGTGAAGTGGAGGTTCCAGTCGGTGGGGTGCAGGGCGGTGATCGGGCGCGGCCTCCCGGTGGTGGGGTCCGTCACCTGCGACCAGCGACGGGTGAAGTCGCCGCGGATCTGCGCGCCCTTCAGCCCGAGCTTGTCGAGCGGCAGGGTCAGGTTGACGATCACGTTGTCCTCGGAGCCGGCGCCGATGTTGGCCGGGGCGTCGAAGTCCCCGAACGGCGCTCGGTCGACGACGTCGGTGATCTGCAGGTGGCGCGCCGTCAGCACCAGGGCGCCGCTGCCCCAGAAGTGGCGCTCGAAGGCGATCTCGCTGGCCCAGTCCTGTTGCGGCACGAGGTTGGGATTGCCGGCGGTGACCACGCCGGCCACCAGGGAGGTGGAGGCCACGAAGGCGGTGAAGTCGAGCTGCCCGACCTCGCGTTCGTAGCGCAGGCGCACCTGCGTCTTGTCATCGGGCGCCCAGGTGAGCGCGATCCGCGGCTTGGTGAAATAGAGGCTCTTCTGCAACACCACGTCGCCGCTGGAGGAGATCTGCGACCCCTCCTCGCGCAGGGCGCCCTCCACCGTGACGGTGGAAAGGGGCCGCCAGGTGGCCTTGACGAAGGCCTCGCCCCGCTTTTCCTGGACGGTGACGTTGGCCGCCGGCAGCTTCACCGCCACGCCCCGGTCCGTGAAGTCCGTCAGGCTGCCCAGAGTGTTGTAGGCCCCTTCCGCGCCCGCCTCCCAGGCCAGCTTGGCGGTCTGCTGGAACTTGACCACGCCGCGCAGGATGGTCTCGGCGGTGGTCTGGTCCAGGCGGAACATTTGAGGGTCGCCGGGCGGGGCGAAGGTGTCGGCGAAAAGC
This sequence comes from Caulobacterales bacterium, assembly GCA_044445675.1. Classification (GTDB taxonomy): domain Bacteria; phylum Pseudomonadota; class Alphaproteobacteria; order Caulobacterales; family Caulobacteraceae; genus Phenylobacterium. Next base: position 10,020 of record JBIOED010000070.1, on the reverse strand, counting down.
TCGTGATGGTCCTGCCGCAGGGCGACGAGCTCCAGTTTCGTCCGGGCGCCGAAGCTGCGGCTGTAACGCGCGCCGAACTCGGTCTGGACCTTGTTGTCGTCCTGGTGATCGTGTTCGGTGTGGGTGTCAGGCAGGCGGATCGTGTCCAGTTCGTCGGAATTGTAGACTTGGCCGAAGATGCGGGTGTTGACCCGCAGCTTGCCGCCCGCCAGCGGCGTCTCGACCGCGCCGGTGAAGATTTCCTGCCAGCCCCAGCCCTGGCTGTGGATATGCCCCACGAGGAGGGGAGAGCCGTCGGCCGCCGTCGTTGTGCGCGGCCCGTCGCCCAGGCCGTCGTCGGTGAACTTGCCCGCGAACAGGCCGGCTTCCCAGGTGCGCTCGCCGACCTTGCCGGAGCCTTCGGTCCGCACCGCCCAAGTGCGGCGGCCGTCGCTGTTGGTCTGGTCGGCGTAGGCGAAGAGGCCGCGCGCGCCGCCACCCTTCTTGGTGATCACGTTGGCGATGACCGTCTTGCCCTGCATGTCGATGCCCGGCGCGCCGCCACGGATCACGTCGATGCGCGCCACGTGGGTCGCCTGCATGCGCTGCAGGATGGAATCGATGCCCTCCGACTTCACCGCCGGGCGCTCGCCGTCGATCAGCACATTGCCGGCCGAGCCCTCGTAGCCGCGCACGCTCGACCCGGTGTCCAGCGCAAAGCCCGGCAAGCGGTTGACCATGTCGAGCGCGGTGTTCGGCCGGCCGTCCGCGAAGAATGCCGGAGGATAGCTGGCGACGTCGGGTTGGGCCGGGGCCGGGGCGGCCGTAGCAGGCGCGACGGCCGCCGCAGCGGCCTGCGCGAGTAACAACAAAAGCATCTAACAGGCTCCCCGGAACACGGGGGGCAACTGACCTGCGCCGGCCCGTCCACGCCAATTAAATGGCGGTAAGGTGGATTAATTCGCCGACAGGATTGTTGCAGCCCTGCATCCATTGCGTATGGATTACAGACGTAAACCTTCGGGTCAACCGCGGTGCGCCGTCGGGGGCGGGCGCTACAGGCTGGTCCCGCCGACCGTCAGGCCGGTGAGCTTCAGCGACGGCTGGCCAACGCCCACGGGAACGCTCTGGCCGGACTTGCCGCAGACGCCGACGCCGGGGTCGAAACCGAAGTCGTCGCCGATCATGGTGACGCGGGTCAGGGCGGAGGGCCCGTCGCCGATCAGGGTCGCGCCCTTCACCGGCGTGGTGACCTTGCCGTCCTCGATCAGGTAGGCCTCGGTGCACTGGAAGACGAACTTGCCGTTGGTGATGTCGACTTGGCCGCCGCCGAAGTTGGCGCAATAGAGCCCGCGCTTGGTGGAGGCGATCATCTCCTCGCGCGACGACGAGCCGGCCATCATGCCGGTGTTGGTCATCCGCGGCATGGGCAGGTGGGCGTAGGACTGGCGACGCCCGTTGCCTGTGGCCGCCAGGCCCATAAGCCGGGCGCTCATCCGGTCGTGCATGTAGCCCACCAGGATGCCGTCCTCGATCAGGATGGTGCGGCCGGTGGGCGTGCCCTCGTCGTCGACGGTCAGCGAGCCGCGGCGGCCGGCGATCGCGCCATCGTCGAACACCGTGACGCCGGGCGCGGCCACCCGCTCGCCGATGCGGCCGGAGAAGGCTGACGTGCCCTTGCGGTTGAAGTCGCCCTCCAGGCCGTGGCCCACCGCCTCGTGCAGCAGCACGCCGTTCCAGCCTGGGCCCAGCACCACGTCCATCTCACCGGCCGGGCAGGGCACGGCGTCGAGGTTGACCAATGCCTGGCGCAGCGCCTCGTCCACCTGCTCGCGCCATTTGTCGGGCGTGATCCAGGCCTCGAAGCCGGCGCGGCCGCCGGCCCCGGAATAGCCGTTCTCGCGCCGGCCATCGCCCTCGACGGTGACCTGGACGTTGATCCGGGCCAGCGGGCGCACGTCGCGGATCAACCGGCCGTCGGCGCGCAGGATCTCCACGGTGCGGCGTTCGCCGGCCAGGGACGCCATCACCTGCACCACCCGCGGGTCGCGCTCGCGGGCCCAGGCGTCGATCTCTTGCAGCAGCGCGACCTTGTCCGAGAAATCGGGGGCGGCGAGCGGATCGTCCTCGCCATAGAGCCGGGCGTTGGTGGCCCGTGGGCCTTCCGCCGCCACGCCGGCGTAGCCGCGCTTGGCCAGCGCAGCCGACTGCCCGGCGCGCGCGATCGCCGCCTCGGAGATTTCGCTGGCGTGCGCATACCCCGCCGTCTCGCCGGCCACCACCCGCAGGCCGAAGCCCTCGGTGGCGTCGAACGCCGCCGATTTCAGCCGCCCGTCGTCGAACAGGAAGCTCTCGCTCTCCGAGCGCTCGACGAACAGTTCGCCATCGTCGGCGCCCCGCAGCGCCTCGCCCAGTATGTCGCCGGCGCGCTTGGGGTCGACGCCCGCGGAGTCGAGGATCGAGGGAGCAGGGGTGTGAGCGTTCATGCGGGGAAGATAGGGAGGCGAGGGCGGACCGTCACCCTCCTAACCGCCCTTGCGACCCCGCAACGGGTCGTGGCCCCAGTTCATCAGGCTCCAGCGCCAGCGGGTGTCGGTGAGGTCACCGCCCTTGGCCAGCGCCTGTGGACGTTGCGCCAGGTGGCGGCGGCAAAAGCCGATCACCTTCTTCATGTGGGCGTAGTCGGCGTCGGTGAGGTCGGCGACCGGCCTGGCCTGGATCGCCAGGATTTTCCTCGCCGACTGGCGGCCTGCCGATTCGGTCTCGCCGCGACGGGTCATGCCGACCTTTCGGCTCTGCGGCGTCGTCAGCCAGGCGGCGAGCTCCTCGGGCGTCAGGTTCACCAGGGCGTCGAATTGCCGGCGGATCTGGCGTTCGTCGTCAGGGCTCAGGTGCATGCGCCGTCTTCGAACATGAGTCGGTGAAACGGCTGAAAATCGAGGCGGTTCGGCCTCGGCGCCCGGGCCGTGGGCGTGGTCCGGCCGCAGGCGTGCGCTCGCGTCTTGGCAATCCCAAGGGATGCGCGTATGCACCCGCGATGAAGGGCTAAGCCGGCGCGCGCGCGTCCGTGCGCGCCGTTCTGTACAGTCGGCCGGATCGCCGGATTCGCGCGATGTGATCGACCAACCAGACCGAGGGGACATGCAGTCTAGGTTTCAGGGGATTTCGGCGCGGGCGGCGGGGGTCGCGGCAGGCGCTTTGACGGCGTTCTGGGGGGCCTCGGCGTTCGCCGACGACCTGATCGGCCAACCCACCGACAAGTCGATCATGATGCAGCCGGGGGTGACGCCCCTGAAGCACGACGCCATCTTCTTCCACAACGACATCCTGCTGCCGATCATCACGGTCATCACGCTGTTCGTGGCGGCTCTGCTGCTGATCTGCATCTTCCGCTTCAACAAGAAAGCGAACCCGATCCCGGCGAAGTGGAGCCACAACACGCCGCTGGAGATCGTCTGGACCCTGGTCCCGGTGCTGATCCTCGTGGTGATCGCGGTGTTCTCGTTCAAGCTGCTGTTCGAGTACCACGACATGCCCAAGCCCTACATGACCGTGAAGGCCACGGGCTACCAGTGGTACTGGGGCTATGAATACCCCGACCAGAAGATCCCGGAATTCGTCTCCAGCCTCCTTCCCGAGGACAAGGCCAAGGCCAAGGGCGTGCCGTTCCGCCTGGCCGCCACCGCGCCGCTGGTGGTGCCGGTCAACAAGACAGTGCAGGTGCTGGTCACCGGCGCCGACGTGATCCACGCCTTCGCCGTGCCGGCGTTCGGGGTGATCATGGACGCCGTGCCGGGCAAGGTGAACTCGACCTGGTTCAAGGTCGACCGGATCGGCACCTACTACGGCAGCTGCCGCGAGCTTTGCGGCCAGGACCACGCCTTCATGCCGATCGAGGTGAAGGTGGTCAGCCAGGCCGATTTCGACGCCTGGGTGGCCTCGAAGAAGGGCGCGACGCCGGCTCCCACGCCCACGACGAACGCCGCCGTCGCCAACGCCGCGGGCGGGTCGAACACCCCCGCCGCCGCCGTTCCGGCCGGGCAAGCGAACCCCGCGGCCCCCGCGGCTTCAACCAAGGCCGCGCCCCCGGCGCCGGCCGCGCATTGACTGTAGGACTCGCGTAAGATGGCCCACGCCGCCGCTCACGATCACCACGACAGCTCCAGTCACGACGGGCACGACCACAAGCCCGGCTTCATCGTCCGCTGGCTGTTCTCCACCAACCACAAGGACATCGGCACGCTCTACATCCTGTTCGCCATCATGGCGGGCCTGGTGGGCGGGGCGCTGTCCGGCCTGATCCGCTGGGAGCTCTATGAGCCTGGCATCCAGATCTTTCAGCCGCACTCCTGGATCGCCCAACTCGGCCTGATCGAGGGCTCCAAGCACGGCTACAACGTGGTGGTCACCGCCCACGCGCTGATCATGATCTTCTTCATGGTCATGCCGGCGATGATCGGCGGGTTCGGCAACTGGTTCGTGCCGATCATGATCGGCGCGCCGGACATGGCGTTCCCCAGGATGAACAACGTCTCCTTCTGGCTGCTGATCGCCTCATGGATCCTGATGGTCACCTCGATGTTCGTGGACGGCGGACCGGGACGAGGGGCGGGCACCGGCTGGACGCTCTATGCGCCGCTCTCCACCTCGGGCCACACGGGCCCCGCCGTGGACTGCGTGATCCTGTCGATCCACCTGGCCGGCGCCAGCTCGATCCTCGGCGCCATCAACTTCATCACCACCATCTTCAACATGCGCGCGCCGGGCATGACCCTGCACCGCATGCCGCTGTTCGTCTGGTCGATCCTGGTGACGGTGTTCCTGCTGCTGCTCTCGCTGCCCGTCCTGGCCGGCGCGATCACCATGCTGCTCACCGACCGCAACTTCCACACCCACTTCTTCGACGCGGCCGGCGGCGGCGACCCGGTGATGTACCAGCACCTGTTCTGGTTCTTCGGGCACCCCGAGGTCTACATCCTGATCCTGCCGGGCTTCGGCATGATCAGCCACATCGTCTCGACCTTCTCGCGCAAGCCGGTGTTCGGCTACCTGGCCATGGCCTACGCGATGGTCGCCATCGGCTTCATCGGCTTCCTGGTGTGGGCGCACCACATGTTCACGACCGGCATGAACGTGAACCTGACCGCCTATTTCGTGGCGGCCACCATGGTCATCGCCGTGCCGACCGGCATCAAGGTGTTCAGCTGGATCGCGACCATGTGGGGCGGGTCGATCGACTTCAAGACGCCCATGCTCTGGGCGATCGGATTCATCTTCCTGTTCACCCTGGGCGGCGTCACCGGCGTCGTGCTGGCCAACGCCGGCGTCGACTATCAATTCCAGGACACCTACTACGTGGTGGCTCACTTCCACTACGTGCTCAGCCTGGGCGCCGTGTTCGCGATCTTCGCCGGCTTCTACTACTGGTTCGAGAAGATGTGGGGCGTGAAGTACCGCGAATGGCTGGGTTGCCTGCACTTCTGGATCACCTTCGTCGGTGTGAACGTGATCTTCTTCCCGCAGCACTTCCTGGGCCTGCAGGGCATGCCGCGCCGCTATGTGGACTATCCCGACGGCTTCGCCTTCTGGAACAAGGTCTCCTCGATCGGCTACGTGATCACCGCGGTGGGCGTCGGCGTGTTTATCCTCGTCCTGCTCGACGCCATGGTCTTCCGCCGCAAGGCCGAGGCCAATCCGTGGGGCGAGGGCGCCACGACGCTGGAGTGGACCCTGTCCTCGCCGCCGCCGTTCCACCAGTTCAGCGAACCGCCTGTGGTGCAGGCCGACAGCCACTAGGGCCGGAGCCGCCAACCATCACCACCCGAGGGGCGCGGATCGTACGGTTCGCGCCCCTCGACCATTTAAGAGTATCGTCCGATGGCCATGTCGCCGGCCCTGTCCACCACCGCCCGATCGCCAGCCCGCTGGCAGGATTTCGTGCAGCTGCTGAAGCCGCGCGTGATGTCGCTCGTGGTGTTCACCGGACTCACCGGCCTGGTCTGCGCCAACCGCCCGGTGAACCCGATCCTGGCCGGCGTCGGCATCCTGTGCATCGCCGTGGGCGCCGGCGCCTCGGCCGCGCTCAACATGTGGTACGACGCCGACATCGACGCCATGATGCGCCGCACGCGCGGCCGCCCGGTGCCGGCCGGCCGGGTGCAGGGCGCCGACGCCCTGGCGCTGGGCGTGGTGCTTTCGATGTTCTCGGTCATGCTGATGGGCATGGCGCTGAACTGGCTGGCCGCGGGGCTGCTGGCCTTCACCATCTTCTTCTATGCAGTCGTGTACACGGTGTGGCTGAAGCGCTGGACGGCGCAGAACATCGTCATCGGCGGGCTGGCCGGGGCGCTGCCGCCGGTGATCGGCTGGGCGGCCGCCTCCGGCTCGGTCCCGCTGAACGCCTGGCTGCTGTGCGCGATCATCTTCATGTGGACGCCGCCGCACTTTTGGGCGCTCAGCCTCTACACCAGCGAGGACTACAAGAAGGCCGGCGTGCCGATGATGCCGCTGGTCGCCGGCCCGGCCTCCACCCGCCGGCAGATCCTGGCCTACAGCCTGCTGTTCGCCCCGCTCTGCCTCACGCCGGCGTTCACCGGCCTGGGCGGCCCGGCGTATCTGGCGGTCGCGGGCCTGGGCGGCCTGGTCTTCCTGCTGCTCGCCGTGCGCCTTTACCGCAGCCATGCGGGCGATGCGGGCAAGCAGCGCAACGACGACGGCCTCTATGACGTGCGCGCCGGCGCCAAGGACGCGCGCAACCTCTTCGCCTTCTCGATCCTCTACCTGACCCTGCTCTTCGCCACTCTCCTGGTGGAGCACCTGATGGGCATCCAGCCGCTGGAGCTTTTGCGATGAGCGATCCCGCCCGCGAATCCGAGGTCGAGGCGCGCGCGCGGCGCGGCCGCAATATCGCCTTGGCCCTGGGTCTGGTGCTGTTCGTCATCCTGGTCTTCGTGGTCACCATCGTGCGTCTGGGCGCCAATGTCGCAAAACAGCCCTTCTAGCCGGCCGCCGCGCCGCAAGCTCGGCCGCAACGGCGCGGTCGCCCTGATCTGCGGCGTGGTGTTTGTCGGCATGGTCGGCGCCGCGTTCGCCGCGGTGCCCTTCTACCGCGCCTTCTGCCAGGCGACCGGCTACGGCGGCACGGTCCGCAAGGCCGAGGCCGCACCGGACAAGGTGCTGGACCAGACACTGCAGATCCGGTTCGACACCAACGTGCGCGGCCTGCCCTGGGACTTCACGGCCGAGCAGACCGACCAGAATGTGAAGATCGGCGCCACCCAGGTCGCGCTGTTCAAGGTCACCAATCACTCCGACAAGCCGTTGACGGCGCGCGCGGTCTTCAATGTCTCGCCCGAGCAGGCCGCGGTCTATTTCCGCAAGCTTTCCTGCTTCTGCTTCTCCGACCAGACGGTCGGGCCGGGCGCGACGGTCGAGATGCCGGTGCTCTATTTCGTCGATCCGAAATACGCCCAGGACTTCGAGACGAAGAACGGCAAGACCATCACCCTTTCCTACACCTTCTTCCCCGCGACCGACGTCAAGCCGGCGGCGAAGCAGGCTGACTAGATCGCCGCTCGCCTCTCGCCTCGCATGGGGGGCGGCGAAGAGTGCCCTTTCCCCTTGGCGGACCCGCCGCGGCAGGGCTATAGCGTCACGCGAACCGGTCTTCGGCGCGGCGTGAGTCCCGCGCCCCGGGGCCGCGCGATTTGTGAGGGACTAGGACCACCGATGGCCGAAGGCGTGAAGCACGACTACCACCTGGTGAACCCGTCGCCCTGGCCCCTGGTCGGCTCGATTTCCGCGCTGGTGATGGCGCTGGGCGGGGTCACCTGGCTGAAGGGCATGTTCGGTTTGCCCGCCCACACCAGCTGGCTGTTCTTCCTGGGCCTGGCGGGCGTGCTCTTCACGATGATCGTCTGGTGGCGCGACGTGGTCATGGAAGCCAATGGCGGCGACCACACCCCGGTGGTCTCCATCGGCCTGCGCTACGGCATGATCCTGTTCATCGCGTCGGAAGTGATGTTCTTCGTCGCCTGGTTCTGGATCTTCTTCGAGATGGCGCTGTTCCACCACGTGCGGGCGGCCTCGTCGATCGAGGAGGTCAGGGCCGCCTGGGCCCACTGGCCGCCGCACGGCGTCGAGACGGTGCCCGCCTTCCAGCTGCCGCTGGTCAACACCCTGACCCTGCTGCTCTCCGGCACGACGGTGACCTGGGCCCACCACGCGCTGCAGACCGGCGATCGGCGCGGCGCCAAGATCGGCCTCTTCCTGACCATCTGCCTGGGGGTGCTGTTCACCGCGATCCAGGCCTATGAGTACAGCCACATCATCGAGCACAAATATTTCTTCTCGGAAGAGGCGGCCAACGCCGGCCTCTATGGCTCGTCCTTCTTCATGGCCACCGGCTTCCACGGCTTCCATGTGCTGATCGGCACCATCTTCCTGACGGTATGTCTGATCCGCCTGATCGGGGGCGGCTTCACCCCGCAGAAGCACTTCGGCTTCGAGGCGGCTGCCTGGTACTGGCACTTCGTCGATGTGGTCTGGCTGTTCCTGTTCGCCTTCATCTACGTGATCTTCGGAGCCCACGGCGGATAGCGGATGGGCAAGCCCAATCCTCTGCTCTCGGGCGCAGCCGGGCGCTGCCCCAACTGCGGAGAGGGGCGCCTGTTCGAGGGCTTCCTGACCGTCTCGCGGCGGTGCGAGGCGTGCGGCTTCGACCTGGCCCAGGCCGACTCGGGCGACGGGCCGGCGGTGTTCGTGATCCTGATCGCGGGGCTGGTCGCCGCGTTCGGCGCGCTGTTCACGATGTTCGCCACGCGCTCGGTCGGGCTCACGCTGCTCGTCTGGTTGCCCCTGACCCTGGTGCTCGTGCTCACGTTGCTACGGCCCATGAAGGGGCTGATGCTCGCCGCGCAGTTCATCAACAAGGCCAGCCAGGCGCGCCATGACTGAAGGCCCCCAGACGGGTGATTGGGAGCCGCAGATCGCGCCGCGCGCGCTCCGGCCGCCGGCGACCGGGTTCCCCGTCGGTCTGACGATCGCCGCCGCGATCGCGTTTGCGATCCTCATTGGCCTGGGCGTCTGGCAGCTGCAGCGGCTGAAGTGGAAGGAAGGCCTGCTCGCCCACATCGCCGCCGCCGAGGCCGCGCCCGCCAGGCCGATCGAGCCGGTGCTGGACGCGCTGGCCAACGGCCACGACGTGGACTTCACCCGGGTCAGGGTCACCTGCCGCGGCCTCGCCCATGCGCCGACCCTGGAGCTCTACGCCCTGCGCAACGCCGAGATCGGCTCGCGGCTGATCTCCGCGTGCCCGGTGATCTCCGGAGTCTACCGCTCGATCCTGGTCGACCGCGGCTTCGTGCCCGACACCGTCACGGCCCGACCGTTGCCCGACCCCTACAGCGCCGACCCGGTCGAGGTGGTGGGCGTGCTGCGCGCGCCGGAGCGCGGCAACTTCATGACGCCCAAGAATACGCCTCGCCGCTGGTTCCTGCACGACGCTAAGGCCATGGCGGCCGCCTTGGGCGCCGACCGGCCGGTGGCGCCGGTGTTCCTGATGGCGGCGACCAGCAGCAACCCCGACTTCAAGGCGCTCGAACCCGCGCCATTCCCAATCGACATCCCCAACCATCACCTGGAGTACGCGCTGACCTGGTTCGGCCTGGCCGGCGGCCTGGCGGGTGTCTATGGCGCGGCGGTCTTCAAACGGATGAAGGGCTGATGCGCTACGTCTCCACTCGCGGGCAGGCGCCGCACGTGGGCTTCGTGGACGCGGTGCTGGGCGGCCTCGCGCCGGACGGTGGCCTCTATGTGCCGGAGGACTGGCCGCAGGTCGCGCCTGCGGAGATCGCGGGGTTCGCCGACAAGCCCTATGCCGATGTCGCCGCCCGCGTCATTGGCGCCTTCGCCGGCGACGAAATCGCACCTGCCGACCTGCTGGAAATGTGCCGCGAGGCCTATGCCAGCTTCACCCACGCCGCCGTAACGCCCCTGGCCCAGCTCTATCCGGGCATCTTCCTGGCCGAACTGTTCCATGGC
>JBIOED010000069.1:0-17279 GCA_044445675.1 Caulobacterales bacterium | reverse complement strand
GGGCTTCAGGACCACCTGGTACTGGTGGTGCTGGCGCAGCCGGTTGGGGTTTTCGCCGTAGCGCCCGTCAGCGGGGCGGCGCGAGGGCTGCACATAGGCGACCTTCCAGGGCTTCGGGCCCAGCGCGCGCAGCACCGTCGCCGGATTGAGCGTGCCGGCCCCGACCTCCACGTCATAGGCCTGCAGGATCACGCAGCCTTGACGGCTCCAATAGTCGTGCAGCTTCAGGATCAGGTCCTGAAACGAAAGCGGCTTGTCGGGCATGGGGCTGGAGCTGTTCGCAGGCGCAAAAAAAGTCGGCGGACCATAGGGCCCGCCGACCTTGGCTTCAACCCGCCCGCGGGCGGAAGACGGCCGTTGTTAGTTGCCCTTCGCGGCCGTCCGCTTGCCGGCGTGCGACATCGGCTGGCCGTACTTGGCGCGGTTCTCGGGGGTGTCCGGCACCGGCCCGTTGGTGGTCGTCGTGTTGGTCACCGAAGCGCCCGACGCATCGGTGGTGGTGACCGAAGTCGAGATGGCCGCCCCGGTGGGCGCCGCCGGCGCACCGACGTCCGCCGAAGTCGTGGCCGACGTGCTGGGCGTGGTGGTGGTCGTGGTGGTCTGCTGCGCATAGGCCGCGCCGCCGATGAGAGCGGCCGCGGCGGCGGCGGTAAGCAGATGTGCGATCTTCATGGCGTGGGTCTCCGTTGTCGTCGTCGGCAACTAAAAAGCCCCACGCCGGTGAAGGTTCATTTCTTCTTTTTGTGGACGGCGGCCTTGGGGGCCGGTTCCGGCTCCGCCGCAGGTTCTGCCGCCGCCGGCGCCGCCTCGGTCGCGGACTGCTGCGGCAGGGTCGCGGGGACCGAGCCCGGCACCATCAGGGCGTCGATCACGTGGATGACGCCGTTGGTGGTCATCACGTCGGGCTGGATGATGGTGGCGTTGTCGGCCTTCAGCATGTCGCCCGTGCCATCCAGCACGATCTGGTCGCCTGCGCCCGACGGCACCGGGCCGTGCGAGCCCTTGATCTTCGAGGAGTCGACGCGCGCGTTGATGATGTAGTGCAGCAGCATCTTCTGCAGGGCCTGCTTGTCGCCCATCAGGCTGTCGAGCTTGGATTGCGGGAAGGCCGTGTCGGTCGGGGCGAACACCGTCAGCCCGGGGCTCGACTTCAGCAGGCTCGAGAGGTTGGTGGCGTCGAGCGCCTTCACGAAGGTGGTGAAATGCCCCGACAGGCGGAGCGTGGTGATCAGGTCGCCGTTCGGGACCAGCTTCTCGCCAGGAGCGGCGGCGGGGGCCGTGGCAGGCGCTGGGGTCTGGGCGATGGCGGCGCCGGCGATCAGGGAAACGGCCGCGGCCGCGGTCAGCATGCGATGGATCGGCATCAGGTCCTCGAGTTAATGCGAACAGCCCGCGAGAGACTGGTAAATGGGAACGCGTGTGTATCGCGAGAGTTCGCGGTGTCTACGCGCCGTAGGGCTTAAGGTCCCGCGTCACGGGGTCGTGAACGTGAGGCCGCTACCCTAGAACAATCGGCCCGGGCGGCTCAATCGCCCAATTTTCGGGCAAGGCCCGCTGGGGCCGCCCACGAATCGGGCGCGCGGCGCCTTCTTGCCCAGCTTGCCCGCAGCGCGCCGCCACCCAGGGCCATCCGCCGATAGCGTCAGCCGACCGCCGCGAGCCGGATGAGGACGCTCGCGACGGCGCCAAGTCCACACGGGCGGCGGGTGCAGCCTTAAGGATCGCGGGAGCGAACGGATGAAACTGATCATGGCGATCGTCAAACCCTTCAAGCTGGACGACGTGCGCGAGGCGCTGGTCAGCGCCGGCGTCGAAGGCCTGACGGTTTCGGAAGTCAAAGGCTATGGCCGCCAAAAGGGGCAGACCGAGATCTACCGGGGCGCCGAGTACCAGGTGAACTTCCTGCCGAAGGTGAAGCTCGAGGCGGTGGTCGCCGACGCCGCAGTCGGCAGGGCGGTCGAGGCCATCAAGGTCGCCGCCGCCACCGGCAAGATCGGCGACGGCAAGATCTTCGTCCTCAACGTCGAGGAGGCCGTGCGAATCCGGACCGGCGAAACCGGCGCCGCGGCGCTCTAGCGATCAAGAACAAGGGGACATTCGACATGACGCGCATGGGACTGAAAAAGCTGGCGGGGGTCGCCCTCGCTGCAGCGATGATCGGCGGACCGCTGGCCGGCTCCGCCTTCGCCCAGGCGACCGCTCCGGCTCCCGCCGCGCCGGCCGCCGCCACGCCGGCCGCGAAGCCTGCCGCGACGGCCGCCCCGACGCCCTCCCCGCCGAAGATCGACACCGGGGACACGGCCTGGATGCTCACCTCGTCGGTGCTGGTCCTGATGATGACCATCCCCGGCCTGGCGCTGTTCTACGGCGGCATGGTGCGCAAGAAGAACATCCTGGCGACGCTCGCCCAGAGCTTCGCGGCCACCGCCCTGATCACCGTGCTCTGGATGGTCATCGGCTACTCCCTCGCCTTCACCGACGGCGGCCGGAGCAACGCCTGGATCGGCGGCGTGAACTACCTGCTGCTCGGGCCGATGGGGCTGAACGCCACCAGTTCGCTCGCCCCGACGATCCCTGAATCCGTCTACATGTTCTTCCAGATGACCTTCGCGATCATCACGCCGGCGCTGATCGCCGGCGCCCTGGCCGAGCGCATGAAGTTCTCCGCCTTTCTCGCCTTCATGGGGGCCTGGCTGCTGCTGGTCTATTGCCCGATCGCCCACTGGGTCTGGGGTGGCGGGTGGCTCGGCAAGGCCGGCGCGCTCGACTTCGCGGGCGGCACGGTGGTGCACCTGAACGCCGGGACGGCCGGCCTGGTCACCGCCTTGATGCTCGGCAGGCGCAAGGGCCTGGGGACCGAAAACATGGCGCCGCACAACCTCGCCTACAGCGTCATCGGGGCGTCCCTGCTCTGGGTCGGCTGGTTCGGGTTCAACGCCGGCTCGGCGGTGACCTCCAACGTCCAGGCCGGCATGGCGGCCGTCGCCACCCAGGTCGCCACGGCCGGCGCCGCCCTGGCCTGGATGTTCGCCGAATGGATCATCAGCAAGAAGCCGTCGGTGCTCGGCATGGTGTCCGGCGCGGTGGCCGGCCTGGTGGCGATCACCCCGGCCTCGGGCTTCGTGGGCCCGATGGACGCGCTGCTGATCGGCATCGCGGCCGGCGTGGTCTGCTACGTCTCGGCGGTCCACGTGAAGAAGATCTTCGGCTATGACGACGCGCTCGACGCCTGGGGCGTGCACGGGGTCGGCGGCGCGCTGGGGGCGCTGCTCACCGGCGTGTTCGCGTCCAACGCGATCAACTCGGCGTCCAAAGGCTGGATCCACGACCACAATCCCGGCCAGATGATCCTGCAGCTGGAGGACGTCGGCGCGACGTTCGTCTACTGCGGCGCGGTCACCTTCCTCATCCTGCTGGTGATCAAGTCCACGATCGGCCTTCGGGTCCCCGAGGAGGTCGAGGTCGAGGGTCTCGACATCAACCTCCATGGCGAGGTGGTGCAGGCCTGACCGGATCCGAGCGGCCAAGCGAACGGGGATCCTTCGGGGTCCCCGTTCTTCGTCAAGCGGGGTCGGGCCAGGGGCCGCCCAGGCGGCAGCGCCGCACCCACCAGTCGGGCGCGATAGCCTCCAGACGCTCCGCCAGGCTCTCGGCCTCGATGTCGCTGGCGCAGAGCGCAAAACATGTGCCGCCCGAGCCGGACACGCGGGCGAGCAGGGTCTCGGGTTCGCCCGCAAGGGTGTCCAGTACGGCGCCCACGGCGGGGGCGACGGCGACGGCGGCCGTTTCCAGGTCGTTGCGCTGTCCGGCCAGCCAGGCAGCGAGCTCGGTGACGTGCTCGAAGGACTCGGGCGCGGCGGGCGGCGTCACGTCAGCGAACCGCCCATTGGCGTCGAACCGCCGGTAGACCTCGGCCGTGGAGACGGCGACGCCCGGATTGACCAGCACCGCGTCGAGCGGCGGCAGGCCCGGCGCCGCGGACAGCCGCTCTCCCCGCCCCTGCGCGATCGCCGGCGCGCCCCACAGGCAGGCCGCGCCGTCCGAGCCCAGGGCGACCGCCAGCGCTTCCAGCCCGTCGTCGCCGAGGGAAGGGGTGAATGCCTCGCGCAACAGCCGCAGCGTCGCGCCCGCGTCGCTTGAACCGCCGCCGAGCCCCGAGGCCACGGGCAGCCGCTTTTCGAGGCTGAGGCCCACCGGCGGCAGGGGCCGCCCCGCCTTGGCGATCAGCGCCCGGGCCGCGCGCAGCACCAGGTTGCCGTCGTCGCCGGACAGGTCGCGCGCGAAAGGGCCCGCCACGCGCAGGCACAGCGCCTCGGCGTCGAAGGTCGAAACCAGGTCCCCGACGTCGGCGAAGGCCATCAGGCTGCAGATCGGATGAAAGCCCGCGTCCTCCGGCGCACCAACGTGCAGGAAGAGATTGACCTTGGCGGGCGCGAAGGCCGCGCGCGCCATCGTCAGCTGCCGGCGAGCTTCGGCGTCGGCCCGTCGGGGCCCAGGCCGGAGGCCAGCTTGGCCTCGGCGCTGGCCCTGATCTTGTCGTCCGGCTTGAGGGTCAGGACGCGCCGCCACTGGAACTGGGCCTCATCCCTGCGGCCGACCTTCCAATAGGCGTCGCCCAGGTGGTTGTTGATCTCCGGATCGCCGGCGTCCAGCTCGACCGCCTCTTCCAGCTTATCGACAGCCTTCTTGTAGTCGCCCATCCGGTAGAAGGCCCAGCCGAGGGAATCCACCATGGCGCCGGAGCGCGGGTCGGCCGCCACGGCCTTTTCGATCATGGCCCGGGCCTCCTGCAGATGCTCACCGCGGTCGATCCAGGAATAACCCAGGTAATTCAGCAGCTCCGGTTCGTCCGGGCGCAGCTTCAAGGCCGCCTGCAGGTCGGCCTGCGCCTGCGGCCAGTGGTTCGACCGCTCATAGGAGACGCCGCGCGAGTAGAGCAGCCGCCAGTCGGGCTTCTTCGATTGAGCGATCAGGCCGTCCAGCACCTTCACCGCCTCGGCATAGTGCTCGTCGGAGCGCAGGAGGTCGGCCAGCGTCACCCGCGCGTCGATGTCCCCGGAGGCCGCCGCGGCGCGGGCGAGCTTCAGCGCGGTCTCCTTGTCGCCGGCGTTCTGATAGGTCCAGGCAAGCTTGGACTGGGCAGTAGAGAACTCCGTCGAGCCCGGCTTGGGATGACCGTAAGCGACGCGCGCAGCGTCGGTGTCGCCGGCGCCTTGCATCAGGTCGCCGACCATCACCCAGGCTTCGTCCCGCTGCGGGTCGAGCCGGATGATCAGGCGCAGATAGGCGAGCGCCAGCTGGGTCTGCTTGGCCGCCATCATAGTGGCGGCCGGGGCCAGCAGGGCGGCCGCCGCGCCCTCGCGTATGGTCGGCATGGCGGGCGCCGGCGCGCCGGCCGCGGCGCGCGCCCGAGCATCCTTCACCGCGACGCTGTCAGGCTCCCGGCCGAGCTGCTCGCCGTAGAGGGCCAGGGCGTCCACATTGCGGCCGCGCCGCTCCAGGAACCCGCCGTAGGCCAGCACGGCCATCTCGGTAGGCGTGCTGACCGAGACCACCGCCTTGAAATCGGTCTCGGCCTCGTCATAGCGCTTGGCGCGCTCATAAAGCGCAGCCTGGCCGAGCTGGCCGAAGTAATCCACCAGCCGGTCGCCGCGCACCTGCGGCCGGACCAGGGAGCCCTCCACATCGCCGGCCTCGGCCGCCGCCCAGGGCGCCAGCAGGGCCGCGGCGGATTTGTGCGGGAAGGCGATGCTGTCGTTGGCCAGCAGGGCCTTGGCCTCCTTGCCCTTGCCTTCGGCGACGGCCTCGACGGCCACCACCAGCTTGCCGAGGCGCCGCGCGGCCTCGGAGGCGTCCTCGCCGGTGGGCGCCAACAACGAGGCTTTCCGCACGTCGCCGGCCAGCAGGGTCGCCGTGAAGGCTTTTTCGCCGATCATCGCGTTGCCCGTCTCGGCCCGGGCCCGGTCGAAGAACCGCGCCGCATCCACGCTCTTGCCGCTGTTCAGCGCCGACTCGCCGGCCAGGAACATGCCGTAGGGCGAGATGTCCGCCGCCAGCGGGCCGGTCTGGGCCGAACCGGCGGCGCCGGGCGCGCCCGCGCCTGGCGCGGAGGCGCAGGCGGCGAGCAGGACCAGCGGGGCGGCGGCGGTAAGCAGGAGTGGCAGACGCATTGCTGGATTCTCGGACCTAAGGATGGCCGCGGCAAGGCGGCCGGCTGTCACAAACCACGAACCGTTTACATATTCGGATAGTTGGGGCCGTCGCCGCCCTGGGGCGTCGTCCAGACGATGTTCTGTGACGGATCCTTGATGTCGCAGGTCTTGCAGTGGACGCAGTTCTGGAAGTTGATCTGGAACTTCGGGTTCTCGCCCTTGTCGTCGTAGAGCACCTCGTAGACGCCGGCCGGGCAGTAGAGCCTGGCCGGCTCCCCGAACTTCGGCAGGTTGACCTCGATCGGCACGGCCGGGTCGCGCAACTTCAGGTGCGCCGGCTGGTTCTCGTCGTGATTGGTGTTCGACAGGAACACGCTGGAAAGCTTGTCGAACGACAGCACCCCGTCCGGCTTCGGATAGACGATGGGCTTGTAGTCCTTGGCGAGGCCCGTGGAGGCGGCGTCGGTCTTGCCGTGGTGCATCGTTCCGAAGAACGAGAAGCCTCCCAGGAGTTGCGTGCACCACATGTCAAACATGCTGATCACGCCACCCATCAATGTGCCGAACTTCGACAGGATCGGCTTTGCGTTACGGACGGTGTGCAACTCCTTGCGGATCCAGGAGCGCTGATAGGCGTCCTCGTATTCGACGAGATCGTCGCGCGAGCGGCCGGCCTGGATCGCCGCATAGGCCGCCTCGGCGGCCATCATGCCGCTCTTCATGGCGTTGTGACTTCCTTTGATCCTCGGCACGTTCACGAAGCCGGCGCTATCGCCCAGCAGTACGCCGCCCGGGAAAAAGAGCCGCGGCACCGACTGCAGGCCGCCTTCGGAAATCGCTCGCGCGCCATAGGCGATGCGCTTTCCACCCTGCAGATGCCTGGCGATTTCGGGGTGATGCTTCAGGCGCTGGAACTCGTCGAACGGCGAGAGCCAGGGGTTCTGGTAGTTGAGGTGTACCACGAAGCCCAAGGCGACGTAGTTGTCGCCGAAATGATAGAGAAAGCTGCCGCCGCCGGTCTTGTCATCCAGCGGCCAGCCCACCGTGTGCTGCACGAGACCCGGGACGAAGACCTCGTCCGGCACCTGCCAGATCTCCTTCAGGCCGATGCCGTATTTTTCCGGGTCGGCCCGCTCAGCCAAGCTGTATTTGGCGCGCAGTTGCTTGGCGAGCGAACCGCGTACGCCCTCGCCGATAAAAACGTATTTGCCATGCAGCTCGATGCCCGGTTGGTAGTCGGGGCCCTTGGCGCCGGTCTTGTCGATGCCGAACACTCCGGCCACCACGCCCTTGAGCGCGCCCGCCTCATCGAACACCGCCTCCGAAGCCGCCATGCCCGGATAAACCTCGACGCCCAGGGACTCGGCCTGCTGGCCCAGCCACCGGCAGACGTTGGCCAGCGAGGCGATGTAGTTGCCGTGGTTGTGCATGAAACCCGGCATGCCGAACATCGGCAGGCCCACGGAGCCCTGCGGGCCCAGCACGACGAACTTGTCCGCGGTGACCGGCGTCTCCAGCGGCGCGCCCAGGGCCTTCCAGTCGGGGAACAGCTCGTTCATGCCGACCGGGTCGATCACCGCGCCCGACAGGATGTGCGCCCCGACCTCGGAGCCCTTCTCCAGCACCGCGACGGTGACCTCGGTCCCGGCCGCGGCGGCCAGCTGCTTCAGCCGGATCGCGGCCGACAGGCCCGCCGGCCCTGCGCCGACGATGACGACGTCATACTCCATCGCCTCGCGCGCTTCGGCTGGATTGGCGTCTTCGCTCATGCCCCGGTGCTCCGTTGGTCCCTGCGCGGACTTATCCGAAGGTCACCTAGCGGCGGTCAAGGAAAAGCCGCCGGGAACGTCACGAAGCGCCCGTATACGCCGCCTGCAGCTTGGACACGTCGAGCTTGGTCATCTGCATCATCGCGGCCATGGCGCGCTTGCGCCCCTCGGGATCGGAACCGCCGATGGTCTCGAAGAGCTGCTGCGGCACGATCTGCCAGGAAAAGCCGAAGCGGTCCTTCAGCCAGCCACACTGGCTGGGCGCGCCTTTGTCCACGAGCCTGTCCCAATAGTAGTCAACCTCCGCCTGGTCTTTGCAGTCGACCACGAACGACACGGCTTCGGAGAAGGCGAAGTTCGGGCCGCCGTTCAGCGCCGTCACCCGCAAGCCGTCCAACTCGAAATCCGCGGTCATCACCCTGCCCTCCGGCCCTGACCCGACGTTCAGGACCTTCGAGTTGGGAAAGATCGAGACGTAGAAGTTCATCGCCTCTTCGGCCTGGGTGTCGAACCACAGGAAGGGGTGGATTTTGGGCATTTGGCGCTCCTTGCGGCCGGTTCGTCCGGAGGACGCGCCGCAGGGCGCAGTTCCGACAGGCGTGTTCGCTTTTTGCAACCCAAGTCCCGCAAAGCGCGATAGGCCAGCGCCATGGACCGCCCGCCCGCGCTGCGCCGCCTGATCGACCTGCCCGGCGTCGCCGATCTGGAGTACCGCGCCGTGCTCAAGCGCGAGTTCGCTGAGCCGGAGGCCCGCGCCGATCATCCGGAGATCGACGAATGCTCGATGACCCTCTTCGGCCTTACGGCCGACCAGGCCGAGGACCATCCGCGGCCAGCCGGCTGGGACAGGCCGGAGCGCCTGCCGGTCCCGGCCCAGGTCGCCGCTTTCGAGGCCGAAGGCTGGGATGTCACCGACGGCAAGCGCCGCCCGTTGCGCGTGCTCGGCCACTTCAATCAGCAGCTCTGGCTCGCCCTGCGCGGGGTGGCCGGCGCGCTTCCCTTCCTGCCGGACGACGACCGCCCCGATCCCTGGGGGGCCTCCCTGGCCGCCGAGGCCAAGCGCTTCCGCAAACGCTAGGACGCCCCGAACATGTCGACCATTGGAAAACCCCCGCCCAAGCGCTTTTCCGACCTGAAGCCCGCCCCGCCGCCGCCCGGCGTCTACGCCCCGCCGACGCCGAAGGTCTCGCGCCAGAAGAAGGCCAAGGTGCTGACCGCCGCCGAACGCGCCGCCTTCCTGGCCTCACGTCCAGACCTCAAGAGACCCTAGGCCTTTCGAACACCACCATCAGGTTGTTGGCGGGCATGGCAATTCGCTCGCCGAAGGTGAGGCCGTTGGCTGCGGCCAGCGTCGCCACCGCGGCGAGGTCGCGCAGGCCCCAGGCCGGGTCACGGCGCTTCAGGCTCTCGTCGAAGGCCAGGTTGCTGGGGGCCGTATCCACGTCCGCCTCCAGATAGGGGCCGTAGAGGAACAACCGCCCGCCGGGCGTCAGCACCCGCGCCGCGCCGGCCATCAGCCCCTGCGACGCCGCCCAGGGCGAAATGTGGATCATGTTGATGCAGACCACGGCCTCCACCGGGCTGGCCGGCCACGACGCCGGATCCGCCGCATCGAGCCGCAACGGGGCGAAGAGGTTCGCGGAGCCCGCCGCGCCGCGCCAGGCGGCGATGCTGGCCAGGGCCTCGGCGTCTCGGTCGGTCGGCTGCCAGGTCACGCCCGGCAGGGCGGCGGCCAGGAACAGGGCGTGCTCGCCCGCCCCGCTCGCCACCTCCAGCACCCGCGCCTTCGCCGGCAGCCTCGGCCGCAAGGCGTCGAGGATCGGCTGGCGGTTGCGCGCCGTGGAGGGCGCGGCGCGGGCGCCTTCGGGCGGAGAGCCGGTCATGACATCGAGCCTAGGCGTTGCCGGCCGTCTCGCGAAGGGTTCCATGTTGCTCCCGGGCTCGCGAAGCGGTTCTGTGCGCCGCTTCACCGTTCCAAAGAGTCCAGATGTCCGAAAACGCCTCGACCGATCCGCACCAGCGGAACCTGCAGCTCGGCCTGTCCTGGCTGCGGTCGCATCTGCTGAACCACGCCGAGCACACGTTCCGCACGATCCTGGCCGCCCAACCGGACCATGTGCAGGCCCGCCACCTGCACGGCATCGCGCTCTACAAACTCGGCCGGCGGGACGAGGGGATCGCCGCCATCGCCGCGGCTACGGAGCGCGAGGGCGCCAACCCACGAGCCTTGTGCGACCTGGCGGTGGCGCTGCGCGACGCAGGGCGGACGCAAGCCGCCGAGGACGCCTACGCCCGCGCGCTGGCGGCGGCCCAGTCCCCCGCCGAGGCAGTCCCCACGCTGGCCGCGCAGGTGTTCTCCACCGAAACCGCCCGCCAGACTTTCAAGGTGGTCGACTATTCCTATACCGCCGAGGTCCGCTACGGCGCCGGGCGCCCGGCGCATCCGGAGCTCCTGAGCCTGATCGGCGCGGGGCGCGAGCGGTATCGCGCCTTCCTCACCGGTCTGGGCGACCTGCAATCGGATTTCGCCCAGCTGCCGCTCGGCGGCGACTACGCCTCGACGGCGCCCTTCTGGCTGAATTCCTGGTTCCCGCCGCTCGACGGCATGGCGCTGACCGGCATGCTGCGCGCCCACAACCCCGTCCGGTTCGTGGAGGTGGGCTCAGGCGTCTCCACCAAGTTCGCGCGGCGCGCCGTGCAGCTCTACGGCCTGCGCACCCAACTGACCTCCATCGACCCCGAGCCGCGCAACGCCGTCGACAAGCTCTGCGACCAGGTGATCCGCAGGCCGCTGGAACAGTGCCGCATGGAGATGTTCGACGCCCTGCAGCCCGGCGACATCTTCTTCCTCGATTCCTCCCACCGCACGTTCCAGGGCTCGGACGTCTCGGTGTTCTTCCTGGAGATCCTGCCGCGCCTGAAACCGGGCGTGATCGTGCACATCCACGACATCTACCTGCCCTACGACTACATCTCCGGCCACGTGCACCGGCTGTGGAACGAGCAGTACCTGCTGGCCACCGCCCTGCTGTTCGGCGCCGCCCGGTTCGAGATCCTGTTTCCCTGCTGGTTCGTGGGCCGCGACCCCGAGCTCGCCGCCCATGCCGAGGCGATGCTGCGGCAAGGCCCCCTGGCCGGCGTGGACCTCTATGGCGCGAGTTTCTGGATGCGGATGGTTTAGGTCGGCCTTACGCCCGGCGGGGGATCACCACCGGCAAGGTCTCGTAGCCCTTCACGAAGATCGAATGGGTGCGCGACGGCTCGGCGACCAGTTCGATCACCGGGAAGCGCTTCATGATCTCCTCCCAGATGATGGTCAGCTGCAGCTCCGCCAGCCGGTTGCCGACGCAGCGGTGGATGCCGAAGCCGAAGGACATGTGCTGGCGCGGCCGGGCGCGGTCGATGCGGTAGCTGTCGGGGTCCTCGACCATACTGGCGTCGCGGTTGCCCGAGACGTACCACATGACCACGCGGTCGCCGGCCTTGATGGCCCTGCCGCCCATCTCGACGTCCTCGGTCGCCGTGCGCGCCATGTGCGCCAGCGGAGTCTGCCAGCGGATGGTCTCCGAAACCATGGCCGGGATCAGCGCCGGGTCGGCGCGCAGCTTGGCGTACTCGCCCGGGTTCCGGTTCAGGGCGTAGACCGAGCCTGAGATGGTGTTCCGCGTGGTGTCGTTGCCGCCGATGATCAACAGGCCGACGTTGCCGAAATACTCCTGCCGCTCCATGTCCCGCGTCGAGGGCCCGTGGGCCAGCATCGAAATCAGGTCGCCCGACGGCGGCGCGTTGACCTTGGCGTTCCACATCTCGGTGAAGCGTCCCATGAGGGCATCGATTTCCTCGCGCTTCTGCTCCCAGCTGGTCACCGGCCCGTGCCCGGGCGAATTGGTCAGGATGTCCGACCAGTAGGGTAAGAGCCGCCGCTCCGCCTGCGGGAAGTCGAACAGGTTCGCCAGCGTCATGGCGGTCAGCTCCTTCGACACCAGCTCGACCCAGTCGAACTCCTCGCCGATCGGCAGGCCGTCGAGGATCTGCCCCGCCCGCTCGCGGATCACTGGCGCCATGTTGGCGAGGTTGGACGGCGCCACCACCGGGCTGACGGTCTTGCGCTGCTCGTCGTGGCGCGGCGGGTCCATGGAGATGAAGCTCGGCCGCGCGCCGCGCTTGTCGGTCTCCCGCTTGGCTTCGAGGCTCGGCAAGGTGATGCCGTCGGCGGAGGAGAAGGTCTGGTGGTTGGAATCCACCGCCATGATGTCGTTCCAGCAGCTGATCGACCAGAACGGGCCGTAGGTGGGCGAGTCGGTATGGTGCACCGGCGCCTCGGCGCGCAGCCGCTCGAAGATCGGCCACATGGCGTCCTGGGCGAACAGGTCCGGCTGGGCGGGATCCACCGCCTCGATCGATTGCGCGTAGATTCGCGCGCGGGCCTCCGCCTTGATGTCCACAGACCCGTCGTGCATCGCGACCTCCCGGGTGATCTCGTCGCGGCCATTCAGGACCCGCCTTCGCCGCGGCGCAAGCCCAAGCGCATTCGCGCGTGACAGCCCATCCGTCACCGGCCAAGACTTCGGCCATGCCCGCCGCCTCCGCCCGCCTCTCCGAATCCCTCCTCGCCTTCTGGGCCGAGGGCGGAGTGGACGCCATGTTGCTGGAGGAACCGGTCGACCGGATCGCGGCGGGGCGGGTCGCGCCGCCGCGGGCGCCGGAGCGCAAGGTCGCCTCGGTATCCGCGGCCTCGCCGGCCCGGCCCGTCCAGGCGGACGTTTCCGGCGCGGTCGCCCAGGCCCAGGCGCTGGCCGCCCAGGCCGATAGCCTGGAGGCGCTGGCCGCCGCCATCGCCGGCTTCGACGGCTGTCCGCTGAGGTTCGAAGGCGCGGCCTCGCAGGCCGTGGTCTGGCGTGGCGATCCGGCCGCCCCGCTGATGGTGATCGGCGAAGGGCCGGGCGCCGACGAGGACCGCCAAGGCCAGCCCTTCGTGGGCCGCGCGGGGCAGCTGCTCGACCGGATGCTGGCGGCGGCGGGGCTGACGGGCCGGGTCCTGATCACCAACACCGTCTTCTGGCGCCCGCCCGGCAACCGCACCCCGACGCCGGCCGAACAGGCGGTCTGCGCGCCCTTCCTGGAGCGGGCGATTGCGCTGGTGAAGCCGAAGATGCTGCTGCTGGTCGGCGGCGCCTCGGCCAAGGCGGTGCTGAAGAAGGACGAGGGCATCCTCTCCATGCGGGGCCGCTGGCACGAATGGCGCTCGGCCGACGGGAGCCTTGAGCTTCCGGCCCTGCCGACCCTGCATCCCGCCTTCCTGCTGCGCCAGCCCGCGGCGAAGAAGCGCGCGTGGGTCGACCTGCTTACCCTGACGGAAAGACTTGATCGGCCCGACCGTCCCGCCTAACCCTTGCCGTGGGGACATCGAGAAAAGGACTGCGCACAGCCCACTTCAGAGGGGCCGCGCGGACGAGACGGCATGACGCTGAACAAGCGCCCATGGGTCGGGGTTCTCGCCCTGGCCGGCGCCGCCTCCATCGCCGGCGCGGCGGCTCCCTCTCCCGCCTGGGCGGAAGCGCCGCCGGCGCTGTCGAGCGACGACGCCCGCGCCTATTCCGCGGCCTTCGACGCCACCGCGCGCGGCGACTTCATCGACGCCCAGATGCAGGCCGGGACGGTCAAGGACCGCTCGCTGCTGGGGTATCTGAGCTTTCGCGAGCTGATGCACCCGACGGCTCATGTGGCGGCCTATGACGAACTCTCCGGCTGGCTCGCCAAGTTCCGCGACCTGCCGGTCGCCGGCCGGATCTTCGCGCTCGCCGCCAAGCGCAAGACTGATCCCGCAGCCGAGGCGGCGCCGCGCCCGGTGATCGCGCTGGCTGACGGGCCCGCGTCGACGAACCCGGCGCTCTCCGACAAGGCCCGCCGGGGGCGCGAGGCCTATTTCGACGGCGACGTTCGCCGCGCCTACAGCCTGGCCTCGGCGTCCGGCGACCGCTGGATCGCGGGCCTGGCCGCCTACCGGCTGAAAGCCTACGACAAGGCGCGCGACAACTTCGCCGACCTCGCCCGCGACGGCGAGTGCGACGCCTGGCTGCAGTCCGGGGCGGCCTACTGGGCCGCGCGCGCCGCCGAGGCCCAGGGCGACACCAGGGGATCGACGGGCTTTCTGCGCGCCGCCGCGCGCAACCCCGAGACCTTCTACGGCATCCTCGCTAGGCGGCAGCTGAAGCTTGCCGACCAGGCCAGCGTCGCCGCCAGCGACGATCCGGTGGCGAAGCTGCTGTTGGCCGCCTACACCGCGCCGGGCGCGGACTCGCCGTCGGCCGACCTCCAGGCGTTCGTCGCCACCGACGCGCGCGCCCACCGGGCCGCCGCCCTCGCCCAGATCGGGCGCGGCTCGGACGCCATCCAGGAGCTGCGCGCCGGCATGGCGCTGGCGCACGGTCCCGCGGAGGTGGCGCGCTGGAAAGCCCTGACGCTGGCCATGGGGACCTCGCTCGCCGACCGCGCCAATCCGCCCCGGAGCGCCGACCTCGACTACCCGACGCCCGAGCTTACGCCCCTCGACGGCTTCACCCTCGACAAGGCCCTGGTCTACGCCATGGTCCGCCAGGAGAGCCGCTTCAACCCGCAGGCGGTCTCGCCCGTGGGGGCGACCGGCCTGATGCAGGTGATGCCCGCCGCCGCGGCCCGCGCGGCCGGCGACGACAAGCTGAAGACCGACACCAGGCCACTGCTCGATCCCGCCTTCAACCTGCGGGTCGGCCAGGATTACTTCACCTGGCTGCTGGACAAGGGCGTCGGCCACGGCCTGGTGCGCGCGGTGGCGGCCTACAACAGCGGCCCGGCCACCGTCGCCAGGACCGCGCAGCTGCTGGGCGACGAGGCCGACAGCCTGCTGCTGATGGAGTCGCTCCCTGCCCAGGAGACCCGGACCTACGTGCAGCGCGTGCTGGCCGGCTACTGGACCTATCGCAAGATGTGGGGCGAGGCCTCGCCCAGCCTCGACGCCCTGGCCTCGGGCGACCGGACGATCGACGAGCGGCTGGACCTAGGCCAGCCGGGCCGCGCCACGTCCCAACTGGCCGCGCAGCCGCTTGAGATCGGGATGCGCTAGGCCGGCCGCAGCCGCCCGCCCCACCAGCACGCCGAACGGCTTGGCGCCGAAGGCGCCGCCCGCGCCGGCGATCACGGCCTCGCCGCCGCCGCCCCGCAGATGCCCGGCGAGCGCCTCCAGCCAACCGGCCCTCAGGCGGATCCTGGCCGGCAGCACCAGCAGTCGCCCGGATCGCGCGGCGCGGATCGCGGCGGCCAGGTCGTCCGCCAGTTCCGCGCCGGTCTCCTCGCGCAGAACCGCCAGCAGCTCCGGCGGCCTGCCGCCGGCGATCAGCACCTCGCGCACCAGCCCCTCGACCGCCGCCGAGGTCAGGGCGGCCAGCAGCGCCGGCAACCGGTCGCCCGCGTCGCCCGTCTCCACGATCACGCTCAGCATCTCGCCAGATGTCCCGGCGCCACGTCGGCGGTCAATGAGTTCTGGTTCTGCTCTTGTCGACGCTTTGACGTCGGCGAGTGACCACCTTCACCCAGCAGATCTACGCGGGCCGGGACCCGGCGCCCGGACCAACGTCACCAGGCGCTACGAATCCGCCACGCGCGAGGCTTTCGACGACAGCTGGACGAGCGACGACATCGAGCCCGCGCCACTCTCCACCGGTCTCGCCTGAAAAGGCCAAGCTCATCATTACCAGGAACGACAGCCCGGACGTCGGCTTCTCCGCCTCGATCAATCCCTACAGAGGTTGCGAGCACGGCTGCGTCTATCCCTATGTTACGCACTCGCTGCCCACAAGCGGACCTGTCCAAGGTCTGGAACGGGTGGAAACCGACCGTTAGCGCGGCGCCCCACCGCGCCGGGGAGTGGCCCATTCAGATGACGCCGACGACAGCAAGCCAGAGTAAGGCAAGCGACACCATGGTCAGTTGCATGTCGGCAACGACAATCCGCCTGCCGTGTCGCTCGTAGAAGCGTTTGACGCCAGCATATCGCGGTGAGAGCGGCGTGAGCGACGCCAGCGCGAAGCCAACGCCGTTGACGCAGAAGATGACCAGCGAGAGGTACAGCGGCGAGTAGGCGGAGCGAGCGCCGGGGATCGCGAACGCGACGGCGGCAGCGTATCCCAGAGCGAGAATGAGGCCCACGGTTGCCGAAAGATAGGTCTCCCAGACCCGCATGAGACCTAGGCCATCGACAGTCATGGACACGAGCACCGATCCGCAAAGCAGAGATACGGGCAAGACGAAATAGAGAACCGGGGCAAGGCGGCCAAGTCCGTTCGCTTGCAAGAGCGGCAGCAGCGCAAACCAGGATAGGAAGACCGTCCGGTATTCCAACGTCGTTGCCAGGCTGAAATGGACCCGCGGCACGAGGTCGCCGCTTATCTCCTTGTAGGGAATGTAGGAGATCAGGAAGGCGCCGCCGATCCACCACAGGTAGGCTACCAGAAACATGACGATGACGATGTCGAGGGAGACGTCGGCAGCGCTTGTCCGGTCCCGAGCTAGGGTCACGACCAGCACGACGCCGGTGAAGGCGAAGCCGGCAAGGCCGGCCAGGATGTTCACATGCAGCTTCGCCGTGTCGTGGAGAATCCACGGATGGCTATCGAGGTGAACGGCCCCGCGACCGTACGCCGTGAGCACCACCACCAGACCGATCGCCGCTGCGATGAGGAAGCCCGGGACGACCCACATTTCGCCTCCTCTGGCGAGCGATCGCTGCGACGAGCGCCCAGCTTGTCCGAGATTCTGCAGTCGGACGCCTTAGCGAAGCTGAACGCTGCGGCCGCCGGCGGCATTTTGCAAGACGGACGAATTGCAGTGGGCGCACCGGCTGAAGCGGTGCGCGGCGCCGAGGCACTCTCTCCCCCGTCCGCAACGGGTCGCGAACTGTCTTCGTCGCCCCACCGGAGAGCGGACACCGAGCGTCGGCGAATGTTCTTGTTTTGTTCGATCCCGCGGCTATGGTCGTCCGATGCCCATGTCACCTCCCATCGTGGGCGCCGCGCGGGGACGCGGGGCCAAGTCGAGCCACACCGGCCGCTTCGAATCTCTCCAGCGCGAGGACTTCGACGATGGATGGACCGAGCAGGACGTCGAACCCGTCCAGCTCACCACCACCGTCTCGCCCGAGAAGGCCAAGGCGATCATCACCCGGAACGACAGCCCGGACGTCGGCTTCTCCGCCTCGATCAACCCCTACCGTGGTTGCGAGCACGGCTGCATCTACTGCTACGCGAGGCCCGCCCACGCCTACATGGGGCTTTCGCCCGGCCTCGACTTCGAATCCAAGCTGTTCTTCAAGCCCGAGGCGGCG
>JBIOED010000068.1:0-18488 GCA_044445675.1 Caulobacterales bacterium | reverse complement strand
TTGGCCGATCCGCGGGTGTTGATCCTCGACGAGGCGACCAGCGCGTTGGACGGCCCCACCGAGGCGGCGATCCAGGAAACCTTGCGCAAGGTGAAGGCCGGGCGGACCACCCTGGTCATCGCCCACCGCCTCTCGACCATCGTCGACGCCGACCAGATCCTGGTCCTGCGCCGCGGGCGCATCGTCGAGCGCGGAACCCACGCCGACCTGCTGGCCAGGACCGGCGAGTACGCGGCGCTGTGGCGGCGCCAGACCCGGGAAGCCTAGCCGATAGCCTTGCCCATGCGCACCAGCGGCACGGGTTCGCCGCCGCGGTCATCGACGATGTGCTCGATCTCAAGGTAGCCGCAGCGGCTGTAGAGCTCGCGGCCGGCGAGGGTGGCCATCAACTCCAGGCGGCTGAAGCCTTCCGCCCCGGCCGCGGTCTCGCAAAGCTGGAGGATCAGCCGCCCGACGCCGCGGCGCGCGAAGGCCGGGTGGGTGTACATCGCCCGCACGCGGGCCGGATCGGCGGCGGGGTCCAGCAGGGCGGCGTCGCGGCCGGGCGAGTGGTCTCCGCCATAGAGCGTCGTCCGGCGGCTCCACCCCCCGCAGCCGGCGATCTGCACGCCGGCGTCATTGGGCGCCTCGACGACAAAATAGGTCTGGTCGGCGATCAGCTGGCGGTCGAGGCCCATAATGGTGTGGCTGGCGGCGATCTGGGCGGGTGACAGGAAGCCGCGCTGCAGCTCCGCGATGGCAGCTGCCATCACTGCCTCGAGCGCCGGAATGTCCTGCTGCCCGGCCAGGCGCGAGGTGAGCCCGGCCACCGCCTACTCCGCGGCCCGGGGGACGTCGTAGGGTCTGGCCGGCGCCGGCCTGGGCTCCGGCCGGCCGCGGACCCGGCGCCAGAGCCAGCCGAACCGGCGAGAGGCGACCATCGGGGCGGCCAGCAGCACCGGCGTCAGCACCAAGGTGAGCAGGGTGGCGAAGGACAGGCCCCAGATCACCGCCGCGGAAAGCTGCACCCAGAGTTCCGATCCGGGCGCCTTGGTCTCGATGTGGCCGGTGCGGAAGTCCGGATGCACCTGGAACATCAGCGGCAGCAGGCCCACGACCGTCACCAGGGTGGTCAGCATCACCGGCCGGAAGCGCTGGATGGCGGCCCGCACGGACGCCTCGTCGGCCGCGAAGCCCTGGCGGCGGAGCTGGTAGAATGTGTCCACCAGCACGATGTTGTGGCCGACCACGACGCCGGCCAGGGCCACCACGCCGGTGCCCAGCATGATCACCGAGATGTAGTCGAACGTGTGGGCCACGTTGATCTGGATGCCCAGCAACACGCCCACGGTGGACAGGGCGACCGCCGAGAGGGTCACCAGCACGCCGTAGAAGCTGTTGAACTGCCAGAGCAGGATCACCCCCATCAGGAACAGCGAGACGGCCATGGCCACCATGAAGAACCTGGCCGCGTCCTGGCCCTGCTCGTCGGCGCCGGTGAACTTCACATGCACCTCGGGATCGAGGCCGGCCTTGGCGATCCAGGGCTTCAGCGCGGCGATCTTCTGGTTGGCGGCGACGCCGGCCACGGTGTTGGCCTGGATCAGCACCATCCGCTGGCCCTCCCGGCGCTGGATCTGGGTGATCTGCTGGGCCGGCACACGCTTGATGAAATAGCTCGCCGGCACCGGCCCCGAAGGCGTCGTGATCTTCAGCTGGTCGAACGCCGCGACGGTCCGCGCGTCGCTGGGGAACCGCACCCGGATGTCGAGCTCGTCCTGGGCGTCGTCGGGCCGGAACCGGCCGACCAGCACCCCGTCGGTCAGGAACTGGATTGCCTGGCCCACCGCCAGCACGTCCACGCCATATCGGCCCGCCGCCTCGCGATCGACGGTGAGGTTGTACTCGATGCTGGGCGAGGTGCGGTTGTCCTCAAGCTCGATAAGCTGCGGATCGGAGGCGAGCTTGGCCTTCACGATGTCCGCGGCGCGGTCGAGCGCTGCCGGATCGTGGCTGGTCATCTGCACCTGGATGGCCTTGCCGATGGGCGGTCCGCTTTCCGGCTCGCGCACCTCCACCTGCAGGCCGGCGATATTGCTGACGCGGTCGCGAACCGCCTCGGAGATCTCCTTGCCGGTGACGCCGAGGGCTTGGCGTTGCTCGTATTTGTCGAACTGCACCTCAACGCGCCCGATCGTGTCGTTGGGCGCCGAATTGGGGCCGCCGTTGCTGGTGAACCCGCCGGACCGGACATAGAGGGAATCGATTCCCTTGACGCCCACCAGCCGAGCCTCGACCTGCCGCATCAGGGTGTCCTGCGCCTCCGGCGACATGTTGCCCCGCGCCTTGACGTAGACCGTCACCTGCTCCGGATCCTGGTCCGGGAAGAACAGGGTGCGGTGCTTGCTGACCCCGAACCAGGCGCCGATCGCCACGATGATGACGAGGGTCGCCAGCACGGTGCGCCCGGGATGGCGGCCTAGCCTGGAGATGGCGCGCGCATACCAGCCCATGAAGCCGGTCATCGCCAGGGGATCGCCGTGCTCGGATTTCTCGATCTCGGCGAGGTGGGCCGCGTCGACCGCGGTCTTGCGGCCGAAGATCGAGCCGAACGCCGGGGTGAAGATCAGCGCCACGAAGATCGAAGCGCCCAGCACGAAGAACAGCGTCAGCGGCAGGTAGCTCATGAACTTCCCGGAGATGGTGTTCCAGAACATGAACGGCAGGAAGGCGCAGAGCGTGGTCAGGGTGCCG
The DNA here is from genome assembly GCA_044445675.1 of Caulobacterales bacterium. Classification (GTDB taxonomy): domain Bacteria; phylum Pseudomonadota; class Alphaproteobacteria; order Caulobacterales; family Caulobacteraceae; genus Phenylobacterium. The sequence goes on along the minus strand of JBIOED010000068.1, from coordinate 15,755 downwards.
TTGACCACAGGCCAGAACATCCTCTTGCCGGCAGCGGCGAACGCCTCCTCGCGGGGCAGGCCCTCGGCCATCTTCCGGTCGGCATATTCCACGACCACGATGCCGCCATCGACCAGGATGCCCACCGCCAGCACCATACCGAACATCACCATCTGGTTCAGCGTCACGCCGTCGGCGTGGATCATCATGAAGGCGATCAGGAAGCAGGTGGGGATCGCCAGGCCGACGATCAGCCCCTGACGGATGCCCAGCGCGGCGACCACGATCAGCATCACCAGCAGGCTCGCCGTGGTGATCCCGGATTGCAGAACCCTCAGCGTGCGGGCGATGAAGTCGGAGCTGTCGTAGGTGTAGTCGACCTTCACGGTCGAGGGCCAATGCTTCTGCTCCTCGGCGACCACGCGATGCACCGTGGCGACGGTGTCGAGAATGTTGGCGCCGCTGCGCTTGGAAACGTCCAGCGCCACGGCCGGCTGGCCGTTGAAGCGGGTGATGAAGTCCGGCTCCTTGAAGGTGCGCCGCACGTTGCCGATGTCGCCGATGGTGACGATCCGGTCGCCGTTCTTCTTGATGGGCAGGGCCAGGATGTCGGCCGGGTTCTGCACGACGCCCGGCACCTTCATGGCGAACATGCCGGCTCCCGAGCGCAGGTCGCCGGCCGGCACCAACTGGTTGTTGCGCGCGATCACGCTGGAGAGGTCGCTGGCGGTGACGTTGTAGGCCTCCATCCGCAGCGGATCGATGGTCACGTCCAGCAGTTCGGCGCGCGCGCCGCTCTCGAAGGCCTCCTGCACGCCGGGCGAAGCTTCGAGGCGCTCCTTCAGGTCGCGGGAGATGCGCGCCAGTTCGCGCTCCGGCGCCGCGCCGTGCAGGACGATGCCGATGATCGGCTGGTCGGAGAAGTTCTCCTCCTCGATGATCGGCGGCTCGGCGTCGGGCGGGAAGCGGCCGCGGGCCAGGTCGACCTTGGCGCGCACGTCGTTGAGCGCCTTCTCCTTGGAGAAGCTCGGTTCGAACTCCAGCGTCACGACGGCGGTGTCCTGCCGGGCGATGGCGTTCATGTGCTTGACGCCCTGAATGGTCTGCAGCTGCACCTCCAGCGGTTTGACCAGCAGGCGCTCGGCGTCCTCCGGGCTCACGCCGGGGAACGGGACCACGACGAAGATGTAGGGTAGGTCGATGTCGGGCTGCGCTTCGCGCGGCATCGAGAAATAGGAGAACAGGCCGAACAGGCAGGCGATCAGGGTGACGCCAAGCACGACCTTGCGGCGCTTGATGGCTCCATCGATCAAGGCGTCGATCATCGCGCGTCTCCCGTCGCCAGGGCGCTAGCGCGCCAGGGCGACACGAACCTTCTGGCCGTCGGCGACATAGGACTGGCCGACGGTGATCAACTCGACCGCGCCCGAGAGGCCGGTCACCCAGACGCCGTCGCGGGTCTCCTCGACGATGGTCACCGGCGCGAAGGCCACGCGGCCGTCCGGCTGCACATAGCGGACGCCTTGGCGGCCGGCGGAATCCAGCACCATCGCCGAGACCGGCACCAGGTGCGCCGGGCCCGCGCCCGCCCCGATGTGCATCTCCGCCGACAGGCCCGACCGGACGTCGCGTCGCGGGTTCGGCACGGTGACCTCCAGGTGATAGGTGCGGGTCTGAGGGTCGGCGTCGTGCGCGACGTAGCGGATGCGGCCGGCCAGCACCTGGCCCGACACCAGCCGCGCCGTGGCCGCGGCGCCCACCTTCATGCTGGCGGCCTGGGTCTCCGGCACGTCGCCCACCACCAGCAGGGGATCGATCTCGATCATCGTGCCGCAGGGCTGGCCGGGACTGAGGTAGGCGCCGACCTCGGCGTCGCGGTGGTCGAACACCCCGGTGAAGGGCGCTTTAATGTTGACCTGGGAGAGCGCGATCTCGGCCTGACGGACCGCGGCGGTGGCGGCGTCGAGGTTGGCCTGGCTCTGCAGCACCTGGGCCGGCGAGCGGAAGCCTTTCGTCGCCAACGCCTCGTTCTGCTGCTGGGTCAGCTGGCTGGACTTCTGCGCGGCGCGGGCCTGGTCGAGCGCCGCCTGGCGGGCGTCGATGGCGAGGCGGCAAAGCACCTGGCCTTGCTTGACGAAGGTCCCCTGCAGCACCGGGGCGGCGGCCACGTTTCCGGCGGTCTCCGAGCGGACGACCACGGTGCGGGTCGCCTGGGTGCGGCCGCGAACCACCACGTCGTAGCGGCGCTCCACCTCGGGGATCAGCCTGGCCTGCACGCTGGGCGGCCCCGACGGGCCGGCGGCCTTGGCCTGCGCCGCGCTCGGCTGGCCCCCGCCGAACAGGCTGCGCACGATGAAGTACAGCGCCAATACGCCGACCACCACGATCACGAACAGGTACTGGGATTTGATCCGCATCAAGCTGTCCCTGAGCCCCCTACAGCTCCGCGCGACTCGGCGACGCCTCGACGCGCGCCCCAGACCGGGGGTTTTGCGCGCTTGTGATGCCACCGTTACGCGAGTGCAAATGAAATCACGGACACGATAGGGGCACGGCGTTTATGACTGGTTCGCAGCAGCTTATTGCAACACGGGGTTGCGGCAGGCGCCGCGTGACCACATGTCGCACGATCTTACTATGTAAAGGATGACCCAGGTGAAATATCTGCACACCATGGTCCGGGTGACGGACCTCGACGCCTCGTTGGATTTCTATTGCGACAAGCTGGGCCTCGTGGAGGCCTCGCGGACCGAGAATCCGGGCGGCCGGTTCACCCTGGTGTTCCTCTGCGCGCCGGGCGACGAGGCCGCCAAGGCCAACAAGGCCCCGATGGTCGAACTGACCTACAACTGGGATCCGGAGGCCTATGAGGGCGGTCGCAACTTCGGGCACCTGGCCTATGCGGTGGACGACATCTACGCCCTTTGCCAGCGGCTGAAGGACAAGGGGGTGGTCATCAACCGGCCGCCGCGCGACGGGCGCATGGCCTTCGTCCGCTCGCCGGACAACATCTCCATCGAGCTGTTGCAGGATGGCCCCGCGCTCGCGCCCGCCGAGCCGTGGGCCTCGATGCCCAACGTTGGGGTCTGGTAGGCGTGGCGAGGTCGGGAGCTCGCGCTCCTCGCCTGCCGAGATGACCGCGAATTAACGATCGTCCAGACCGGGATCGGGCGAGGCTCGTCATGCGGGTGTCGCAGCCGCGGGGCTGAAAGGGGAGGGGCGCGTGGCGTCACGCAACAGTGGATCTAGCCTGACGGCCTTTGCGGCCATCGGCATGGCGGCGGGCCTCTGCGGTCTTGGCCTGCTGTCGGTGCTCTACCAGGATTTCGCCGAGGTGTGGGAGCCGGTCCCGAAGGCGTGGCCGGCGCATGCCGCTTCGGCCTCGGTGTCGGGGCTGATCCTGCTGGCGGCCGGTGTGATGATGGCGATCCGCCGGACCCGGCCCTGGGGCGCGGCGCTGGCGGCGGCCTTCCTGGGGCTATGGGTGGTGGTCCTGCACCTGCCCCACGCCCTCGCGCGGCCCGTGGTCGTCGCATCCTGGCAGTCGGTCGCCGAATCCCTGGCCATGGCCACCGGCGCCTTCATCGCCTGCCGCGAGGCGAAGGGCGGGGCGGGACGGATCGCCGCGACGGTGATGGGCGTCTGCTACGTGGTCTTTGGCGTGTCGCACTTCGCCTATGCGGCGTTCACCGCCGCCATGGTCCCGGCCTGGCTGCCCATGCGCCTGGACTTCACCTACCTCACCGGCGCGATCCACGTCCTGACCGGCCTGGCCATCGTCATCGGCTTCCAGCGCCGCTGGGCGGCGGCGGCCGAGGCGCTGATGATGACCTCCTTCGTCCTGCTGGTGCATGTGCCCCGCGTTTCGGCCGCGCCGCACGACCGGATGGAGCTTACGGCGCTGTTCATCGCCATCACCCTGAGCTCCGCGGCCTGGCTGCTCGCGGCCTCCCGTGGGATCGCGAAGCGCTGAGCGGCGGCTCCCCTATTGCGCCGGAGCCGGTGGGCGCACGCGGTAGATCTGCAGCGGGTCGGCCCTCGCCGACAGCGGCTCGAGCCAGGCCGGAACGGCGAAGCGGTCCAGCCGCAGCTGCAGGCTTTGCGGCCCCATGTCCCGGTGACCGAACCCGGCGATCTGCGCCGGGCAGTCCAGCACATAGGCGGCGCCCAGGGCCCGAGTCGCCCGTTCGTCCTCGCCGGGCGGGGCGGCCAGCGCGTGATGCGCCGCCAATATCCCCCAGGTCATCCGGTGGTAGGGCGCGGCCATGACCGCGTCGCGGCTGGCGGCCAGGATGTACGGGCCGAGGTCGATCTCCGCCAGCGCCAGGCCGGGCGGCAGGCCGGCCAGCGTTCGGAACGCCGGGATGTGCGTGCAGGCCGCGGCTTTCACCGAATCGTCGGGGCGCTGCCAGCCGGGGATGGCGTCGACGACGGCGATCAGCGCCGGCTGGCTGAACAGGGCCGCGAGCGCCACGGCCGGTACTGGGCTGGATTTCCAATAGCGGGTGGCAAGCTCGCCCAGGGCCACGGCGACCAGCGGCAGGGCGAACCAGTCGGCGTAGTAGACCATGCGTTCGGCGCTGAGGGCGAAGGGGATGGCGGCAGCCAGCATCGCGCCGAGCAGCAGCCAGGCCGGGGTGCGGCCGGTCTTGCGCCATCCGAGCCAAACCCAGGCGGCGGCGCCAAGCACGATCAGCGGCAGGGTGCAGGCCGCGAACTCCGAGTGCTTGGCGATCACCTGGCCAAGCAGCGGCTGCATCTCGTTGATGTGGTCCATCCAGATCGGCTTCAGGCGCGGGTCGACCGCGCCTAGCGGCCCGTGCAGGCACGCCGGATCGAGGCCGATGTAGACGCAGCCCGCCGCCGCGCCCACCGCCCCGAGCGCCGCCAGCCGCAACGGCAGGGGGCGGGCCCGCGTGGCCTGGACGACCGCCAGCAGGCCAACCGCGGCGACGGCTACGGCGCACCAGAGGTTGGCGGCCAGGGCGTCGCAGACCGAGGCCGTGAGCCGCGGCGGCGGCGTCTGGACGACATAGAACAGGCTGACCGAGGCCAGCAGGCTTGCCGCATAGGCCCGCCCGGCCGGCGCCTCTTCGTCGGGCGCAAAGACGAAGCGCACGGCGAAGCTGGCGCCCGCCACGGCCAGGAACACCAGCGCCTCCAAGCCGACAGCCATGCCAAGCCCGGTGGCGATCCCGGCCACGAGGCCGCCGCGCCGGCCGCCAGTCACGGCGCCCGCCAGGGCCGCCATGGACAGGACGATCTGCAGGTTGTGGTGGTCGATGCGGCCGGGCTGCCACTGGGCGTAGAGCAGGAGATTGAACAGCAGCAGGGCCAGCGCCGGCCCCAGCGCCGCCGGCCCGCCCGTCCGCCGGGCGATCGCCAGCGCCGACCAGGCGGCGGGGAAGATCCAGGCCAGCGGCCAGACCAGGCGCATGGCGATCTCGGCGCGGGCCGGCGGCATGACCAGTTCGAACAGCCGGATGGTCGCGGCCATGCCGCCGTCCGCCAGCCGAGACCAGTGCATATCGAGGCCCAGCGGCGGCTGCAGCCGCGCCAGGTGCGGATGGAACCAGCCGGTCTCGCCGCTCATCAGCGCGCGGACCATCATCAGGCGCATGGCGTCGTCGGTGTCGCCGAGCTTGGCCGACAGGTCCGACTGGGTGAAGACCAGCAGCAGAGCCGCCACGGCCGCGGTCACCCCGAGCGCGATCAGGGGCAGGGGCAGGGCGAGCGGCCGCCGTTCCGCCTTGGCTGCGTCTGGAGCCATCGATGCCTTCGCCTTGTCGCCGGGGATTTTCGTCCGAAACGGCAGACTGAGCGAACGGGGTTTACGCCACCTAAAGTTTATTCGGTGACCTTGCCTTCCCGAACCGACCGCCCGCCGCCCAGGACGCCCACTGACCTCATGAGCGCCATCGACATTCAGCGGCTGGCCGCGGAGGCCAGGCGCGGCGCGCGGTTCCTGGCCGTCGGCTGTGGCGGCCTGGCGGTCGACTCCGGGGTCTTCCTGGCGCTCAACGCCCATGCGGTCGATCGCCCGGTGGCCCGGGCGGTTTCGCTGATCGCGGCGACGGCGGTCACCTGGCGGCTGAACCGGATGTTCACCTTCGAGGCCAGCGGCCGCTCGCAGCGGGACGAGGCCGCCCGCTATGGCCTCGTGGCCCTGGGCGCCCAGGGCTTCAACTACCTGCTGGTCCTCGGCCTCGGCGCCATGGCGCCGCAGATCCATCCGCTGCTGCTGATCATCGTCTCGGCGGCGGCGGCGGCGCTGTTCTCCTACGCCGGCCAGCGGATGGTGACCTTCGCCGCTGCGCCGCGCCGATCACTCTAAGGGATACCCGTCTCCGTGCAGACCGACACTGACGTTCTGATCATTGGCGCCGGCCCGGCCGGGCTCACCGCGGGCTATCTGCTCTCCAAGCGCGGGCGCGAGGTGACGGTCCTCGAGAAGGACCCCACCTATGTGGGCGGGATCAGCCGCACGGTGAACTACAAGGGCTTCCTGTTCGACATCGGCGGCCACCGGTTCTTCTCCAAATCCAAGGAGGTGGTCGACCTTTGGAAGGAGATCCTGCCCGACGACTTCATCGCCCGGCCGCGGTTGTCGCGGATCTATTACAACGGGAAGTTCTTCGCCTATCCGCTGAAGGCCTTCGAGGCCTTGTTCAAACTGGGGCTGCTGAACTCCGCCGCATGCATGGCCTCCTACGCGCGGGCCAAGGCCTTCCCAGTCAAGGCGCCGAAGACCTTCCACCAGTGGGTGCGCAACCAGTTCGGCGAGCGCTTGTTCTCGATCTTCTTCAAGACCTACACCGAGAAGGTGTGGGGAATGTCCTGCGACGAGATCTCAGCCGACTGGGCCGCCCAGCGCATCAAGGGCCTGGATCTGGCGACGGCGGTGGTGAACGGCCTGGCCAATTCCCTGGGCCTCAAACCCAAGGGCGCCGGCGAAGGCGGCGTCAAGAGCCTGATCGACACCTTCCAGTACCCGCGCCGCGGGCCGGGGATGATGTGGGACGCGGCGGCCGCGAAGATCAAGGCGAACGGCGGGACCATCCTCATGGACCGCACCATGACCGAGGCGCGCTGGGACGGCGAGCGCCAGGTGTGGAGCGTGACCGCCGTCGACCAGGGCGGGACGGCGCACGTGACCACCGCGCGCCACCTGATCTCCTCGGCCCCGATCACCGAGCTTTCCGCGGCGCTGTCGCCGTCGCCGATCAGCCGGCTGCATGCGCGCGAACTGCGCTACCGCGACTTCCTGACCGTGGCGCTGATCGCCAGGAACGCCAAGGCCTTCCCGGACAACTGGATCTACATCCATGACCCGGCGGTGCAGGTCGGGCGCATCCAGAACTTCCTCTCCTGGTCGCCGGAAATGGCGCCGGACGCCGACCACGCCTGCCTGGGGCTGGAGTACTTCTGCTTCGAGGGCGACGGCCTGTGGGCGGCCAGTGACGAGGATCTGGTGGACCTCGCCAAGCGGGAGATCGCCCACATCGGCCTGATCGCCCCGCAAGACGTGGTCGACGCCTGCGTCGTGCGCCAGGCCAAGGCCTATCCGATCTACGACGACGCCTACCAGGCCAATGTCGAGGCCGTTCGGCTGGACCTGGAACGCAGCTTTCCGACTCTGCATCTGGTCGGCCGCAACGGCATGCACAAGTACAACAACCAGGACCACGCCATGATGACCGCCATGCTGACGGCGGAGAACATCCTCGTCGGCGAGCGCCGCTATGACGTGTGGCAGGTCAACGAGGACGCCGAATACGGCGAAGCCGGCCTTTCCGGCGCCCAGGAAGCCCTGAAGAGCGAACGCCTGGTCCCGCGCCGGGCGGCGGCTTAGGGCCGGACGGCCAGGTCGCAGGGGCGGCCACGCGCCACGATCGGGCGCCGTGCGTCCGGCATCGCGCGGCTGCCGGCGAGAGCGGGCAGCTAAGCAGGTTTCGGCACTCCAGTCCTTGAAACACGGGGTCGTCCGACCGGTCATCGCGCCGATGAATCCGTTTCCCCACTACTCAAACGGGCAATGCGTTCTCCTTGGGCGACAAGGCAACATTTCGGGCGGCGCCCGCCTTTGAATATTCGCCTCCCAGGAGAAAAATACATGGCCCAACCTGAACTCAGCGAGGGCTCTTGACTCTGGTCGTTGCGAAGGATTGGGTATGGTTAATAAGTTTTTAATAGTGGGGGCGTAGGCGTAACCGGGTAGCGTCGGCGACCCGGTTTGCCTGGCATCTGCCCCGTGTGGGGGGCAAAGTATGCGGGCGGCCCAGTTCTTCTGTATTGGATGCGTTTGCGTGTCTGCGCTGGGGTCTCCCGCCAGTGCTCAGCAACTCACCTATACGCCGATTAATCCGACGTTCGGCGGCAATCCGTTCAATTCGACGCAGCTCGAAGCTGACGCCAACGCGCAAAATCAGCATCGGCCGACCGCCACCAATCAAAACCTGACGCAGGCGCAGCTCTTCGCTCAGCAGTTGCAGTCCCAATTGCTGGCCAACCTCGCCAACCAGGTCTCGCAGGCGATATTCGGACCTAATGCGGCGACGCAGGGCACGTTTTCCTTTGGAGGAGAGTCCGTGACCTTCGTGAGGGACCTCACCGAAGTCACCGTCACCATCACCGATCCCACCGGCGCGCAGACCGTCATCAAGCTGCCGACCAAAGCGAGCGCGGTCGGCTGATGCGCAGGCTTTTCCTTGCCATGCTCGGGCTGGTCGCCAGCGGCATCGTCAGCGGCTGCGCCTATTTGCCATCGACCGCGGTGATGTCGAAGCTGCCCGTCATCCCCAGCAAGACCGGCATCCAGTCGATGCTGAACGCGCTGCCGCCGCCGGATCATCCGGTCGCCGTAGCCGTCTATGGCTTCAGCGACCAAACCGGCCAGTTCAAGCCGAGCGGCGTGACCCAGACCTTGTCCCGGGCGGTCAGCCAGGGCGGCGCGGCCATGCTGATCCGCTCCCTGCAGGAGGCTGGCTCCCGCTCGTGGTTCACCATCGTCGAGCGCGAGCAGTTGAAGGACATCCTGAACGAACGCCAGCTGATCCGCGACATGCGCGGCCAATACCTGGGCGAGCGCGGCGTCAATCCGCAGGCGCTGCCCGCGCTGCTGTTCGCCGGCGTGCTGCTGGAGGGCGGGGTCGTCGGCTACGACAGCAACACGGTCACCGGCGGGGCCGGCGCGGCGCTGCTCGGGATCGGGGCGACGGCCAAGTATCAGCAGGACACGGTGACCGTTTATCTGCGCGCCGTCTCCGTGAAGACCGGCGAAGTCCTGACGTCCGTCACCACATCCAAGACCATCACCTCCTACGCGATCGACGCCAATGTCTTCCGATACGTCGGCGCGACCTCGATCCTGGAAACCGAGGACGGTTTCACGACCAACGAGCCGGGGATGCTTGCTCTCCAGCAGGCGATCGACAAGGCCGTCTACAGCCTGATCATGGAAGGCGTGAACCTGAAGCTCTGGAGCTTCGCCGATCCCGCCACCGGCTGGCCGGCGTTGTGGCGGTACAACCAGGAGCGCGACGGGGCGCTGACGGCCCAGCAGGTGCTCGACGCCGAGCGCCCGTCGCGGCCGCGACGGCCCGCGGGGACCCCGTCCGCCAGTCCTCCGCCCATGCCGGCCGCGATGGCGGCGATTCCGCGCATGGGGCCGGCCACGGCGAGGTCCGCGCCGTCGAGTGGCGCGCCGGCCTTCGCCGCCGCTGGCGCCGTGTCGTCGCGCGCCGCGCCCGTCTTGCGGGCCAACGACAGCAACAAGCCCGGCCCTGCCGCGGCGCCCAATTCGCCGGCGCGGGTTCCGCCGGCGCGCGAGACGACGGCGGCCGAACGGGTCGTCGCCGGCATGGTGGGGAAACCCCCCGCCGATTGAGCTTCGATCTCCGCTTGGGAGTTCGAAAAATGGGAGGCAAACGAATGAAGAGCGTAATTTTTGCCGGCGTCTCAGCAGCAGCCCTGCTATTCGCCGGCTCGGCCCTGGCGGCCGGCAATGCCGCCACCATCGACCAGATCGGCTTCACCCAGACCGCCACCATCGACCAGACCGGCTCGCCCTCGGACGCCGTCGCGACGGTTCACCAGTCCAACGCCTACAATTTGGCCAACGTCACCCAAGGCGGCGGCTCCGGAAACCTTGCCGACGTCACCCAAAGCCAGGGCGCCTTCGGTGCGGTGCGCAATCCGAGCAACATCTCGAACTCGAACCAGCAAGGTGCAAACGGCGGAGTCACGGTCGTCCAGGTCGGCAACAACTCCTCGACCGTCAACCAGTACGGCGGCTCCGTCGGTGAGCATGCGCTCGTGGGCCAAAGCAACAATGGCAACGTCTCCGACATCGGCCAGAGCGGCCAGAACGAACTCGCCGTCACCAACCAACAGAGTGGCACGGGCAACAGTTCGACCATCGCTCAGGCGGGAACCGGCGACGGGAATTTTTCGCCATCAGCCTATCCGAACCATAACCATGGCCCGAACAACCTCGTTTGGCATGAGAACGTCCCGAACGACTCCGTCCTGCCGGGCGCTGGCGGCAGCTTGACCGAGTATGGCGTGGTGGGTTCGATCGTCGATCAGGTCGGCTCCAACAACGTCGGCTCGATCAACCAGGCCGGCTTCCAGAATTTCGCGGATGTCTCGCAGGAGAACGACGCGAATACCGGTGGCAACACGGGTACGATCGTGCAGGCCGCTGGCATGTTCCAATCTGACGCCGTGATGTATCAGCTCGGTCAGTTCAACGTCGCCAGCATCAGCCAGGTCGGCGCCGGCACCAGCTATTCGACCGTCTGGCAGAACGGCAACTCCAACCAGGCCTACTCTTCTCAGACCGGCTCCAACCACTCGGCTATCGAGCAGGGCTTTACCGACGACGCCGGCACCACTGCGGCCGGCCCCGCCAACAACGAGTACGCCTCCGTCACGCAGGGCGGCGGCGGCAATTTGTCGACGGTTCAGCAACTCGGCAGCAACGACACCGCCACCGTGACGCAGGGCGGAGCGAACGCCACCGCCACGATCAATCAGGGCGCTGGCGGAAGCTTCAATACCGCCACGATCCATCAGTAAGACCAACTCCCGGTCGGCGCCTCGGCGCCGGCCGGCCTTCATGGCGGCTCGACGATGCGACGTCTGTTTTTCGTTTTCGTGATGGGGCTGGTTACCGCCGGCGGCGGCGGGGCGCGCGCGGACCCGGCCTCGGCGGTAAGCGTCCAGCAGATCGGGGCGATTTCCCGCGTCTCGATCACGCAGGGCGGAACCGGCAACCAGGCGACGGTCGACCAGTCCACGGGGGCCGGCGCGGTGGACCTCGCGCAGGACGGCTCGCAAAACACCGCCTCGATCACCCAGTCCGGCGCGGGCTATGGCCACGCCAGCCTGTCGCAATCAGGCGCGGCGAACGCCGCCAGCCTTTCGCAGGGTTCCGGCGACAACGCCGCCGTCGTCCAGCAGGCCGGCCTGGGGAACCAGGCGACGCTGCGACAGCAGGCCCCGGGAGGCGGCGCCAACCAGGCCTTCCTCTCGCAGGCTGGCTCCTTCAACGCCGCCTCGCTGACGCAGCAGGGCTCGAACAATTCCGCGGCGCTGAGCCAGATGGGCGTGGGCAACGCCCAGTCGGTGGTCCAGAACGGCGACAACAATCATGCGGCCTACAGTCAGATCGGCAACGGCTTGCCGGACCTCGCGGTCACCCAGACCGGCGGGATGAGCGTCAGCATCTCGCAGTCTGCCTCGCCGTTCGCGGGGCACTGATGCCGTCCGGCCACCTTCTACTGGCGGGAGCCATGGCGTTGGCCGGGGTGGGCGCCGCCCTGGCTCAGGCCGCCCCCGCCGGACTCGCGCGGCCCCCGGCCTCGTCCGCCGCGACCGCCGCCGACCAGATCCCAACGGCCTCTGCCCGGCCGAGCCTGGACGTGGAGCAGTCCCGGGCGCCCAGGACGGACGCGTCCACGAAGCCTCCCTCACAGCTGACGGAGGCCTGGCGACCCGCGGACGCGCCGCCCGCAGTTGCGGCAGGCCGTCGTGGGTTAAACACCAGGGTGTCGCCGGTGGGCGGCCGTGACCGATGCGACCCCGTCAACGAGATCGCGGCGGACAGGGCCGAATGCGCCCGGTTGGCGGCGGCGGTCCGCCATGCGATCGAGGAGGAGCCACCCCCGCCGGTCCTGCTCAAGCCCGGCGCGGACGCCGAAAGCCTGGTCAACGGAATCGTCAACGGCGGAACCGGGACGGTCGTACCCCTGCCGCCGCCAAAATAGCTCGCGTCGGCCCGTCCCTACCGGCCATGTTCGATGATCTCAGGTCGCGTCGGGAACCCGAGGCCGAAATCGCGACCCGGTCGATCCTTCGCTGGCGAGATCGGCGGGAGCCAAGTGGATCGTAGCGCAGGCCGCCGGAGCGCGCCGCAATAGCGCTGGCGAACGGCTGGCTCCCGGAGCAGGACTCGAACCTGCGACAAGTCGGTTAACAGCCGACTGCTCTACCAGCTGAGCTATCCGGGATCAGGCCGTCGAGGGCCGGGGGTATACGTTGGCCGCCGCCGCCTTGCAAGCCGGCTGAGCCGGCCGGGCGGATGGCCTGCAAAAAAGAGCCCGGCGCGGGCGCCGGGCTATGAAAAGTCGTGATGGTGGGGTGTCTTCATGGAAGACCCTCCAAGGGTGGACTCGCGTGGTTAAGGCGGGGTTAACGGCCTCGCGGCCCTGCGACAGCTCGGACGGGACGCTTCGCCGCGGGCGGATCGGCGTCGGCGGTTTGGAGCCGCGACCATGATCGGCTAGTCGTGGCGGCGGGGCCGAACCAACAGGAAAGGGCGCGTCGTCCATGCGCATCCACTTCACCGGCCTCGCCGGCGCCGGCATGAGCGCCGCGGCTCTGATGATGCGCGAGGCCGGCCACCAGGTCTCGGGCTCGGACGAAGACGTTTTCCCGCCGATGTCGACCTATGTGGCGGGCCTGGGCTTTCCCTTCCATCGCCGGTTCGACGCGGCGAACCTGCCGGACGGCCTCGACCTGCTGGTGCTGGGCGCCAGCGCCAAGCTGGGCGGCGACGCCAATCCGGAGGTGGCGGAGGCGCGCCGCCGCGGGGTGCGCGTCACCACCTTCCCGGAGCTGGTCGGGCAGGCGACCGAGGGCCGGGCCAACACGGTGGTCGCGGGCTCCTTCGGCAAGTCGACCTGCACCGCCCTGATGGCCCACGTGCTGCGCGAGGCGGGCCACGACGCCGGCTGGATGGTGGGCGCGATCTCGCCTTCGCTGCCGGACACCGGCCACTGGGGTCGCGCGCCGGAAATGGTGCTGGAGGGCGATGAGTACATCGTGGCCCCCGCCGATCGGCGCTCGAAGTTCCTGCTCTACCATCCCCGCGACCTGCTGCTGACCTCTCTCGTCCACGACCACGTCAATGTCTTCCCGACCTTCGCCGACTATGAGGCGCCGTTCCGCGAGTTGCTGCGCCTCTTGCCTGCCGACGGCCTGCTGGTCGCCCGCGAGAGCGCCGCGATCCGCGCCGTGGCCGGCGAGGCGGCGGCCCGCGTGGTGTGGTACGACACCGCGGCCTGCGAAGGCTGGTGGGCGCACGATGTCGTCTACGGCGAGACCACGCGCCTTACCCTGGTCAGGCCAGACGGCGGCAAGCTCGCGCTGACCACCAGCCTGCTCGGCGCGCACAACATCGAAAACATTGTCGGCGTCTGCGCCTACCTGCTGGAGCGCGGCCTGGTCGGCGAGGCCGCTCTGGCGCCGGCGATCGCCAGCTTCGCGGGTATCCGGCGGCGCCTCGACCGGCTGACCACGCGCTCCGCCGTGCCGGTGATCGAGGGCTTCGGCTCGTCCTACGAGAAGGCGCGCTCGGCCATCGAGGCCCTGCTGCTGCACTATCCGCATCGGCCGCTGACCGTGGTCTTCGAGCCCCACACCTTCTCGTGGCGCAGCCGCGATGCGCTGAGCTGGTACGACACGGTGTTCGCCGGCGCGGCGCGCGTCCTGATCGTTCCGCCGCCGGTCCACGGCGCCCAGAGCCACCACCAGTCGAGTTTCGAGGACATCCTGGCCCGCGCGGCGGTCACCGGCGTGCCGGTCCAGGGCGTGCGGAGCGCCGAGGAGGCGACCCGTGCCCTCTCCGCGCTCAAGGGCGACGAGGTCGTGCTGCTGCTCTCGTCGGGACCGCTGCTGGGCCTGCCCGACAGCCTGCCGCCAGTGTTCGACGAGCTCTATGCCGGCGCTGTGGCCGCCTGATCCTACCTCACCCGCGTAGCGGGGTAGGGGGGACCGCTCGCCGAAGAGCGAGTGGTGGAGGGGGCGAAGACCGGGCGCCGAGCTTGCGGCTTGCCCCTTCCACCGTCGGCTCTGCGCTGCGCTCGGCCGACGGTCCCCCTTCCCCGTGAACGGGGAAGGTAAGGTATTACGCCACCGTGTCCTTGAACTGCCCCCGCTTCGGCCCGGCATAGCCGAACAGGTAGGCGGCGACCTTGCGCATCTGGATCTCTTCGGAGCCTTCGGTGATCCGGTAGCGGCGGTGGTGGCGGTAGATGTGCTCGAAGGGCTTGTGGCGGGAGTAGCCCAGACCGCCGTGCACCTGCATCGCCCGGTCGGCGGCCTCGCAGACCAGGCGGTTGGCCCAGTAGTTGCACATCGACACCTTGTCGGAGATCGTCCGCTCGATCTCCTTGTGCTCCATCCGGTCCATCTGCCAGGCGGTCTTGCGGATCAGGAGGCGCAACATCTCGGCCTGGGTGGCAAGCTCCACGAGCGGCCACTGGATGGCCTGGTTCTCGGCCAGCGCCTTGCCGAACGGCTTGCGCTCCCGGGCGTATTTCACGCTCTCCTCGATGCAGTAGACCGCCGCGCCCAGCGACGAGGCCGCCTGGCGGATGCGGTTCTGGTGCACGAAGCTCTGGCCCAGGCGCAGGCCCTGGTCGACTTGGCCCCAGTAGCTGTCCTCCGGGATCCACACGTCGGTGAAGCTCACCCGCGGGTGGTCGGTGGGCATGTTGAAGGTCCAGAGGTATTCCTCGACCTTCACGCCGGGAGTGTCGGCCGGAACGATGAAGCAGGTGATGCCGGCGGCGTCGCCGTCCTCGCCCGAAGTGCGCGCGAAGACCATCACGTGGGTCGCCACGTGCATGCCGGTCGTCCACATCTTTTCGCCGCGGATCAGCCAGCCGGGCTTGCCGTCCTTGTCCTGACGGACGGCCGTGGTCTCCATGAAGGTGGCGTCCGAGCCGTGGTTGGGCTCGGTGAGGCCAAAGCCGGTGCGCAATTGGCCGGTCAGCAGTTTGTCGGCGTCGCGCTCGTACTGGGCGTTGGTGGCGAATTCCTTGAACATCAGGATGAAGGGGTTGTTGCCGACGATGGAGTGCTCGGTCTGCAGGTCGTTATGCAGGCCAAGCCCCTTGGCGGCCAGGTGCTCGCGGATCACCGCCAGCGCCAGTTGCGAGCCGCCGCCGCCGCCCAGCTCCTTGGGCCAACCGAACCGGTAGTGGCCGGCGTCGATGGCCTTCTGGCGGGCCTGGCCCAGCAGCTCTTCCCATTCCTTCTTCGGCAGGCCGCCGGCCTCCCAGTCGGTGCGCTCGTACTCGCGGCGGTGGTCGAAGTAGCGGATGTTGTCGTCCGCCAACTCCAACGGCTTGATCTCGGCTTCGATGAAGGCGTCGAGTTCGGCCAGGTAGGCCACCAGCTCGGGGGGCAGGTCGAAATCCATATGTCGCTCCTGGCAGCGGTCCTTGATGAGGGTTGCGCGAGCTTAACGCATCACGGCCATTTACAAG
>JBIOED010000067.1:0-18713 GCA_044445675.1 Caulobacterales bacterium | reverse complement strand
CGGCTGGCCAGATAGGCCTCCGCATCCGCGTCGGTCCGCAGGTCCAGGCCATAGAGCAGGTTCAGCGTCGTGCGATTGATCGGCATCGGCACGAGCAGGCCCTTCACCGAGGCCAGCACGCGATGTTCGTAAGGCCGCCACCTGGTGAACTGCGACAGGTAGCCGGAAATCTCGTCGGAATTGGTGTGGAAGATGTGCGGGCCGTAGCGGTGCATCAGCACCCCGGCGGCGTCCTTTTCGTCATAGGCGTTGCCGCCGATATGCGGGCGCTTGTCGATCAGCAGCACACGCTTTCCGAGTTGGCTGGTCAGCCGCTCGGCCAGCACAGACCCGGCATAGCCCGCACCGACGATCAGATAGTCGAACGGCTTGCTGGGCGCCCCCGTTCGAATGGCCGGCGCGCCGAGGATCGCCCCGAGGTCGGCGGGGGCCGCCTGATCGCGACTGGCCACCGCGCGCGAGATCTCCAGGTTCATCCGCGCAAAGGTCTCGTCCCAGGAAAGCGCCGAAAGGGCGGCGTCGACTTCCTTCAGCCACGGCCCTTTCAGGTGCGACAGCGCCAAGGCCTGGTCGCAGGCGGCGATGAATTCATCCGGCGTCGCCGCGATCTTGACGCCTTCCAGGTCGCCGTAGTGGCGCACCACATCGACGATCGGGGTCGAGACCACCGGCCGACCGCCCGCCAGGTATTCCGGCGTCTTGGTGGGGCTGATGAAACGGGTGGATTCGTTGATGGCGAACGGCATCAGGGCCACGTCCCATCCGCCGAGATAGGCTGGCAGCTGATCGTAGGTCTTGCCGCCCAGGTAGTGAAGGTTGGCGCGCCTGGGCAGGTCGGCGGGATCGATCTTCACCACCGGCCCCACGACGACCACGCTCCACTCGGGGCGGGCGTCCGCCAGTCTGGCCAGCAGGTCGAGGTTCATCCGCTCGTCGACCACGCCGTAGAACCCCAGCCGGGGCCGCGGGATGGCGGCCTGGTCGTCCGGCTCGGCCGGCATCGTGCGCGCCTTGGCGAAATGGGCGCGGTCGACGCTGGAGGGGAACGGGTGGATGTTTGGGTGCCGGTCGCGCTTGGCCTCCCAAAGGCTATAGCCCCCGGTGAAGACCACGTCCGCCAGGCCCATCAACTCGCGTTCGAGGATGGTCAGCTCGGGGGGCGCGAACTTGAAATTGGCCAGCTCGTCCATGCAGTCGTAAACGGTGCAGACGGCGGGCAAATGCCGCGAGAACTCCAGCATCATCGGGGTGTAGTACCAGCGGATGAGGTCGCCGCCGTAGCCGGCCAGCATGCCGTCCAGGAGCAGGCCCAGAGTGGCGTTCCGCTCGGCCGCCGTCCCGCCGTCCGGCAACACCGGGGTGACCACGATGACGCCGCTTTCGGGGTCGGTCCGGCTGTCGAGGCGCGGACCGATCTCCGCGGACCCGGACACGGGCTCCTCCCAGAAGATCACCCGGCGGCCTTTCGCGAAGCGGGTCATCAGATGCTGCGGACGCTGGAAAACAAAATCCCAGCGCAGGTGCGAAAAACAGATGAGGGTCTGGCGACCCCGCGAAAGCGGCCCAAAACCGGTCGGCAATGGCGCAGCACCATCGGCGCGCGAAACCCATTGAGTGTTCAAGGGCGCATTCCTCTCTCGACAAAACGACATACGAAGCCCGCGAAATTAACGCTGGCGATCCTGAAAGGTTCCGCGCAAGAGCTATTCCCGAACGGATTTTTTGCAGTAATTGAATGATAAGCTGAGTTACGTTGGTGCGCTTATCAGTCTATGTCGAATGGCCGACTGTTTAGATGGCCATCTGCGACTTTCGCCGTCCCATAGAACCGCGAAGACCCGCACCATAACACGGATTTCGCTCCCAGCGCAGGGCATCGGTGACAATCTCAATCAGGGCCGAATGCTTGGGCGTCCAGCCGAGCAGTTCACGCGCCCGTGAGGGATCGGCGACCAGGCTCGGCGGGTCGCCTGCGCGACGCTCGCCCAGCTTGTGCGGCACGGCGCGGCCGGCCGCGCGCCCCACGGCCTCGACGACCTGCATCACCGAGCAGCCCACACCGGCGCCGACGTTCACGGCCTCGAAATCGCCGGCGGCCAGGTCAACCTCGATGGCGGCCACATGGGCGCGGGCCAGATCGCTGACGTGGATATAGTCGCGCAGGCAGGTGCCGTCCGGCGTCTGGAAGTCCTGGCCGAACACGGTCAGCGCCTTGCCATCGCCCAGGGCCGCGGCGATAGCCAGCGGGATCAGATGGCTTTCCGGCTCGTGAGCCTCGCCGATCAGGCCGGAGGGATCGGCGCCGGCGGCGTTGAAATAGCGCAGGGCGACCGCGCTCAATCCGTAGGCGCGGCACTGGGCCTGGATCATCCATTCCGCGGCGAGCTTGGTGTCGCCGTAGGGGCTGGCCGGCGCCTTCTCAGCGGTCTCGGCGATGCTTTGCAGGGCGCTGCGGCCGCCCTGGCCATAGACGGCGGCGCTGGAGGAGAAGACCAGGCGCTCGACGCCGTGCTCGCGCATCGCCTGCAGAAGGCTGACGGTGCCGGCGACGTTGACCTCCCAGAACAGATCCGGCTTGACCGTCGAGCGGCCCACTTCGATCAGGCCGGCGAAGTGGATCACCGCCTTGATCCCGTAGGTCGCCATGGCCTCGCCAAGCGCCACGTGATCGCGGATGTCGCCGTGCACGAAGGGCCCCCAGCGGACGGCTTCCCGGAAGCCCGAGCTCAGGTTGTCGTAGACGACCGGCAGGAAGCCCTGCTCATGCAGAGCCTTGGCCGTGTGCGCGCCGATGTAGCCTGCGCCGCCCGTGACCAGCACGGCGGCTTTCGATCCCCGATCCATGGATCGATAATCGCCTCTCCCGCGCTGAAGTTCCAGTTAAGGCCAAGCTTTTCCGGGAACGATCCGCAGACCCCAGGGCTTAGGTTTGAGGATTTGACGGGAAAGCCAGGCTTCATGGGGCCACTTGAACTGTGGGGCGGTCACGAATGCACCGTGAACCGGGTGGGCGATGCGTTCCACGACCAGACCCGGCGCAGCGGCCATCACGACCGGATTGCGGATATCGACAACTTCGCCGCGCTGGGCCTCAAGGCGCTGCGCTACCCGGTGCTGTGGGAACGGACGGATCCAGAGGGCCGGGGCGACTTCGACTGGAGCTGGAGCGATGGACGCCTGGCGCGTATCCGCGACCTGGGCATCCGGCCCATCGCCGGCCTGCTGCACCACGGCAGCGGACCGCGCTCGACCGGTTTGCTGGATGACGGTTTCCCCGCCGCCTTCGCCGCCTATGCCCGGGCAGCCGCCGAACGGCACCCCTGGATCGCCGAATGGACGCCGGTCAACGAGCCGCTGACCACCGCGCGGTTCTCGGCGCTCTACGGCCACTGGCACCCGCACGCGGCCGACGAGCCGCGGTTCTGGGGCGCCCTGCTCAACCAGATCGACGCGACGCGGCTGGCGATGCGCGAAATCCGCACGGTTCGCCCGGACGCCCGCCTGATCCAGACCGAAGACCTCGGCCGAACCTATTCCACCCGGGCGATGGCCCACCAGGCCGACTTCGACAACGCACGACGTTGGATGACCTGGGATCTGCTCGAGGGCCGGGTAATCCCGGGGCACGCGCTCTGGCGGCGGCTGGAGGGCTTCGGGTTGGAGGACCGCCTGCGGGCCATCGCCGACCAACCCTGTCCGCCGGACGTGCTGGGCGTGAATCACTACCTGACCAGCGACCGGTTCCTCGATC
Source organism: Caulobacterales bacterium (assembly GCA_044445675.1). Classification (GTDB taxonomy): domain Bacteria; phylum Pseudomonadota; class Alphaproteobacteria; order Caulobacterales; family Caulobacteraceae; genus Phenylobacterium. The sequence continues at coordinate 14,962 of JBIOED010000067.1, read as the reverse complement.
ACCGGACCGACGACTATCCGCCCGAGCGGGTGGGCGGCAACGAGTTCATGGCCTTCGCCGACGTGGAGGCGGTGCGCACGGTGCTACCGGCGCCCGGCGGCCTGGAAGGCGTGCTGGACGAGGCCTGGGCGCGCTATGGCCGGCCGCTGGCGGTGACCGAGAGCCACAATGGGTGCACCCGGGAGGAGCAGGTGCGCTGGATCCGCGAAGCATGGGACACGGCGCAGCGCCTGCGCGGCCGTGGGGTCGAGGTGCGGGCGGTGACGGCCTGGGCATTGCTGGGAACCTACGACTGGAACAGCCTGTTGACCCGTCAGGTCGGCCACTATGAGGTCGGGGCCTTCGACGTGCGCTGCGATCCCCCGCGGCCGACGGCGCTGGCGGCGGAGCTGAAGCGGCTCGCCACCGGCGGGGAGGCCCATCCGGGGACCCTGGGCGCCGGTTGGTGGCGCCGAGATATCCGATTACAATTCAAGCCGGTATTCCGGACAGTTGAGAGTCCGTCTCCGCGGCCGGAATGGCGTGGGGCGCCGGCGCCGGGCCGGCCCCTGCTGATCGCCGGGGCGACGGGTACGCTCGGCAAGGCCCTGGCGCGGGCCTGCGAGTGGCGCGGCATCGACTATCGCCTGACCGGCCGTGGCGAACTCGATCTTGCCGACGCGGCGTCCATCGACCGCATCCTGGCCGAGGTGCAGCCGTGGGCGGTGATCAACGCGGCCGGCTGGGTGCGGGTGGATGACGCGGAGGCCGACGCGGCCGGCTGCCTGGCGGCGAACGCCGAGGGCGCCGTGCGGCTCGCGCGGGCCTGCGCCGAGCAGGACACGCCCAGCGTCGGCTTTTCCAGCGACCTGGTGTTCGACGGCCGATTGGGCCGCGCCTATCTGGAGAGCGACACCCCCTCGCCGCTCAACGTCTATGGCGCCAGCAAGGCCCACGCCGAGCAGGAGATCCTGGCGCTTGGCGGGCGCCCCCTGATGGTGCGGACGGCCGCCTTCTTCTCCCCCTACGACCCCTACAACTTCGCCTCCCACGTGGCGCGGACGCTGGCGGCGGGCCAGCCGTTCAGGGCGGCCGAAGACCTGGTGATTTCGCCGACCTATGTGCCGGACTTGGTGGATGCGGTGCTCGACCTGTTGCTCGACGGCGAGACCGGCCTGCGGCACCTGGCCAACGCGGCGGAGGTCTCCTGGGCCGGGTTCGCCCGCCAGGTGGCCGCCGCCCTCGACCTCGATCCGCGACTGGTGCGGGGCGCGCCCGCGGCAAGCTTCGGTTGGCCGGCGGCGCGGCCGGCGCACGCGGCGCTTTCGACTGAGCGCGGGCAACTCATGCCGTCGCTGGAAAACGCCATCGCCCGCTATGCGGCGGTGATGCGCGAGGCCGAGTTCGCGGCGGAGGCGCAGGCGTTGATCGACGGCGGCGCGCCGGACCTGCTGGTGCGGCCGGCCGCGCGGGTCACCTGAGCGCCCGGGCCGCCGCCACGACCCTGGCGGCCTTCTCGGCGGTCTCGGCGACCGACTGGCCGGCCCGGTAGATCTCGCCGCCGAGCCCGAAGGCGCGGGCTCCGGCCGTCCACCAGGCCTGCATGGAGTCGGGTCCCACCCCGCCAACGCCCCAGATGACGGCGGTGGGCGGCAGCACGGCCTTGAGCTGCTTCAGGTGACCTGGCCCATAGGTCACCGCCGGGAACAGCTTCAGGTGCCGCGCGCCGGCGTCGAGGGCGGCGAAGGCCTCGGTGGCCGTAGCGAAGCCGGGCGCCGGATCCAGGCCCAGCGCGACCGCCCTGCGGATCACCTCGGTCGAGGTGTTGGGCGCGACGATGAGCCGGCCGCCGGCCTGCGCCACGGCCTCCACCAGCTCGGCCCTGAGCACGGTTCCCGCGCCCACCACCATGCGGTCGCCAAAGGCGTCTGCGAGCTTGCGGATGCTGTCGAGCGGGTCGGGCGAGTTCAGCGGGACTTCGACGCCTCGGACACCGGCCACGTAAAGCACCTTGGCGTGATCCAACACCTCGTCGGGCCGCACTCCGCGGACGATGGCCACCACGGGGCATTCGGCGAGGGCGTCGTCGAGGGTCATGGCAGGGCTCCCAGCGCGGACAGTCCGGCGATGGCCGCGGCTTCGCCGTCGAACACCTCGACCTCGGCGCCGGCGGCCATCAGGGCGCGGCGGTAGCGGTCGCAAAGCGCGGCGTCGCCCAGCAGGGCGACGTGCGCCGGCGATTCGCCCAGCAGGCGGGGGACGCTTGCGACCTCCGCGCCGATCAACAGGCCCGAGAGATAGCTCGGCGTGCTGTCCGCCTGCGCCAGGCCGCCCACCACCCGGGCCCGGGCGGTGAACAGGCGCGCGGCGAGCGCGTCGCCCGGCCCGGCCGCGACCAGGCCCTGATCGAAGGCGGCGTCATCGGTCGCCGGCGCGTCGGTCTTCAGGACGCTGTGCTGGCCCAGCACCGCGAACAGCTCGCCGGTCATGGCGGTGACGAAGCGCACGACGCGCCCGTCCTCGATCAGCACCCACTTGGTGTGAGTGCCGGGGTGGCAGAGCAGGTGGCGGCCGGTTTGACGATCGGGGCGCTGGGCCAGCCAGCCCAGGATCTGGGTTTCCTCGCCCCGCATGACGTCGGGCGAGCCGGAGATCCCGGCGCAGCGCAGGCCTGGTGCGATCCGGACGCTCGCAGCGACCTCGGTCAGGCGCGCGGCGAGATCGCCGAGCCCCGCCGGGCAATCGACATAGGGAACCGCCGCCCAGCCGAGGTTTGAGCCGACCATGCCGCACAGGATGGCCGGCAGGCCCTGGGCCTGGAGGGCCGGCCGCACCTCGGCCTCGAAACGCCGGGCCGCCTCGCCGGGCGCGAGCCTGGAGACGCCCAGCGGGAAGTCCTTCTGGGCGACTACCGCGCCGTCCACATCCAGCGTCCAGGCGCGCAAGTTCGTAGTGCCCCAGTCGCAGGCGAGAAGCGCGGCCGCTCCCATCAATGGGACTCGCGGGTCACGTCGGCAGAGGATTTGCCCACCAGGAAGTCGAGGTCGACGCCGGTGTCGGCCTGTAGCACGGTGTCGATGTAGAGGCGGTACCAGCCGCGCGTGTACTTCGAGGGCTGGCGGGCGGCTTCCCAGGCGGTTCGGCGCCTCGCCAGTTCGGCGTCGTCGACCAGCAGCTCCAGCGAGCGATTGGGACCGTCGAAGGCGATCTCGTCGCCGTTCCGCACCAGCGCCAGCGGCCCGCCGGCTTCCGACTCCGGCGCAACGTGCAGGATGACCGTGCCGTACGCCGTGCCGCTCATTCGCGCGTCGGAGATGCGGACCATGTCGGTCACGCCGGTTTCCAGCACCTTGCGCGGCAGGCCCATGTTGCCGACCTCCGGCATGCCCGGGTAACCCTTGGGGCCGCAGCCCTTCAGCACCAGGATCGAGGTTTCGTCGACATCCAGCTCGGGGTCATCGATGCGGGCGTGGTAGTCCTCGATGTCCTCGAACACCACGGCCCGGCCACGATGGGTCAGGAGCGCCGGCGTGGCGGCGCTGGGCTTCAGGATCGCGCCCTGCGGGCAAAGGTTGCCTTTCAGCACCCAGACGCCCGACGAAGGGCCTATCGGCGCCTCCAGCGAGCCGATCACCTCGCGGTTCCAGACCTTGGCGGCGTCCGCGATCTGCCCTTGTGTCTTCCCGGAGACGGTCATCGCATCGCGGCGGTAGAGCGGGCCCAGCTCCTTGGCCACGGCGGGGCCGCCGCCCGCGTAGCAGAAGTCCTCCATCAGGTACTTGCCCGACGGCATCAGGTTGACCAGCAGCGGCGCCTCGCGGGCGATCTCGTCGAAATCCTGCAGCGTCAGGGGCACGCCCAGCCGGCCCGCCAGCGCCAGCAGGTGCACCACCGCATTGGTCGAGCCGCCGATGGCCGCGTGCATCAGGATGGCGTTCTCGAACGCCGCCCGGGTCATGATGTCTGACGGCTTCACGTCGTCCTTCACGAGCTGGACGATGCGGTTGCCGCTGAGGTGAGCCAGCACCTTGCGGCGCGAATCGACCGCCGGCAGGGCGCCGTTGTTGGGCAGCGAAATCCCCAGGGCCTCGGTCAGGTTGGCCATGGTCGAGGCGGTGCCCATGGTGTTGCAGACGCCGGCCGAACGGCTCATGCCCGACTCGGCGCTCATGAACGCCTCCAGGCTCATCTCGCCGGCGCGGACGGCCTCGGAGAAGCGCCAGACGTCGGTGCCGGAGCCGATGTCGCGGCCCTCGAACTTGCCGTTCAGCATGGCGCCGGAGGAGACGAAGATCGCCGGCAGGTCGACGCTGGCCGCCCCCATCAAGAGGCCTGGGGAGGTCTTGTCGCAGCCGCCCATCAGAACCACCCCATCGATGGGGTTGGCGCGAATCGACTCCTCCACCTCCATGGCCAGCAAGTTCCGGAAGAGCATGGCGGTGGGCCGCATCTGGGTTTCGGGCAGCGACATGGCCGGGAATTCGATGGGCACGCCGCCGGCCTCCCAGACCCCGCGCTTTACGAAGTCCGCGAGTTCGCGCAGGCCGACCTGGCAGGTGACCAGTTCCGACCAGGTGTTGGCGATGCCGATGATCGGGCGGCCGTCGAAGACGTGCTCCGGCAGGCCGGTCGCCTTGATCCAGCTGCGATGGATGAAGCCGTCCTTGTCGTGCTTGCCGAAGCTCCTGGTGCTGCGCAGCGGTTTGTTGGCCATGCGGCGACGCCCTTTTCCGGGTCTCGAGTGATGCCTTTATAGAACCCGCCAGCGCGGCCGGGGTTCAGGGCGGGACCACCTCATCCTTCAAAGAGCGGCAGCGCCAGCCCTTTCACGCCGGTTTCGATGGCGAACAGGCCGCCGGCCACCGGCTGGCTGGCCCGCGCCTGCGGCGTCAGGTCCTCCCAGGCGCTGGTCACGAACAGCGTGGTCATGTCCTCGCCGCCGAAGGCGCAGCTGGAGGGCTGTTGCACGGGCATCGGAACGGTCATGTCGATCCGGCCGTCCGGCGCGTAGCGCACCAGCCGCCAGGCGCCCCACTGGGCGTTCCAGAGATAGCCTAGCGCATCCACCGCCGAGCCGTCGGGGCTGCCAGGTTCGCCGGCGGTGTGAGCGAACATCCTGATCTTCGTCAGGTCGGCCATGTCATGGGCGAAGATCGTCTGCAATTTCGAATCGGCCAGGTAGAGAATCTGGCCGTCCGGGCTGACCGAGACGGTATTGGGGATGTGGATGCCGGTGAGCATCCGTTCGGTCTCGAACTTGGGTGTGGTGCGGAACAGCGCGCCCGGCTGCCGGCCGCCATCGTCGTCCATGGTCGACCACCAGAAATTCCCATCGAGATCGATCTTGCCGTCGTTGGTCCGAAAGCCCGGCCCCAGCTCGTAGGGTCGTACGATCTCGATCGTGCCGGCGTCCGGGTCGCAGACCGCGAGACCCTTTTCCGTGGCCATGACCAGGCCGCCCTGGGCGCGGGGCGCTGCGGCGCTTGCGCGCATGGGCAGGTCGAAGGCGCCGCTGATGTCGGCCTTGGGGTCGTACCAGGCCAGCCGCTTGCCCTTGATGTCGAACCAGTAGAGCCGGGCTTCCAGGGGCGACCAGCAGGGCCCTTCCCCGAGACGGTCCTGGGAATTCACCACGCAACGCACGTCCATCGACGCCCCCTCAAGGCTTTTCCGAATCGTGGAAAGGTCCCACCCGGTCGCTGTGTCGAGGATGCGACAACCTGACCTCGGCGTTTCGGTTCCGTTCAGAGTCCCAGGTCTACTATCCTATTCGACACAAATCGGGAGGGGTCCCAGGAGATGTCGTTGTCCAGTTACTCAGATGTGTTCGCGATCGACCATGAACGCGGCTACGACGAGGAAATCACCGCGGGCGACCTTGTCCGGACGGGGGCGAACCTGTTCCCCCATTTCGAGGTCCTGGCCGTCCATGGCGACAAGGCCTGGGTGCGCAACACCGCCAATGGCGTCGACCACCTCGCCATCCTGTCGCGCTGTCGCAAGATCAACGGGCCGCCATTCGCCCTGGCGGCCGAATAGGCCATCTTCCAGCCAGACTCGGCGCACATTCCAGAATGACCGCAGGCCGGTGAACCTGGGCTCCGGGCCGGTGTTCTACTAGGTTCGGGGCCCCGACGGTTCGCGCGCAGTTCTGGAGGACCGCACATCTCCGCATTCATGTTCGCCACGGGAATCGAGAACTCGATCCCGACCATCAAGGGCGGCGCGCTACGCGTCGACCAGATGGAGTCGTGCGGCCACTACCGTCATTGGCGCAAGGACTTCGACCTGGTCGAGGAGATGGGCATCCGCTTCCTGCGCTACGGGCCGCCGCTGCACACCGCCCTGGTCGGCGCAGACCGGTACGACTGGGAGTTCTCCGACGTTGTGTTCGCCGACCTGCGCCGGCGCGACATCGTGCCGATCGTCGACCTCTGCCACTTCGGGGTGCCGGACTTCATCGGCAATTTCCAGAATCCGGATTTTCCGGAGATTTTCGCCCGCTACGCCAGCGCCTTCGCCAAGCGGTTCCCGTGGGTCCAGGTCTACACCCCGGTCAACGAGATGTTCATCTGCGCCCAGTTCTCCGCCAAGTTCGGCTGGTGGAACGAGGAAGGCACCACGGACCTGACCTTCGTCACCGCGCTGAAGCACATCGTGAAGGCCAATGTGCGGGCGATGCAGGAGATCCTGAAAGTCCGCCCCGACGCGATCTTCATCCAGAGCGAGTCCTCGGAATATTTCCATGCCGAGAACCCGGCCGCGATCGGCCCGGCGGAAATCGAAAACTCCCGGCGGTTCCTGTCGCTGGACCTGAACTACGGCCACCGGGTCGATTCCTCGATGTACGAGTACCTGCTCGGCAACGGCATGACCAAGGACGAGTACCACTTCTTCCTCGGCAACTCGCTCGCCCACCACTGTATCCTGGGCAACGACTATTACTGGACCAACGAGCACCGGGTGTCGTCGGACGGGGTCAGCCGGGCGTCGGGCGAAATCTTCGGCTACTGCGAGATCACCCGGCAATACTACAGCCGCTACCGGCTGCCGGTGATGCACACCGAGACCAACATCGCCGAGGGTCCGAACGGCGACGAGGCGGTGAACTGGCTCTGGAAGGAATGGGCCAACGTGCTGCGCATCCGTAACGACGGCGTGCCGACCGTGGGCTTCACCTGGTATTCGCTGACCGACCAGATGGACTGGGACACCGCCCTTCGTGAGCACAACATGCGGGTGCACCCCGTCGGTCTCTACGACCTCAACCGCGAGATCCGGCCGGTAGGCAGGTCCTACAAGCAGCTGATCAAGGATTGGGGCGAGGTGCTGCCGACCCAGAGCGTCTGCCTGAGCGTGCCGATCGTGCCGCCGTCCGAGCACGACGAACGGGTCTCCGAGCGCCAGCGAATCGACGCGCAGGCGTTGCGCAGCGTCGAGCTGGCCGCCAAGGCCACCGGCACGCAAGGCTAGGCCCGCCATGGGCGGCGCCCTCAGGATCGGCGGCGAGCCCCTGGTCCGGCTGACCGCCGGGGATGTCCCGGCGACCGGTCCCGCCTTTGTGGAAGCGACCGTCCTGCCGGGCCGCGGCATGATGCTGCTGCAGGCCCGGCTGCGACTGGCGTCCGGCGAGGTGGTGGACGCCCTCGCCGCGCCGGAGCCGCACGTGGCGGCCCGCGCCCTCGACGGCGGTCCCGACGACTTCGCGGGCGACGCCTCCTTCAGCTTCGGCGGCGCGATCCTGACGCCCTACGCCAACCGCATCCGCGGTCGCGCCCTGGACGGCGCGCGCGAAATCGAGACCCGAATCGCGGGCCGCACCGTGCGGTTGCCCCGCAACTGGGGCGGCAAGGCGAAGGGCGCCGAGCAGTACGCCATGCACGGCCTGATCCTCGACGCCGCCATCCCCTGGCGGCAGGAGGCGCCGGATCGGGTCCGTGGCCGGCTCGACGCGGGGGACTTCGCGGGGCGCTGGCCCGGCCGGGCAGTGCTGACCTTCGAATGGCGGCTGGACTCCGGCGCGCTCGCCCTGCGGGTGACGGCGGAGAGCGTCGGCCAGACTCCCTTGCCCATCGGCTTCGGCTGGCATCCCTACTTCGCCCTGCCCAGCAAAGACCGGCGCCAGGCGCGGCTGTGGATGCCCGCGGCGTCCCGCGCGCTGGTGAACAACTATGACGAGGCGCTGCCGACCGGCGCGATCCAGCCGGTGGCGAACAGCCCCTACGACTTCACCGCGCCCGGTGGCCAGCCCCTGGGCGATCTCTATCTCGACGACTGTTTCACGGACCTGCAGCGTCGGGACGGCGAGGCGGTGGCCGAAATCCGGGATCCCGCGTCCAGCCTCGGCCTGCGCATTGCTTCGCGCTCGCCGCAGGTCAGCGCCATGCAGGTCTACGCACCGCCCGACAAGAGCTTCGTGGTCATCGAGCCGCAATTCAACCTCGCCGATCCATACGGGGCGGAATGGACCGGACGGGACACCGGCATGGCGTCGGTCTCACCGGGCGAGGCGGTGACCTATGAGGCGCGGGTAACGGCCTTCGCCTTGGGGAACCGCTGACTCTGCGATCCGTTCGCTGGTCATGCAGAACCCTCAAGTGACCGATCCGCCGGCCCAGGCGGAAATCCTGCAGTTCGATGAGGCCGTCCTGGAGGCCTGTGGCCCGGAGTTGCGCACGGCCCTGCTGACGGAAGCCGCCATGCTCGCCCGGGCCTTTGCGCCGGAAGGCCGCGCCGCACAGCTGGAGGCCATGGCCGCGACGCTGGCGTCCGTCCCGCGCGACGAGGAGAGGGACCGCACGCGGGCGCGCCAACTGGCGTGCGCGCTCCGCTGCCTGGCGCGCGGGGTCGAGATCTAAATCCTACTCGGCCGCCGCCGCGGCGGGGCCTTCCCCGCGAGGGCGCGAGCGGCGCCTTCGCGTCACCGGGCGGTCCAGAAGTTTGCGCAGCTTGGCGGCCAGCAAACGGGTCTCGTAGGGCTTGTCGAGCAGCGGGAACTCGGCCGTTTCCAGCACCGCGCCCTCGCCCACGAACCCCGAGGTCAGCAGCACCCGCAGCCCGGGCCGGAGGTCGCGCGCCGTGCGCGCCAGGCTGACCCCGCTGACCCCGCCCGGCATCACCACGTCGCTGAACAGGACATCGATCTCGGCGCCGGACTGGAGGACCTCCAGCGCCTCGTTGGCGTTGGTCGCGGTGACGACCTGGTAGCCTAGGCCGGTCAGCATATCGAGGGTGAGGGTCAGCACGGTGGCGTCGTCCTCGACCAGTAGGATCCGCTCGTGGCCACCCACCACCGCCGCGGCCGGCGGCTCGGGCTCGGCGCGCTCCGCGGGTTCCGCGGTGGCCGGCAGGCGAAGGGTAAAGGTCGTCCCCTGCCCCAGGGTCGAGTGCAGCTTCACCTCCCCGTCCGACTGGCGAACGAAGCCATAGACCTGGGAAAGCCCGAGGCCGGATCCTTTGCCGACCTCCTTCGTGGTGAAGAACGGCTCGAAGACCCGCTCGCGCACCTCGGGCCGCATGCCGACGCCGGTGTCGCGGACCTCGACGACCACGTGGTCCCGGTCCCCGCGGGTGGCGATGGAGAGCTGGCCGCCCTCAGGCATGGCGTCGCGGGCGTTGACGGCGAGGTTGAGAAGCGCTGTCTCCAGCTGGGTGGGGTCGACATGGGCGCATAGCGCCTCCTCGGCCAGCAGCAGCTCGAGCGTCACGGCCTCGCCCACCGCCTGGCGCATCAGCGGCGAAAACTCCGAGATCAGCACATTAACGTTGAGGCTGACCGGGCTGAGGTGCTGGCGGCGCGAGAAGGCGAGGAGCTGTTTGGTCAAATCGCGGCCGCGCTCGGCGGCCTGGCGCACGGCGTCGAGCCGGCGCGCCCGCCGGTCGTCGTCCTCCGGCTTGCGGGCCATTATATCGACATTGCCGAGCACGACGGTGAGCAGGTTGTTGAAATCGTGGGCGACGCCGCCCGTGAGCTGGCCCACCGCCTCCATCTTGCGCGCCTGGGCGAGCTGTTCCTCCAGGCTGCGGCGGTCGGTGGCGTCGAGAATGACGCCGAAGATTTCGCGCGCCTCGCCGTCGTCGCTGGGCGCCACCACGCCCTGATCCTGCAGCACCTTGTATTCGCCATCGGCGCAGAGCCAGCGGAACTCCACCGAATAGTGTCCCGTCCGCGCCGCGCCGGCATAGCTTTGAACCACCCGGTCGAGGTCGTCGGGGTGGATGCGGCCTTGGCCGAACCCGGCCTCGTCCACGAAGCGGCTGGCCGCGAATCCGGTGATGGCCTTCACAGCTTCTGAGACGAACTGCGGCGCGAAGGGCGGCTCGATGCTGCGCGAATGCACGACGATCGGCAGCGACTTCAGGATCGCCTCCTGCCGCGCCTCCGTGCGCCGCAGGGCCTTCTCGGTCAGGGCCGCTTCCGCCTTCACCTGCGCGTGCTCGTCCAGCAGCCATTGCTGGTAGGCCGACTGGCGCTTCACCTCTTCGGTCTTCAGGTAGAGATCGACGAGGACCGTCACCTTGGACTTCAGGATGAAGGGATCGACCGGCTTGAAGACCACGTCCACCGCGCCCGCCGAATAGGCCTGGAAGACATGGGCCTCGTCGCGGAAGATCGCGGTGAGGAAGACGATCGGCGTCGACGCCGTGCGTTTCCGCGACCGGATCAGCTCCGCAGTCTCGTAGCCGTCCATGCCCGGCATGTGCAGGTCGAGCAGGATCAGCGCGAACTGCTCGGTCAGCAGCCGCCGCAGCGCCTCCTCGCCCGAACGGGCGACCACCAGGTCGTGCCCGAGCTCCTCCAGGGCCTGGACCGCGGCGAAGGCGTTGCGTTCGTCGTCGTCGACGATCAGGATCCGGGCCCTGAGCGGCGTCTCCAGGTCGGGCGCCTCGGCCCGCGCGGATCGTCGCTCACCGGCCCCCTGCGAGGCGCGCGTCACGTCAACTCGCTTGCGGCATCAGGACGGCGGCGTCGGACGCCATCCGCATGGCGTCGGCCCGCTGGATCGAGACCCGCAGCACCGAGACCAGGTGGTCGACGTCCACCGGCTTCGACACATAGTCCGAGGCGCCGGCCTGGATACACTTCTGCCGATCGCCTTTCATCGCCTTGGCGGTGACGGCGATGATGGGCAGGTCGGCCAGACCCGGGCGGGAGCGGATCTCGCGGATGGTCTCGTAGCCGTCCATATCCGGCATCATGATGTCAACCAGCACCACGTCAACGTCCGCTTGCGCGTCGAGCACCTCGAGGCCCGCGCGGCCGCTTTCGGCGTAGCTGAGCTCGATGCCGTATTCCTCAAGCGCCGAGGCCAGCGAGAAGATATTGCGGATATCGTCGTCGATGACGACGATCTTGCGGCCGGTCAGGGCGGCGTCTTCGTGCCTGTTCTGGTTGAGCTTGGCCTTGGCGCCGTCCGACATCCTCTCGACTGGCTCGTGCAGCATCAGGCTCGCCTGCTCGACCAACTGGTCGGGTGTGCGCGCGACGCGGACGAGGCCACCGAAGACCGCCAGCCGCAGCCGGCGGTCGTCGTCGGGTTCGAGATCGTCGGGTGCGTAGACCACCGCCGGAATGGAGCGGCCCTCGGCCTGCTTCAGTTGGTCGACCAGCTGCGGCACCGGCAGGGCCGAGGCCTCGATCATCAGGCCCTCGGGGCGCTCGGCGACCGGGCGCGCGAGGACCTCCTCCAGGCGCTCGGCGACCTCGACGGCGCTGAAGGCCTGGCGAAGCGTCTCGGCGGCGGTCCCCTCCGACCCCACCAGCACGATGCGGCGGTCGGCCTTGTCGACGAAGCTTTTCACCCCCTGCAGGGTGGAGACCACCACCTCGCGTTCGACGGGCTTGTGGGTGAACCCGAAGGCGCCCATCGCCAGGCCGAGACCCTTCTGGTCGTCAGCGGAAATCACGTGCACGGGAATGTGCCGCGTCTCCGGCGTGCGCTTCAGGAGATCGAGCAGCGCCAGCCCGTCCATGTCCGGCAGGCCGATGTCGAGCATGATGGCGTCGGGACCGAAGCGGCGCGCCAGCGACGGCGCGGCGACGCCCTCGCCGGTCACCACGCCCTTGAAGCCGCTGTCGTGCACGAGGCTGAGCAGGATCGAGGCGAAGCGCGGGTCGTCCTCGACGATCAGCACCACGGAATCCTCCGAGCCGATCACGTCGCGATCGTCGGCGACGGCCTCCGCCGGCTCGTCGGAGAACGCCTGGGGCATCAGCATGGGACGCGGCATCAACATGGACGGCGAGCGCCCGGAGGCCGGCGCCTGGGCCGGGCTGAAGTTGAGCGGCAGGTAGAGGGTGAAGGTCGAGCCCTTGCCCGGAACCGAGCTGACCCGCAGCTCGCCGCCCAGCAGGCGGGTGATCTCCCGGCTGATCGACAGGCCCAGCCCAGTTCCGCCGTACTTGCGGCTGGTGGTGCCGTCGGCCTGCTGGAAGGACTCGAAGATGATCCGCTGCTTCTCTTCGGGGATTCCGATGCCGCTGTCCTCGACCTCGAAGGCCAGCACTTGGCCCGCGGTGTTGAGGTGGTCGTTGCTGGTGTTCCAGCCGCCATGGGCGCGGCCGACCTTGAGCTTCACATGGCCGGCTTCCGTGAACTTGAAGGCGTTGGAGAGCAGGTTCTTGATGATCTGCTGCAGACGCTTGTCGTCGGTGTACATCGAGCGCGACAAGGTCGGGTCGAGCTCGACCTGGAAGTCCAGCTTCTTGTCCGCCGCGACCTGGGCGAACGTCCGGTCGACCTGGTCGCGCAGGCTGGCGAAGGACATTTCGCTGATGTCCAGCGTGACCGTCCCTGACTCGATCTTCGCCAGGTCGAGAACGTCGTTGATCAGCCCCAGCAGGTCGGCGCCGGCGGCGTGGATGTTGGACGCGAACTCCACCTGCTTGTCGGAAAGGTTGCCCTGGGTGTTGTCGGCCAGCAGCTTCGACAGGATCAGCAGGCTGTTCAGCGGGGTCCTGAGTTCGTGGCTCATGTTGGCCAGGAACTCGGACTTGAATTTCGAAGTCAGAGCCAGTTGCTCGGCCTTGTCCTCCAGCGCGATCTTGGCCTGCTCCACCTCGCGGTTCTTGGCCTCCACCTGCTGGTTCTGGACCGACAGCAGGTGGGCTTTTTCCTGCAGCTCGGCGTTGGTTTGCTGCAGCTCCTCCTGCTTGGTGCGCAGCAGCTCCTCCGATTGGCGCAGCGACGCTGCCTGCTGTTCCAGGCGGTCGTTGGTCTTTTTCAGCTCCTCCTGCTGGGCCTGCAATTCGGAGGTCAGCAGCTGAGACTGCTTCAGCAGCCCCTCAGTGCGCATGTTGGCGGCGATGGTCGAAAGCACGATGCCGATGGATTCCATCAGCTGGTCGAGGAACTGCTGCTGGGTCTCGTTGAACTCCCCAAAGGTCGCGAGCTCGATTACCGCCTTCACCTCGCCTTCGAACAGGGCGGGCAGCACGATGATGTTGGCCGGCGACGCCTCGCCCAGGCCCGACGACACCTGGACGTAGTCCTTCGGCACGTTGGTGAGCAGGATGCGCGACTTTTCGTAGGCGCACTGGCCGATCAGGCCTTCGCGCAGCTGGAACTGGTTGGCCAGGTGCTTGCGGTTGTTGAAGGCGTAGGAAGCCGCCAGGTTCAGCACCATCTGGCCCTCGTCGTCCCTGTCGGAGACGTAGAAGACCGCGTGCTGCGCGTTGATCAGCGGGGCCAGTTCCGAAAGCACCAGGTTCGACACCGTCGACAGGTCACGCTCGCCTTGCAGCATCCGGGTGAACCGGGCGAGGTTGGTCTTCAGCCAGTCCTGCTCGGTGTTCTTCAGCGTCTGATCGCGCAGGTTGCGGATCATCTCGTTGATGTTGTTCTTCAGCTCCTCCACCTCGCCGGAAGCCTCGACCGTGATCGACCGCGTCAGGTCGCCCTTGGTCACGGCGGTGGACACCTCGGCGATGGCGCGGACCTGGGTGGTCAGGTTGGCGGCCAGTTCGTTCACGTTGTCGGTCAGGTCACGCCACAGGCCGGCGGCGCCAGGCACCCGCGCCTGGCCGCCCAGCTTGCCTTCGGAGCCCACTTCGCGGGCCACGTTGGTCACCTGGTCTGCGAAGGTCGCCAGCGTCTCGATCATGCCGTTGATGGTGTCGGCCAGCGCCGCGATCTCGCCCTTGGCGTCCAGGGTCAGCTTGCGCTTCAGGTCCCCCATGGCGACGGCGGTCACCACGTCGGCGATGTTCCGCACCTGGCCGGTCAGGTTGGCGGCCATCATGTTCACGTTGTCGGTGAGGTCCTTCCAGGTGCCGGCGACGCCGGGCACCTGCGCCTGGCCGCCGAGCTTGCCTTCGGTGCCCACTTCGCGGGCCACGCGGGTGACTTCCGAGGCGAAGGCGTTCAGCTGGTCCACCATGATGTTGATGGTGTTCTTCAGCTCCAGAATCTCGCCGCGCACCTCCACGGTGATCTTCTTGGACAGGTCGCCGCGCGCCACGGCCGTGGTCACATCGGCGATGTTCCGCACCTGACCCGTCAGGTTGGCCGCCATCAGGTTGACGTTGTCGGTGAGGTCTTTCCAGGTGCCGGCGACGCCCTTCACCTGGGCCTGGCCGCCGAGCTTGCCTTCCGTACCCACTTCCCTCGCCACCCGGGTCACTTCGGAGGCGAAGGAGTTCAGCTGGTCCACCATGGTGTTGATGGTGTTCTTCAGCTCCAGGATCTCGCCGCGCACGTCCACGGTGATCTTCTTGGAGAGGTCGCCGTTGGCCACGGCGGTGGTCACCTCGGCGATGTTCCGCACCTGACCCGTCAGGTTAGCGGCCATGAAGTTCACGTTGTCCGTCAGGTCCTTCCAGGTGCCGGCGACACCCTTCACCTGGGCTTGCCCGCCGAGCTTGCCCTCGGTGCCGACTTCGCGCGCCACCCGGGTCACTTCCGAAGCGAAGGCGTTCAGCTGGTCCACCATGGTGTTGATGGTGTTCTTCAGCTCCAGGATCTCGCCCTTCACGTCCACGGTG
>JBIOED010000066.1:0-18872 GCA_044445675.1 Caulobacterales bacterium | reverse complement strand
GTCGGCGCCAACCTGGACGGCGACGAAATCGTAGCCGGCCGCCTCCTGGTGTTCGGCGGCCTGCACGGCCCCCGCAAAGCTGTTGGCGGTCGTCTCGGAATAGGCGCCAGCTGCGGAGCCGAACTGGAGCCTGTCCTCGGCGCTCCAGTCGGTCACTGTAGCGACTGCGCCCTGCGCGCTGGCGGAGTGCGAACCGGGCGACACGTAGAGGAGGTCGGCGCCGGGCCCCAGCGACGCCACATCCTTGGAGCCGACTTCGAGTCTGTCGTCCCCGGCGCCGCCGGAGAGCATGGAGCCGTTCGCAGTTCCAGTTAGCGTGTCGTTGAAGGCCGAGCCGATAGCCGCCTCGACTCGGATCAGGATGTCGCCGCCCGCTCCCGAGCCGGTCTGGAGATTGACCACCACTCCGGAGGTCGCGGCGCTGTAGTCGATCGTGTCGTTCCCGAGGCCCCCGTCGAAGGTGTCGGCGGCGATTCCGCTCACGAACCGGTCGTCGCCATCGCCGCCTTGAACGGAGACGGAGCTCGCCTGAGAGATGATGACATCGTTGCCCGCGCCCGCATTGACCGTGAGCTGGGTGTTCTGGGTCTGAAGCCTGAGCGTGTCGTCGAATTCGGTGCCACGAAGGGAGAGCAGGGTCTCGACGTTCTGGATGACGCCGCCGCCAAGATTGACCGGCGTCCCGGCCACGATGCCGGAAGTGTCGAAATCGACGCCGTGAGTGGCCCCCGCAAGGGACAGGCGGAGCGTGTCGGTTCCGGACCCGCCGTCGGCGTCGTCGCCGTAGCCGATCGCCAAGGCGTCGTTGCCGCCGCCGCCCAGCAGCCGGTCATGTTCGAGGCCGACATCGTCCGCCGGCGCCGACCCGTTGGCGACATAGTCAGCCGAGATCAAGGAATCCGCGCCGCCGCCTCCGGTAAGCGTGTCGCCGCCGGACCCGCCGGCGATGGTGTTCCCGCTGTCGGCGGCGGTGATCTGGTCGTCGCCTTCGTCGCCGTACACCAACCCGCCGTAGTAGGTCGCCTGCATCACTATGGTGTCGTTGCCCGTGCCCCCATGGGTGACGCCGTGCGCGAAGATCGTGTCGTCGCCCGGGCCGCCGTTCGCCTGCGCGAAGGTGTTGCTGTTCGTGTAGAGGGTGTCGTTCCCCGGGCCGCCGTCGACCAGTTCGAGATACTGACTGGGCCGCCCGTCGACGACGTCGTCGCCGGCATCGCCAAACATCGTCCCGGTATAGTAGCCGGCCGCGAGGGTGTCGTTCCCGTCCATTCCGGAGACGGACGTAAAGTCGGAGTAACCGTTGTTGGCGACCGCGCGTACATTGATGTTGTCGCCGAACTGACTGCCTTGGACATAGCTGATGTTCTCTATGCCGGTGATGACCCCGCCGCCGATCGTCTGGGTCGCAAGGCCGAAGTCGGCTGTCACCCCCGCGGGGGCGCCCTGGAAGCTGATGTACAGGTAATCGCCATAGGGGCCGTCGGCGCCGCCGTCGACGTTGTCGCCATATCCCGCGAAGATGCGATCCGAGCCGTCCCCGCCAATTAGGGTGTCGACCTCGGTTCCCGTATCGAGGTTCGGAAGAACATAGGTATTGCCGTAATAGGGCAGGTTGAAGGGCGACGACTGATCGCCGCTGTACAGGACATCGTCGCCCGGGCCGCCGTCGAGCCGATCCGCTCCCGGGCCGCCGGCCAGTACGTCGGCGCCATCTGCTCCGCTGAGGCTATCGTTTCCACCGGCGCCTGAGGCGGTGTCGCCATCGATACCGCCCGTGAAGATGTCGTTGCCGGGCGTGCCGGAAAAGATACCCATGACGTTTGCGGCCCCCAGTCCCGGCGGTCTCGGCGCTTACATAGTTCGGTGAAGCCCGTTCTCCCATTTCCAAGGTAGAGCTGGAATCCAGGATCGTCTACGCCGTTCCCCGGAGCGGCGAGCGGCGGCCGGTCGGCAGGCTCCCGGCGCCGGCTTCAGCCCTCGAAAATCCAGCCCGGCGTCAGGGTCGACATCTGCACGCCCACCAGGATCATCTGGTTGCCGCCGCCCATGTCGATGACCGTGTCCGCGCCAACCTGGCTCAGCGTGCAGGTCGTGCGCGGTTCCAGCATCACCCGCAGGCCTCGCTTGGAAGGCCGTGCCGGCCAACATCGTCAAGCTTGAATGTAGCGGCGTCGCGTCAACCGCCGATTGCGGCTCGCCCTAGCGCGTGAACTTCTGGAACTTGATGCGGTGGGGGATCAGGCTGTCGGCGCCCAGGCGGCGCTTCTTGTCCTCTTCGTAGGCTTCGAAGTTGCCCTCGAACCAGTCGACCTGGCTGTCGCCCTCGAAGGCCAGGATGTGGGTGGCCAGGCGGTCCAGGAAAAAGCGGTCGTGGCTGATCACCACCGCGCAGCCCGGGAAATCCTCCAGCGCCGATTCCAGAGCGCCCAGGGTTTCCACGTCGAGGTCGTTGGTGGGCTCGTCGAGCATCAGGACGTTGCCGCCGGCGGCCAGCGTCTTGGCCAGGTGCACGCGGTTGCGCTCGCCGCCCGACAACAGGCCCACCTTCTTCTGCTGGTCGGCGCCCTTGAAGTTGAACGAGCCCACATAGGCGCGGCTGGGGATCTCGCGCCCGCCCACCTTCATCACGTCGAGGCCGCCGGAGATCTCCTCCCAGACGTTCTTCTTCGGATCCAGGCTGTCGCGGCTCTGGTCGACGTAGGCGAGTTTCACCGTCTCGCCGAGCTTCACCGAGCCCTGGTCCGGCGTCTCCTGGCCGGTGATGATCTTGAACAGCGTCGACTTGCCGGCCCCGTTCGGCCCGATCACGCCGACGATGCCGCCGGGCGGCAGCTTGAACGTCAGGTTCCGGAACAACAGCTTGTCGCCGTACTCCTTCTCCAGGTTGTCCACCTCGATCACCTGCTGGCCCAGGCGCGGTCCGGGCGGGATCTGGATCTGGGCGAAGGTCTGCTTGGCGTTCTCGGCTTCGTTCTGCAGGTCGTGGAACGCCGACAGGCGCGCCTTGGACTTGGTGCGCCGCGCGCTGGGCGAGGAGCGCACCCAGGCGAGCTCGCGGTCGATCGCCCGCTTCTTGCCAGCCTCCTCGCGCTCCTCCTGGGCGATCCGCTTGGTCTTGGCCTCCAGCCACGAGGAGTAGTTGCCCTCGTGCGGCAGACCCTTGCCGCGGTCGAGCTCCAGCGTCCACTTGGTCACCTGATCCAGGAAATAGCGGTCGTGGGTGACCAGGATGATGCAGCCCGGGAAGCTCTCCAGGTGGTGCTGCAGCCAGGCCACGCTCTCGGCGTCCAGGTGGTTGGTCGGCTCGTCCAGCAGCATCATGTCGGGCTTGGAGAGCAGCAGGCGGGCCAGCGCCACGCGCCGCCGCTCGCCGCCGGACAGCTTGTCCACCGGCCAGTCGTTGGGCGGGCAGCGCAGGGCGTTCATCGCCATCTCGATGCGGCTGTCGATGTCCCAGAGGTCGCCCGCGTCCAGCTTCTCCTGCAGCGCGGTCATCTCCTCCATCAGCGCGTCGGTGTAGTCCTCGCCCAGCTTCACGGCGATGGCGTTGTATTCGTCGAAGAGCTTCTTCTCCTCGCACCAGGCGATGACGTTGCCCCAGACGTCGAGCTTGTCGTCCAGCTTCGGCTCCTGCTCCAGGTAGCCACGCTTGACGCCCTCTGCCGCGAAGGCCTCGCCCTGGAAGTCCTTGTCGAGGCCGGCCATGATCTTCAGCAGCGTCGATTTGCCGGAGCCATTGACGCCGACGACGCCGATCTTGGCGTCCGGATAGAACGACAGCCAGATGTCCGAGAAAGTCTTCTTCGGCGCGCCGGGGAAGGCCTTGGTCAGGCCCTGCATCTGGAAAATATATTGCTGCGCCATGGGGCGTCCGCACCGCTCGATGAAAAGGATTGGGATTGAGGCCCCGCAGATAGCGGCGGCGGCCTCCCGGCGCAACGGGCGCGCCCTCCCGACCCGTCCGCTTCTGACCCGAATTGGGGAACCCAAGCGCAGCCGGAGCGTACTCACCGCAACGGGCCGTTTCGGCCCCAGACACGCGAAGGAGTGCTCTCATGCACAAGGATGAAGCCAAAGGCGCCGCCAAGGACATCAAGGGCTCGATCAAGGAGGGCGTCGGCAAGGCGACCGGCAACGACCGGATGGCCGCCGAGGGCGCGGGCGAGCGCGTCGCCGGCAAGGTCCAGAAGGGCGTCGGCTCCCTGAAGGACGCCGCCCGCCAGGCCCTCAAGAAATAGAGCTCAGGCCCGCCCCCGTTCCCCGAGCGGCAAGATAGGCGTCCCCAACGGTTCGCTGTTCCCGCCGCTTCACGAGGGCCGTCTTCGAGGCCGAGGGCCGCGCTGCGAAGCGCGGCCCTCGTTGCGTCTCCAGCGGGGCATCTATCCGGCGGACAGGTCGGCCAGGCGGTAGCCGACGCCCGGGTCGCTCGCCAGCAGCGGCGCGCCTGCGAAGGCTCCCAGCTTCTGGCGCAGCTGGCCCACATAGACCCGCAGGTACTGGATGTCGGCGCCTTCGCTTCCCCAGACCTCGCGCAGCAAATCCTTGTGGCTGACCGTGCGGCCAAGGTTCAGCGCCAGTTCCGCCAGCAGGTCGTAGGCCTTGGGCGAGAGCTTCAGGGTCTCCGCACCCTTGCACACCCGCCGCAGGCCGAGGTCGATTTCCAGGTCGCCGGTGCGCACGATCGGCGCGGAGCCGCGCACCTGCACGGCGTGCCGCAACCCCGCCCGCAGCCGCGCCAGCAGCTCCTCCACGCCGAACGGCTTTTGCACATAGTCGTCGGCGCCCAGGTCCAGCGCCTCGACCTTCATGGCCTCGGCCTCGCGGGCTGACAGCACGACGATCGGCGTCTGGCCCCGGCTGCGGATCTCGCCGATGACGTCGAGGCCGTCGCGGTCCGGCAGGCCCAGGTCGAGCAGGACAAGGTCGGGCGCGTAGTGGTTGAACCAGCGCAGACCCTCCGCGGCCGTCCGCGCCGTCACCGGGCGAAATCCCGCCGCCTTCAGCGTCGCGGCCAGGGCGGCGTTCAGGCTCGCGTCGTCCTCGACCACCAGGATCGTCGCCGGATCGTGGGCGGGAGCCGAGCTCATGCCGGTTGGGCCACCGGCGTGGCGAGCGGGGCCGACAGCCTTACCCGCGCGCCCCGGCCGCCGGCCAGGTTCTCCGCCTCCACCCGGCCACCCTGCGCCTCCAGGAAGCCGCGGGCGATGGACAGGCCCAGGCCGGTCCCCGGCGGCCGGCCGTCGCCGGCCACGCCGCGCGAGAACTTCTCGAACATCGGCTCGACTGCGCCGGGGAAGCCCGGTCCTTCGTCCTGCACCTCGATCCAGCCCGCGCCGGCGCCCGCGCCGCTGCGAATCCAGATCGGCGAGCCGGCCGGCGCATACTTGCCGGCGTTCTCCAGCACGTTGGCGAGCGCGGTCTCGAACAGCGAGGCGTCGACCATAAGGGGTTCGGCGGCCAGGCTGACCTCGTTGAACACCTGGCGCCCGGCCAGGGTGAGCGCGGCGCTGCGCAGGGCCTCGGCGACCAGCTCGGCGGGCTCCACGGCCGCGGTCTTCACCACCACGGCCCCGGCGTCGAGGCGGTTCATGTCGAGCAGCTTGCCGACCATGGCCGACAGCCGCGCGGTCTCCCTTTCGGCGAGCGCCAGGAGTTCGGCGCGAGTCTTGGCGTCATGCGTCCTGGCGAACTTCTGCAGGCTCTGCAGCGTGAACAGCACCGTGGAGAGCGGGGTCTTCAGGTCGTGGCTGACCGCGGCCAGCAGGTCGGTCTTCAGGCGTTCGCTCGCCACCTCGACGCGGCTTTCCAGCACCTGCGCGGCATAGGCCTCGCGGTCCAGCGCCACCGCCAGGTAGCCGCTGACGATCTCCACCAGCCGCTCGGGGTTCTCCGGCCGGCCGGCCTCGCCCAGCGAGATCGCCACGCCGATCACCGCCTGCTGGCGTTGCGGCGTGACCACCGGCCAGAAATCATAGGCCGCGGCCTCCACCGGATAGGCCCCGCCGCGGGTCGGCATGCGTGCGGCGAGCGCCCAGCCGGCGGCCTCACGGTCGGCGGCCGACAGGGTCCCGCCGCCCGCCTGCGAAACCGCATCGAGCCCGGCTGCGCCGTGCAGCAGCACCACCGCCGGCGCCTGGAACAGCCGCGCCAGGGCCTCGGCGCTGACGGTGGCCGCGCCCGTCCCGCCAGTCGCGGCCACCAGACTTCGCGCCAGCGCCTGCAGGGCCGTGGCCTGGTCCGCCGCCGTCCAGGCTTCCATGGCCCGCCGGCGCGACTGGGCGGCGACGGCGCTGACGATGGCCGCGGTGATCAACAGCAGCACCAACGCCCACAGGTTCGCCGGATCGGCGACGTTCAGGCTGTAGAGCGGGGCGATCAGGAAGAAGTTGAACGCCAGCACCGCGGCCACCGCCGCCGCCAGCGCCGGCCCCCAACCAAAGCTCACCGCGGCGATCACCACCGGCAGCACGAAGATCAGCGAGAGGTTCGGCACCCGCTGCACCTGGTCGACGAGCACCGCGGCGAGGGTCGCGGCCGCCACCATCAGCAGCGACAGGGCGTAGGCCGCGGCGGGATGCATCCGCTCGGGGCGGCGCGTCGCGAGCGGCGGCCCTGAAATGTCGGCGGACAGGCTCATGGCGCGCCTCCAAGTACAGCTCGAACGGGGCAAAGAAGGCCCTTCGAGCCCGCCGGCGCAAGGCCTTCCCGCGCCCAACCCCCTACAACCACATGGGATTTTTATGTCGCTCGGCGCGACAAGCACGGCCCGACAACAGCGCAGGTCCCGCATCCTCCATGTCCGCCACGACGATCGCGCCCAGTGAGGCCGCCGCGGTGGCCCCCCCGCCCAGCCTGCGAGGATTTATGGGGCTGGCCCTGGGCTCGGCGGGGGTCGTCTATGGCGACATCGGCACCAGCCCGCTCTACGCCTTCAAGGAGTCCATCAGCCACCTGTCGCGCCACGCCGGCCGCCTGGTCCAGGGCGACGTGATCGGGGTCATCTCGCTGATGCTCTGGACGTTGATGGTGATTGTCACCCTGAAGTACGTCTCCATTCTTATGCGCTTCGATAACCGCGGCGAAGGCGGGACGCTGTCGCTGATGGCCCTGGTGCAGAAGGCTGGAGGACGCGCGGCCGGCCTGATCCTGGTGATCGGCATGGTCGGCGCCGGCATGTTCTTTGGGGACGCCATCCTGACCCCGGCGGTCTCGGTCCTCTCCGCCGTCGAGGGGTTGGAGGTGGTTCAGGGCCTCAGCGGCCGCATCGACCGCTTCGTGCCGCTCATCGCCCTCGTCCTGCTGGCCGGCCTGTTCGCGGTGCAGCGGCGCGGCTCGGGCGGGGTCGGCCGCTGGTTCGGGCCGATCTGCGTCGTGTGGTTCGCGACCATCGCGGTGCTGGGCCTTGTCGCGCTGGCGCGCGCGCCGCAGGTGCTCCTGGCGCTCAATCCTCTGCCGGGCCTCGCCCTCCTCGGCCAGCATCCGAAGATCGCGCCGGCCGTCCTGGGCTCAGTCTTCCTGACGGTGACCGGCGCCGAGGCGCTCTACGCCGACATGGGCCACTTCGGCCGCAAGCCCATCCAATGGACCTGGGTTGCGCTGGTCTTCCCCTGCCTGATCCTCAACTACCTGGGCCAGGGCGCGCTGGTGCTGGTCGACCCCGGCGCCGCCGGCAACCCGTTCTTCCATCTGGCGCCGAGCTGGTTCCAGTTGCCGCTGGTGGCGCTGGCCACGGCCGCCACGGTGATCGCCAGCCAGGCGGTCATCTCCGGCGCCTTTTCCATGACCCAGCAGGCGGTGCAGCTCGGCCTCCTGCCCAGGTTGACGCTGAAGGTCACGTCCGAGGCCCATATCGGCCAGATCTATGCGCCGCAGACCAACTGGATCCTGATGCTGGGTGTGGCGGCCCTGGTGCTCGGCTTCCGCTCGTCCGACGCGCTCGCCAACGCCTATGGCGTCTCGGTGGTCGGCGCGATGATCACCTCTTCGGTCCTGGCGGTGGTGGCGTTCCATCGCCTGAAGCATCGCCCGGTCTGGCAGGCGGTTCTGGCCTTCTCGCCCTTCCTGGTGGTGGAAGGCGCCTTCCTGGTGGCCAACCTCGCCAAGGTGGCGCACGGCGGCTACGTCCCGTTGCTGATCGCCTCGGCCATGATCCTGCTGATGTGGACCTGGATGCGGGGCGTGCGCCGTGTGACCCGCGCCGAGCAGAGCGACCTGACGCTGGCCGATGTGCTGCCCATGCTGATGCAGCGTCCGCCGCTGCGCGCCCGCGGCGCCGCGGTGTTCCTCACCGCCGATCCGAACGCGGTCCCCGCCGCCCTGATGCACAACCTCAAGCACAACCAGGTGCTGCACGAGCAGGTGATCCTCCTGACCGTGAAGGTCGCGGCGCGGCCACGGGTCCCGGACGCCGAGCGGGTCGACATCCGCGACCTTGCGCCGGGCTTCAAGGCCATGACGCTGGCCTTCGGCTTCATGGAGACCCCCAACGTCGCCAAGGGCATGACGCTGGCGCGCGCCAAGGGCCTGAAGTTCGACATCATGCGCACCTCGTTCTTCCTCAGCCGGCGGACCCTGCTGCCCCGCCGGTCCGTAGGCCTGGGCCACCTGCTCGACCTGCTGTTCGTCTTCCTGACCCGCAACGCCGTTCGCACCGCCGACTTCTTCCAGATCCCGCCCTCGCGAGTGGTGGAACTGGGCGCCCAGGTCGCGTTCTAGAACGTTTGCCGCCTCGCTTGGATCACGTCAGGCCGCAAGCAAAAGCGACCAGCGAAATGCCCGAGGTCCGGCTGGTGTTTTGCGAACGGCTCGGCTCCAATGGACGACGTGGAGTCGGGGATGCATATGTTCAGGACGATCACCATCGCTGCGGCGCTCGCCGTATTGGCCGGCGCGGCCCATGGCCAGGCCCGGGCGGCGTCGTTCAACCCCTTCGCGTCGGGCGCCGAGCAGCAGGCCGCCATGCAGGCCGGAACCCTGACGTCCGAAGCGCTGGTCCGCGACTATCTCGCCCGTATCGCGGCGCTGGATAAGGCAGGCCCCCGGCTCAACAGCGTCATCGCGCTCAACCCCCACGCCCTGGCCGACGCCCGCAGGCTCGACGCCGAGCGCCGGGCCGGCCACGTCCGCGGCCCGCTGCACGGCATCCCGGTGCTGCTGAAGGACAACATCGAGTCCGACGGCATGGCGACCACGGCGGGCTCGCTGGCGCTGAAGGGCAACGTCACCGGCCGCGATGCGCCGATCGTCCGGCGGCTGACCGACGCCGGCGCGGTGATCCTCGGCAAGGCCAATCTGTCGGAATGGGCCAACTTCCGCTCAACCCGCTCGATCAGCGGCTGGACGCCGGTCGGCGGCCTGGTCCGCAATCCCTATTCCCTCGACCGCACCGCCTGCGGCTCCAGCGCCGGGTCCGGCGCGGCGGTGGCCGCGGGCCTGGTCACCCTGGCGGTTGGCACCGAGACGGACGGCTCGGTCACCTGCCCCGCGGCCAGCAACGGCGTGGTGGGGCTGAAGCCGACCCTGGGCCTGGTCTCGCGCACCGACATCGTGCCGATCTCGCCGGAACAGGACACGCCCGGACCCATGACCCGCAGCGTCGCCGACGCCGCCGCCCTGCTGGGCGCCATGGCCGGCTCCGACCCGGCCGACCCGTGGACCCGGGACGCCGACGCCCACAAGGCCGACTACCTGGCCGGTCTTCGCCCCGACGCCCTGCGCGGCGTGCGGATCGGCGTGCTGCGGATGACCGCGGGCCGCTCGCTGCAGACCGACGCGGTGTTCGAGGACGCTCTGACGGCTCTGCGTCGGGCCGGCGCCGTGCTGGTGGAGGTCAAGGGCCCGGACGGCGCGGCGATGAACGCCATCGGCGCTGACGAGGGCGAAGCCCTGCGCGTCGAGTTCAAGGCCGCGCTCAACGCCTATCTCGCCGACCTGCCGTCGACCGTGAAAGCCCGCACGCTGGACGAGCTGATCGCCTTCGATGCTCATGAGCCGCGGGAAACCCCGCTGTTCGGCCAGGAGATCTTCGAGCAGGCCGCCAAGGCCCCGCCGATCACCGATCCGGCCTATCTGCGGCGCCGCGCCGACGCCCGGCGGCTGGCGCGCGAGGCGCTGGACCGGATGCTTGCCGACAACAAGGTCGAGGCCCTGGTCGGTCCCTCCACCGGACCCGCCACCATCGTCGACCCGGTGGACGGCAGCCGCAGCCTCGGCTCCTATTCCACGCTGCCGGCCGTGTCGGGCTATCCGCACCTGACCGTGCCGATGGGCAATGTCTCCGGGCTGCCGGTGAACATCTCCTTCCTGGGCCCCGCCTGGTCGGACGCGCGGCTGCTGGCGCTGGGCTACGCCTTCGAGCAGGCGACGCACGCCCGGGCCAATCCGACGTTCCTGCCCAATATCGGCCTGCGTCCGGAGTTCGCGCGGGCCTACGATCCGCGTTAAGGGTCTTGCCGAGTCGAAGGCGCGTCCCAATTTGGGCAAGAAGCTTCAGCATTGAAGAGAAGGCGCGGGTCCCCTGGCCAGCCTCTGGAAAAAATCGGCGGACCGCGGCGCATCGGCCAAGCTTCAGCGGGATCGAACAGCCGCGCTGTTCGTTGCCTCATCCACGGAGGCCTCTTCCATGGGGTTCGAGGAAAGAAGGGCCAACGCCGTGTTCGAGGTCTCGCCGACGACGCTTGGAACCGTGCGCCCGAAGGTCGACGAGGCGCCCGCGCGCTCGGGCGCCGGGCCCGCCTTCCACCTGATCGACACCACCATGATGTACGCGCCCCGCTCGGGGGGCGTGAAGCGCTACCTGAGCGCCAAGCGCACCTGGCTGGAAAAGCGCCGCCCGGACATTCGCCATACCCTGGTGGTGCCCGGGGCCGCGACCCGCGCCGAGGAGCCGGGCCTCTACACGGTCTCCGCCGCCAAGCTGCCGTTCGGCGACGGCTACCGGATGCCGGCCAGCCCCAACAAATGGGCCGCCGTGCTCAACCTGCTGGATCCCGACATCATCGAGGCTGGCGACGTCTTCGTGCCGGGCCATGCGGCCCAGGTGGCCGGCCAGGCCCTGGGCGTGCCGGTGGTCGGCGTCTGTCACACCGATGCGCCGACGCTGGCGGCCCTGCATCTCGGCGACTGGGCCGAGCAGCCGACCTTCAACTTCTGGGCGCAGGCCTACCAGCGCTTCGACCATGTGGTGGCGCCGTCGAAACATACCGCCGCGCGCCTGGCCGACGCCGGCGTCGAGCGGGTGAGCGTGCATCCCCTGGGCGTCGACCTGGAGCTGTTCCACCCCGCCCGCGGCGACCGCCAGGCGCTCCTCAAGCGCCTCGACTTCCCCACGGACTCCCGCCTGCTGGTCTTCGCCGGCCGGCCGGCGCGGGAGAAGAACATCGATTCCATGGTGGCCGCCGTGGAGAAGCTCGGCGATCCCTATCGCCTGGTGCTGATCGGCGCCGGCAAGGACGCCAAATATCCTTCCCGGGTGGCCTGCATCGACTTCGAGCGCGAGCCGGAAAGATTGGCCGGCGTCATCGCCAGTTGCGACGCGTTCCTGCACGCCAACGAGAACGAGATCTTCGGCCTGGTGGTGCTGGAGGCCATGGCCGCCGGCCTGCCGGTGATCGGCCCCAACAAGGGCGGGGTCGGCGAATTGCTGGACGACGCCGTGGGCCAACTCGCCAGCGGCGTCGATCCGGCCAGCCTGGCCGAGGCCGCGGAAGCCCTCTTCGCCCGCGACGTCGACGCGCTCAAGCTCGCCGCCCGGCGCCGCGCCGAGACCCGCCACAGCTGGGATCACACCTTCGAGGGCCTGACGCGGCTCTACGTCCAGCTCCTGGCCCGCAGCCCCCGCCGCGCGCCGTTCAGGCTCAGCGCTTAGGACGGCGACTAATGGTCTTCCCCGTTTGACCTCATCGTCCTGGCCCGGACAAGCCGGGCGAGGGCGATCGATGATCCATCGCAAGTCACGCGGCGCTGGCCTCAAACGGCCGCATGTGGTCCGCCAGCGCCTTGCGGAACGCCGGGCGCGCTTCGCAGCGCGCCTGATAGTCCCGCAACCGGGGCCGGTTGGCCACGATGTCGGTGTCGCGCAGGTTGCGCAGCACGGTGGTCATCATGAGGTCGCCCGCCGTGAAGCGGCCTTCCAGATAATCGCGCTCCCCGAGCCATGCCTCCAGGTCTGCGAGACGCCTTTGCACCGCCTCGACCGCCGCCGGCCGGCGGGCCAGCGCCCAGGCGGCGTCCGGGTCCTGATCGACGTCGCCGAGCTTGTCGATCGCGGGTTCGATCGAATTCAATGCGGCGAACACCCAGGTCCGGGTGCGCGCCCGCCCGTTGGCGTCGGCCGGCGCCAGGGCCTCCGACTGCTCGGCGATGTAGAGCACGATGGATCCCGACTCGAAGAGCGTCAGGTCGCCGGTCTCGATGACCGGAACCTGTCCAAACGGCTGCAGCGCGCGGTAGGCGGCATCGGCCTGATCGTCTCGGCCGATCAGTCGCTCCTGATAGGGAATGCCCGCCTCTTCGAGCGCCCAGCGCACGCGAAGGTCTTTGACCAGGCCCTGCGCAAAGGGCGGGACCAGGCGGAAGGCGCTCAAGGTGATCATTGCCGTTCTCCGTCTGCAGGTTCGAAGGCTCGCGAGCCCATGCGCGAGGGCGCGGCCGGTTGGATCACGATCATCAACGTCCGGTCGGCAGGTCCTTGAAGGCCACGTCCTTGTCGACGCGGATGTCGCCCGGCAGGCCCAGAACCCGTTCGGCGATGATGTTCTTGAGGATCTCGTCGGTGCCGCCGGCGATCCTCAAGCCCGGTGCGAACATCACCGAGGTGTGGAAGGCCGCGTGCAGCGGCGCGAGGTCCGGATCGCTGACGATTCCGAACTGGTCCAGCATCTCGACGGCGGTGTTTCCCAGATCCTGCATCTGCAGCGCCGAGACGATCTTGCCGATCGAGCTCTCCGGCCCGGGCGTCTGGCCGCGCGACAGCGCGGTCATGGTGCGGTTGCGGGTGTGCTTCAGCCCCTCGGCGGCCACGTACCAGTCGGCCAGTTTCTCGCGCAGCGCCTGATCCTTGATCGCCGGCGCGCCGTCGAGACCGGGCGTGGCGCGCCCGGCCTCCATGAACTCCCGCCAGCCCGCCCCGGACGCGCCACCGACCGCCAGGCGCTCGTTCATCAGGGTGACCAGGCTGACCTTCCAGCCGTCGTCCACCGCCCCCAGCCGCTGGCTGTCCTTCACCCGCACATCGGTGAAGAACACCTCGTTGAAGCCAGACCCGCCGGACATCTGGTGGATCGGCTTCACCTCGATGCCCGGGTCGTGCATGTCGACCCAGAACATCGTCAGGCCCTTGTGCTTGGGCGCATCGGGGCTCGTGCGGCAGACCACGATGCCGAAGTCGGAGAACTGCGCCCCCGTCGTCCACACCTTTTGCCCCGAGATCAGCCAGTCGCCCGAGCCGTCCGGCGCGCGCACCGCCCTGGTCCGGGCCGCGGCGACATCGGACCCGCCCGAAGGCTCCGAGAACAGCTGGCACCAGATCTCCTCGCCGCGCAGGGCCGGGCCGACGAACCGCTGCCTGGTGGCGTCGTCGGCGAAGGTGGCCACCGTCGGCACGCACATGCCCAGGCCGATCTGGAATGGGTTCGGCGGCGCCGGATAACGGGCCTCCTCCGCGTTGAAAATCACCTGCTGCATCGGCGTGCCGGCCTGGCCACCCCATTCTTTAGGCCAGGTGATCTGCGCATAACCCGCCGCCGCCTTCTTGGCCTGCCAGGCCTTCGACGCCGCCATCGATCCGCCGTCCCCATCCGCATCGGTGCTGGCCCCGCGCCTGGGCGCATTGGCTTCGAGCCAGGCTTTGACCTGGGCGCGATAGGCGGCTTCTTCCGGTGTGTCGTTGAAATCCATGACGTCCGTCCTTAAGCCGCGTTTCGCCGTTCCAGGCAGCTGACCAGCCGTTCCTTCCAGACCCTGGGCGCGCCCGCCACCAGGCTGAGCTGCCGTGAGCGCCGATAGTAGAGGTGGCAGTCCATCTCCCATGTGAAGCCGATGCCGCCGTGGGTCTGGATGTTCTCCTTCGAGGCGAACCAGAAGGCCTCCGACGCGGCGATGCGCGCGGCGCTGGCCGCCACCGGCAGCTCCGGCGCGCCGGTGTTGAGCGCCCAAGCGCCGTAGTAGGCATTGGAGCGCGCCAGCTCGTTCTTGACGTAGATATCCGCCAGCTTGTGCTTGATCGCCTGATAGGAGGCGATGACCCGGCCGAAGGCGTAGCGTTCCAGGGCGTAGGCCTTGGCCATCTCCAGGCACTTGTCGGCCCCTCCGCACTGCTCGAAGGCCAGCAGAATCGCGGCCCGGTCGAGGATCTGCTCCAGCAGCGAAAACCCCTCGCCCGCCGCGCCCAGACGCTGGACCGGGGCTGCCTCGAAGGTGAGCCTCGCGGCGTCACGGGTGGGATCCAGGGTCTTGACCGGCTCGCGGGCCACCCCCGGCCCGTTGAGGTCCGCCAGGAACAGACCCGGCTGGCCGTTCTCCCTGGCGATCACCAGGCAAAGGTCGGCGATGTCGCCGTCGGTCACCGGGATCTTCACGCCGCTCAGCTTCCCGCCAGCCACGCTGGCTTTCAGGGTTGACGACGACAGAGCGCCCGGCCCTTCGGAAGTCGCCAGGGCCCCGATCAGTTCGCCGGCCAGCATCACCGCTTCGGCCAGCATATAGACCGTCGAAGCGAACGGGATCGGCGCCACCACCCGGCCAAGCTCCTCGGCGATCACGCAGAGCTCCAGGCGCCCAAGGCCCAGGCCGCCGTGCGCCTCAGGGATCGCCGCGCCCAACCAACCCTGGGCGGCCACGCCTTTCCACAGCGCCTCGTCATAGGCCTTGGCGTCGTCGTTCAGCACGGCGCGCACCCGGTCCGGCGGGCAGTTGGCGTCGAGGAACCGCCGCGCCTCGGATTTGAGGAACTTCTGGTCGTCGGAAAAATCGAAATTCATGCGCTGCCGATCCCGCCTGCGAGACTACCTCGCCAATCAGCATACGCTCAGCCCGGACGCTGAAAAGCGTGACCCGGCGTCAGGTGGCGAAGCTAGTCCGCGGCGCCCTCGAAGACTCCGGCCTTCGACACCTCGCCGACCATCCGGCCGCCTTCCCAGAGTTCGGCGACCTGGCCCTTAAGGGCGAGGTGCTCGGCGCGCGCCGCCGCGGCCTTGTCGTCGGACGCCTCGAACGCCTGGCCCAGTTGCAGCCGGCCGTCCGACCCCACGAAATAGATGCGATACGCTTTCACCTGGTCTGCCCCCCGGCACAGCTCCGTTGTAGGGGCGCCACAGCGCCTGTCTGTCGGCTACCTGACCTCGCGCCGAAAAGCCCTTCGGAACAAGGCTATCAACCCGCGGGTTCGCCCGGTCATGAACGTCGGCAAGCCGACCGCCATGCAGATTCTGGTCGCCTGGCGGGACAACAAATGGGTCGTCCTGCGCGACACCGCCGAGGTCGGCGCCTACGCCTATCGAGGCCACGCCATGGAGATGGCGCGCACGCTCAGCGCCGAGGCCGCCGCCGACGGGCGCGACTGCTACATGCTGGTGCGCGAACAGGACGGGCGCTGGGATGAGCATCCTTGCCCGAAACCGGGACGGGAGGGGTGAAATTTGCTCGCTCTCGCCTTGGCGCCGCACCGTCCGAAGGACTAGATGCCAGCCATGCGCACAGACACGCCTCAGGCCATCCGCCTCGCCGACTACCGGCCCCCCGCCTTCCTGGTTGAGGAGGCCCAGTTGACCTTCGATCTGCAACCCAACGCCACCCGCGTGAGGGCCAGGCTACAGGTTCGCCGCAACGGCGAGCACGCCGAGCCGCTGAGGTTCAATGGCGAGCGGCTGAAGGCCATTTCCGTGGCGATCAACGGTCGGACGCTGGGCGAAGCCGAGCGGGCCGTCGACGGCGAATTCCTCACCATCCCGGGCGCGCCCGACGCCTTCGTCCTCGAAACCGAGGTCGAGATCGACCCGCAAGCCAACAAGGCCCTGGACGGCCTTTACATGTCGGCCGGCCGGTTCTGCACCCAGTGCGAGGCCGAGGGTTTCCGCAAGATCACCTTCTGGCCGGACCGGCCCGACGTCCTCTCCCGCTTCACGGTCAGAATCGAGGCCGACAAGGATTTCCCTCGCCTGCTTTCCAACGGCAACCTGCTGGAGACCGGCTCCCTTCCGGGTGGCCGCCACTTCGCCGTCTGGAACGATCCCTTCCCCAAGCCCTGCTATCTCTTCGCCCTGGTGGCCGGCGAGCTCGACGTGCTGGAGGACCGGCTGGTCACCATGAGCGGCCGGACCGTCGACCTGCGGATCTACGTCGACCCGGGCATGGCGCCGCGCGCCGCCTACGCCATGGACGCCCTCAAGCGGGCGATGAAGTGGGACGAGGAGACCTTCGGGCGCGAATACGACCTCGACCTCTTCATGATCGTGGCGGTCCGCGACTTCAACTTCGGCGCGATGGAGAACAAGGGGCTGAACATCTTCAACTCCTCCCTGTTGCTCGCCGATCCAGCCACCGCCACCGACATGGATTTCGAGCGCATCGAAAGCGTCGTCGCGCACGAATATTTCCACAACTGGACCGGCGACCGGATCACCTGCCGCGACTGGTTCCAACTATGCCTGAAGGAAGGCCTGACCGTCTTCCGCGACCAGAGCTTCTCGGCCGACATGCGCGGCCACGCCGTCCAGCGGATCAAGGACGTCAAGGCGCTGCGCGCCCGACAGTTCGCCGAGGACCAGGGGCCACTCGCCCATCCTGTGCGGCCGTCGAGCTATATGAAGATCGACAACTTCTACACTGCCACGATCTACGAGAAGGGCGCCGAAGTGATCCGGATGCTGAAGACCCTGATCGGGCCTGAGGCGTTCCGCGCCGGCATGGACCTCTATTTCGAACGCTGGGACGGCCACGCCACTACTGTCGAGGAATTCATCCGCTGCTTCGCCGACGCCTCGGGCCAGGACCTGACCGCGTTCTTCGCCTGGTACGAGCAGGCCGGCACCCCGATGGTGACGCTGAAGAGCACCTATGACGGCCCGCGCCGCGAGCTGGAGCTGGAGCTGACGCAGGAAACAGCCTCGACGCCGGGCCAGCCCGTCAAGCGCCCCCTGCCGATCCCGGTCACCGTCGGCCTCCTGGACGGGGACGGCCGCACCCAGGCCTTCGTGCGCGACGGCCAGGCGACGGACGAGACGGTGATCGTGCTCGACGGGAGGAAGACCAGGGTTACGCTCACCGGGGTCGACGAGCGGCCGGTGGTCTCCGCCCTGCGCGGCTTCTCGGCGCCGGTGAAGCTCGCCAGCGACGCCGACGCCCGCGACCGCTACCTCCTGTTGGCCGGCGATCCCGACCTCTTCAACCGCTGGGAGGCCGGCCAGGAGCTGGCCCGGGCCCTGATCCTGGCGCGCGCTGCCGGCCAATCGGACGAGGTAGGCGAGGAGCGCTACGCAGAGGCGGTCGGACGCGCCTTGGCCGATCAGGCCGCCGATCCGGCCTTCAAGGCCCTGCTCCTGAACCTGCCCTCCGAACCGGACTTGGCGCTGGCCATGAGCCCGGCCGATCCCGCGGCGATCCATGAGGCGCGCGAGGCGCTGCGCCTGCGCCTCGCCCTGCACCTGTCCGCCGAGCTGCGGCGCCTGCACTCAGGCCTGCAGGAGGTTGGCGAGTTCTCGCCCGACGCGGCCGGCGCCGGTCGCCGCGCCCTGCGCAACGCCGCCCTCGACCTGATGGCCGCCAATCCCCGCTCCGAGGTGGGCGAGCTCGCCCAAGGCCACTTGCAGGCCGCCGCCAACATGACCGACGCGATGGGCGGCCTGAGCGCGCTGGCGCTCATCGGCGGCGAACTCTACGAGCAGGCGCTCAGCGATTTCTACGAGCGCTGGAAGGGCGAGCCCCTGGTGATCGACAAATGGTTCGCCGCCCAGGCGCGCGACCCCTCCGAGGGCGCCCTGGGCCGGGTCATGGGCCTGACCGCCCACCCGGCCTTCGAAGCCAAGAACCCCAATCGCCTGCGCGCCCTGGTCTCCACCTTCGCGAGCTTCAATCCGGTGCGTTTCCACGACCCCAGCGGCGCGGGCTACCGCTTCCTCGCCGACCAGATCCTCGCCACCGACGGCTTCAATCCCATGACCGCCGCCCGCCTCGTCGAACCGCTCGGCGGCTGGCGGCGCTACAAGCCCGAGCTGGGCGCATTGATGAAGGCCGAGCTGGAGCGAATCCTCGACGCGCCAAGCCTTTCCAAGAACGTCCTGGAGCTGGTCAGCCGGTCGCTGGCCGACGACGAGGCGGCTTAACCCTAACGGGACGATTCGCCGCTGAATGGCGGTGACGCCGTTTACCCTTACCGCGTAGACTCCAGTCTGCGATCGGGTGATTTGCCCTTGAACGGGAGCGGCGAGCCTTGGGGGCACGCGACAGGGAGAGCGCGGCCGGGCCGCAGGATCGGTCGGCCGACCTTGCGCTGGCAAAGCCGCCAACGCAGCGCTTTGCGCGGATTGCGACCCTGGCCGCCCTCCTGATGCTGGCGCTCTACACCGGCGTCGCCATCGCCCGCCTGATGCGCGGGCCGCAGGGCCCGGTCGAACAGATCGCCTCGCTGGTGCTTCCGCTCGCCGTGGCCAGCGCGCTCGGCGTCCTGCTGCTGCTGGAGTCCCGCCGGGTGGAGCGGGCGCATGCGGCCTATAGCGAGAGCGAACAGCGTTTCCGCTTGGCCGTCGAGGCCGCGCGCTGTGGCATCTGGGAATGGGACCTGGCCCAGGACGAGATCTTCATGTCGGACGTCACCGCGGCCCTGTTCGGCTGGCGCGGCGGCGTGGTCGATGGCCAGCAGGTGCTGGAGCGGGTCTCCG
>JBIOED010000065.1:0-18911 GCA_044445675.1 Caulobacterales bacterium | reverse complement strand
TCGGCGATGGCGCGCACGTCCGCGGGGCTCGGCGCGAACGGCGCGCTGCGGGCCTCGACCACGACAAAGTCGTTGCCGAGCCCGTTCATCTTGAGGAACGGACGGCTCATGGCGGCGGACATATAGGCGAAGACGGCCATGGACGCACGCGGACGGAGACAAGCCCGTTCGACCACGGCTAGAAAAGCGGCATGAAAGCTTTGCTGATCGCCCTGGCCGCCCTCGGTCTCTCCGCTCCCATCTCCCACGCGCAAGGCCCGAAGGCGGTCGGTGCGCCCGACCCGTTCCAGTGGCTGGAGAACATCGACAGTCCGCGGTCCATGGCCTGGGTCGAGCAGCAGAACGCCCGGTCCGCCAAGCGGCTGGAGGGCGATCCGCGCTACGAGACCTTCCACGCCGAGGCGCGCGCGATCTTCACCGCCCAGGACCGAATCGCCATGCCGCACTTTCGCGCCGGCGGGATCGACAATTTCTGGCAGGACGCTGCACACGTCCACGGCATCTGGCGCCACGCGAGCGAAGCTTCCTACCGCACCGCCAATCCGCAGTGGCGGACGTTGCTCGACCTCGACGCCCTGTCGAGGGCCGAAGGCAAGAACTGGATCTGGAAGGGCGCCGACTGTCTGAAGCCGGCCCAGACGCTGTGCCTCGTCCACCTCTCCAACGGCGGCAGCGATGCGGTCGAGGACCGCGAGTTCGACACCACGACGGGCGAGTTCGTGGATGGCGGCTTCCACTTCCCGAACGGCAAGCAGACCGTCCGCTGGATCGACCACGACACCCTGATCGTCAGCCGCGAATGGACGCCGGGCGAGGTGACCACCTCCGGCTATCCCTATGTGGTCAAGATTGTGAAGCGCGGCGCGGAGCCCCGCGAGGTCTTCCGCGGCGCCAAGACCGACGTGCAGGACCAAGGCATCGTCCTCGACAGTGAGAACGGCGCCGACGGGGTGATCGTCAGCCACGGCCTCACGTTCTACGAGCGCGAATTCAGCCTCCTGACCAACAAGGGCCTCGCGCCCATCCCGCTACCGAAGAAGGCCGAGTTCAGCGCCTATGCCGACGGTCAGGTGGTCTTCACCCTGAAGACCGCCTGGAAGGCGTTCGCGACCGGCGCGGTCATCAGCTACGACCTCGCCGACCTGAAGCGCGATCCGGCGAGCGCCAAGCCGCAGCTGGTCTTCCAACCGACCTCGCATGACGCGGTGGTGCGGGTGGCGGCGTCCAAGGACCGGCTGGCCATCGTCCTGCTGCAGGATGTGAAGGGCGCGGTCGACACCTACGACCACAAGGCCGGCGTCTGGTTGCCGCGTCGCCTGAAGCTGCCGGCCGACGCCAACATCAGCCTGGTCAGCGCGTCGGACGACGATAACCAATTCTTCTTTACCGCCGAAGGTTTCCTCGATCCCACCTCGCTGTGGCTGGCCGACGCGGACGGCGCGGTGGCGAAGATCAAAACCCTGCCGGCCCGGTTCGACGCCTCCAGGGACGTCGTGGAGCAGCATTTCGCCACCTCCACCGATGGGACCAAGATCCCCTATTTCGTGGTGCGGCCAAAGGCGATGAAGTTCGACGGCTCGACGCCCACCCAGATGTTCGGCTATGGCGGCTTCGAGCTCTCTGAGCCCCCGGCCTACATCCCGCAGATGGGCAAGATCTGGCTGGAGCGCGGCGGGGCCTATGTGATCGCCAACATCCGCGGCGGCGGCGAGTTCGGCCCGGCCTGGCACGAGGCCGCCCTGCGCGAGCACCGCCAGCGGGCCTTCGACGACTTCGCCTCCGTCGCCCGCGACCTCTTCGCCCGCAAGATCACCTCGCCGCGCCGGCTGGGCATCTACGGCCGGTCGAACGGCGGGGTGCTGATGACCGTCTCCATGACCCAGCATCCGGAGCTGTTCAACGCCATCGTCATCGAGAGCCCGCTGATCGACATGCTGCGCTACAACCACCTGTCGGCGGGCGCGTCATGGGTGGCGGAGTATGGCGACCCGGACGTCCCGGCCGACCGGGCGTTCATCGCCAAATATTCGGGCTACCAGAACCTGAAGCCCGGGGTGAAATACCCGGAGCCCTACATCACCACCAACACGCGGGACGACCGGGTGCACCCGGGGCATCCGCGCAAGTTCGCGGCCATGCTGGAGAAGATGGGGATTCCCTACCTCTACTACGAGCAGACCTTCGGCGGGCACGCCAACGACGCCGACCCCGAGCTCAACGCCCGCCGCTGGGCCAGGCACTACGTCTATCTGGCGCAGAAGCTGATGGACTGACCTGGGCTCAGGTCTTTTCGATGGCCGCGGCGGTGTCGTCGAGCATGGCGACGATGCGGTCGATCTCTGCGGGCGTGATGGGCCGGCGCGCCAGGCGCTGGCCCAGGGCCATGCCGAGGTTGGTCATGGCGCGGGCGATCCTCGGGCGAGTGGAGTCCGCGCCCTCCGCGGCCTCGGCCATGCGGCCGAAGACGGCGTCGACGCCGGCCTGGTTGGCGCTCAGCGCCTCGCGGCCAGTCTCGGTCGCCTCATAGAGCTTGCGGCCGGCCTCGCCGGTCACTGGGCGGATGAAGCCCTCGTCCTCCAGCAGGGCGAGCGTCGGATAGATCACGCCCGGCGAGGGGCGGTAGGCGCCGCCGGTGCGGTCTTCCAGCTCCTTGATCAGCTCGTATCCGTGGCGAGGTTGCTCGGCGAGCAGGGCCAGGACCACGAAGCGAAGGTCGCCGTGGTCCAGGAAGCGCCCGACCCGGCCGCCGCGATGACGGCCGTGGCCCGTGTGTGCGGCCATGTGACTGGCCCAGGGATGGCGGCCGCGCTGTTCGCGCTGCTCGTGAAAGTGATGATGTCGGTGCATGTCGATGCCTCCTCCTTGTCGAGGCGCTATCGATATATCTAAACCGGGTCGAAACTTCAAACGTATTTAGATATGTCTAATTAGCCGGTCATTCGCGCAGCACTTCAGCCAGCAGACGGCCCTCGGCGGCGCGGTTAGAGCCCGCGCGCCAGGCGACGACGATCTCGCGGCTGGCGTGGCCCGGCGCGATGGGCCGCACCGCGACGGTGGCCGGATCGGTCAGGCCCGCGTCGATCGCCATGGCCGGCAGGAAGGTGACGCCGAGGCCCGACGAGACCATCTGCACCAGGGTCGGCAGCGAGGTGGCGGCGAAGGATTCCTCGCCCGAGGCGGTCTTGGGCGGTTTCAGGCCGCAGGCGGCCAGGGCGTGCTCGCGCAGGCAGTGGCCGTCTTCCAGGAGGATGATGTCTTCGCGCTCCAGAGCTTCAGGATCGGCCGATTTGAGCCGGGCCAGTGGATGGCCAGCCGGCATGGCGGCCAACAGTTCGTCGTCGGCGACGTGGGCCCAGTTCAGGCCGTGCATGTCGAAGGGCAGCGCCACCAGGGCGGCGTCCAGCTGGCCGGCCTTCAGCGCCGCGATCAGCCGCTGGGTGAGGTCCTCGCGCAGGTAGAGACGCAGCTTGGGAAAACGCTCGCGCAGCAGCGGCAGGGCGCGCGGCAACAGGAACGGCGCCACCGTGGGAATGACCCCCAGGCGGAACCGGCCGGTCAGCGGCTGGCCGGCGTTCTTGGCGGCTTCCACCAGTTCCTCGGCCTCGTTGAGGATGACCGTCGCGCGGCGCAGC
Organism: Caulobacterales bacterium; assembly: GCA_044445675.1. GTDB lineage: Bacteria > Pseudomonadota > Alphaproteobacteria > Caulobacterales > Caulobacteraceae > Phenylobacterium. The sequence continues at coordinate 15,279 of JBIOED010000065.1, read as the reverse complement.
GCCTCCTCGCCCACCGCGGTCAGGATCACCCCGGACCGGGCGCGGTCGACCACCGTCGCGCCCAGCGTCCGTTCCAGCTCCTGGATGCCGGAGGACAGCGTCGGCTGGGTGACGTGGGCGGCCTCGGCGGCGCGGCCGAAGCTGCCCTGTTCTGCGAGCAGCTTGAGGTACTGAAGTTGGCGCAGGGTCGGGAGCACCGCCATTGCATAGGCCTGCTCTATCGAAATTCCAAAGCCAATCGATTGGCTATTGGCCGGGCCCGCCCCTATCTCAGCTCCGTCGCCGCGACCCAACCGGCTCGCGCCAGAATTCAACGGAGATCAACATGTTGACCATCGGTCAGACCCTGCCCGACTTCAAGATCGTCGGCGTGAAGCCCGGCTTCATGCGCCATGAACAGGATGGCCAGAGCGCTTTCGAAACCCTCACGCCGCAAAGCTTTCCGGGCCAGTGGAAGGTGATCTTCTTCTATCCGAAGGACTTCACCTTCGTCTGCCCGACCGAGATCGCCGAGTTCGCGCGGCTGAACCCCCAGTTCGCCGAGCGCGACGCCATCGTCCTGGGCGGCTCGGTCGACAACGAGCATTCCAAACTCGGCTGGCGGCGCGAGCATCCGGACCTGCACAACCTGCCGATCTGGAACTTCGCCGACAGCTCCGGCAAGTTCGCCCGGGCGCTAGGCGTGCTCGACGAGGATGAGGGCGTGGCCTACCGCGCGACCTTCGTGGTCGACCCCGACAACCTGATCCAGCACGTCTACGTCACCAACCTCAACGTCGGCCGCAATCCGCAGGACACGCTTCGTGTGCTGGACGCGTTGCAGACCGACGAACTGTGCCCCTGCAACCGCTCGGTGGGCGGCGAGACCCTGAAGGCGGCCTGAGCGGCTGCGCCTGGCGGGAGAGGCGCCGCGCCTCTCCCGCTGCCTTTGAACCCCGGAGATACCCGATGTCCCTCGACGCCCTGCGCGAGACGCTGCCGGCCTATGCCAAGGACCTCAGCCTGAACCTGTCCAGCCTGGCGGGGGAAACCCTGCTCAATGACCAGCAGAAGTGGGGCGCGTTCGTCGCCTCGGCCTACGCGGTCGGAACGCCCGCCGTGGTGAAGGCCGTCAGGGCCGCCGCGACCGATGCCGGGCTGACCGACGAAGCGATGACCGCCGCCAAAGCCGCGGCGGCGATCATGGGTATGAACAACGTCTACTACCGCGCCGTCCACCTGCTGACGAACAAGGAATACGCCACCCTGCCGGCCCGGCTGCGGATGAATGTCCTGGCCAACCCCGGCGTCGAAAAAGCCGACTTCGAGCTCTGGGCGATGGCGGTCTCGGCGGTCAACGGCTGCGGCATGTGCCTGGACGCCCACGAGGCCGAGTTGAAGACCCGCGGCGTCACGGCCCAGCAGATCCAGGCCGCGCTGCGCATCGCCGCCGTCGTCAATGCGGTGAGCCGCGTCGTAGCCGGCGAGGCGGCGGCGGCCTAAGGCGCCGTGGGGTCGGGCTTGCCCGTCTCGACGTAGGCCTTCAGGCGGGTGACCTGCTCTCCCAGAACCTGGTCGACGGGAGCGGCCAGGGTCTCGGCGAGGCCACGCTTGGCGTAGCCGCCGACGTCATAGGTGACGATGAGGTCGGTCTTGCCGCCGTCGGCCTTCAACGAAAAGCCCAGGACGCCGGTGGCGCCGGTGAACTGCATCGGACCAAGGCCGCCGGACAGCCGAAGCCCCGCGCCGCCGTCCGCATAGATCACCGTCATGTGGCGCACGAAGCCGTGCGGCAGCTTCTCGCAGAAGCAGCCGCTCGCCAGGTCGAGGGTGAGGTTTCGAGCGTCGCCGGAGAAGCTGTGACGGCTGCTCCACCAGGCGCCGGGCGTCAGCAACGCCGCATAGACCTTGGCCGGCGGCGCAGCGATGGTCGCGTGCTCGGTCACCTCGAAACCGGCGGCGGACTTGTCCGTCACCTCGGCCTGCGCGGCGCTGGCCAACAGCGCCCCCGCCAGGACCAGAACCGTCGACATCTTCATTGGCGTGTTCCCTAAGCCCGTTCGAAGCTTAGCGGTCTTCCCCAGAAGGCTTCAACCAGGGCGGGCTGGGCGCCCGGCTTGCCGGTGGTCAGGAAGCGCCGTGTCCCGCCCGTTCCGGGCTCGAACTCGGCATGCCGCTCGAGATAGCGCACCAGGGCGTCGGCGGTGGCCTGCGGCTGATGGATCAGCGGCGTCCCCGGCGGCAGGGCGGCGCGGAACAGGTCGGCCACGATCTCATAGTGGGTGCAGCCCAGGATGGCGCGGTCCGGCGGCCGCCCGACGCGAGTGGCGATCGCCTTCACGTGGGCCAGGATCGCGGCGGCGAGATCCTCGCGGGCCGCGCCCTGCTCGATCAGCGGCGCCAGTTCGGGGCAGGGCTGGGAGAAGACCGCCACATCCTGCCGGCGTTTGTCGATCTCGATCTCATAGACCCGGGAGGCGGTCGTGGCGGGCGTCGAGAACACCGCCAGGACGTCCAGCTTCTCGACCTTGTCGCCGCGCCGTTCGGCCTCGTGCTCCCAGGGCAGGCCGGTGGCCGCCTCGATGGTCGGCACGATGATCCCCAGCACGTTGACCGGCCGCCCCAGCGCGCGTCGATAGCCGGGCAGCCAGGTCTGCTGCAGGCGGCGCAGCGCGATCCCCGACGCGGTGTTGCAGGCCAGGACCACCAGGCTGCAGCCTTCGGCGAACAGGCGCTCGCAGCCGGCGCGGGTCAGATCGACGATCTCCTCGCCGGGCCGCCCGCCGTAAGGGGTGTTGGCCTGGTCCGCCAGATAGACGAAGTCGGCGGCGGGAAAGCGGTCCACCAGCCGGTGATGCACCGAAAGCCCGCCCACCCCGGAATCGAACACGCCGATGGCCATGGCCCGCCTGTTAGCGGCGGCCGCAACCGGCGTCCACGCCTAACAGGTTCAGGCGGTCTGAGCGGCCAGCCGCCGCTCCACCCGTTCGCGCCAGAGCGCCACGAGCGGGGTGACGCCGAGCTCCATGACCAGCGGCAGGGCCACGGCGGCGGGAAATCCGGTCTGCAAAGCGCCGAACAGGCGCGCCAGGCCGCCGACCACCACGACCGCGGCCAGCGCGCGCACCACCGCGCCGCGTCGCTCGATCGTCGGGATGCAGGCCCAGAAGACCAGGCCGATGCCCAGCAACAGGCCGGAAAGGTAGCGCGCCTCGCTGGCCGACGCCGTGCCGGTGGTCCCCATGTGGCCCAGCGCGCCCCACAGGCCGGCGCCCACCGGCACGAAGCCCGCCAGGGCGATGACCGCCTGTAGCGCGCGGCGTTCGAGCGCCGGGCTCAATCGAACAGAGAGGGTTGAGCGGTGGTTTGCGCCTTGCGAGGCGCGGGCGCCGCCGGCTCCAGGACCCTGGCGCCCTCGATGGCCAGCAGCTTGACCTTGGTGTTGACCCCGCCGCGGGCCGAGAAGCCGCCCAGCTTGCCGCCCGCGGCCGTCACCCGGTGGCACGGCACCACGATGGGCCACGGGTTCTGGCCCAGCGCCGCGCCCACGTCGCGGGCCAGCAGCTTGTCGCCGAGCTTCACCGCGATCTCGCCATAGGTCAGGGTTTCGCCGGGCGGGATGGCGCGGGCGATTTCATAGACCCGGGCGTTGAACGCCGGCACGCGGGCGATGTCGATCGGCACGTCGAGGAGGTCGACGGGCTTGCCGGTCAGCAACTCGCCGATCTCGGCGATGGCGTGGCTGACCTCGGCGCTCGGCGCGGCCTCCGCCGCGTCGGGGAACCGGCGCAGGAAGCTGCGGCGCGCGGTGTCGGGCGAAGGCTCCGGCAGGTGGACGCCGACGAGCCCCCTGTCGCCCCAGGCCACGCCGGCCCAGCCGATGGCGGTTTCGAACAGGGTGTAGCTGGTCATGCAGCGAATATAGGCCCGTTCGTCGCGACCTGCTCGCGGCTTTCGGACATGAATGCGCTCGCCTCTCCCTCTCGGGTTCGCCCCGGGGGAGAGGCCAAGCGGCCGGACTGCGGCTTAAATCTCATGGCGGCCAGTTTGCCTGCCGGTCCAGGCGTCTCAAGGCGCGGCCGCTGGCCGCCCGCATCGCGGCGCGCCAAAGGGCGCGGCCTTGACACGCCTGGACCGGCAGGCTCGCATCTGACCATGAGGTTTAAGGGCGGGAGGCATCTGACGATGCACCCGGGAGGCACATGAAAAAACCAGTCAACCCAATCGCTGCCATCTTCGTTGTCGGCGGGGTTCTGCTGGTGATCGGTGACTATCAGATGGCCAGGGCGATCGGGCAGATGATGCAGATCGCGTATTCGAGCCCGGGGAACGGGGTTCCTCTCCACCAAATACTGTTTGTCAGCTTCTGGCGTGAAATCAGCGCGGCCTTCGTGCGGATGGGACTAGTGGTCGGGATCGGCGTCGTTATCGAACTCGTCGATCAGATTCGCTGGAATGCTATGCCGGCCGAAGAACGGCGTGTTCGACGGCCAATCCGAGACGGCATGGCAAGGCTCCGGCGATGGACACCGCAATCTCCCACTCCTGACCGCCTTCCTTGACCTCTCCCCCCTCTTGAGCGCATAAGCGCGCCCTTCCGGCGCCAACCTCGGTCAGCGCCCTCCACCGCCACGACCCCCAGCGATGGGACGAGGGCGGCGAGGCCCCCCGTCGACGCAATCGTCCACGGGGGTCGATTGCGTTTGGGCTACTAGGGCAAGACACGTTTGTTTGACGCACTGACAGATCGGCTCTCCAGCGTCTTCGACCGGCTCTCCGGGCGCGGCGTGCTGTCGGAGAAGGACGTCTCCGAGGTGATGCGCGAGATCCGCGTCGCCCTGCTCGAGGCCGACGTGGCCCTGCCTGTGGTCCGCGACTTCATCGCCAAGGCGACTGAGGCCGCCACTGGGGAGGCGGTGATCCGTTCGGTCCGCCCGGCCGACCAGGTGGTCAAGATCACCTACGACGGCCTCGTGGAGATGCTGGGCGGAGACGGCGAGCCCGAGGGCCTGAACCTCTCGCTGAACCCGCCGACCGTGATCATGATGGCGGGCCTACAGGGCTCGGGCAAGACCACTACGGCCGGCAAGCTGGCGCTGCGCCTGGGCAAGGAGCGCAAGCGCGTCCTGCTGGCCTCGCTCGACACGCGGCGCCCCGCCGCCATGGAGCAGTTGGCGACGCTCGCGACCCTGGCCGGGGTCGAAAGCCTGCCGATCGTCGCCGGGCAGGCCGCGCCCGACATCGCGCGGCGCGCGCTGCAGTCGGCCAGGCTGCAGGGCTATGACGTGGTCATCCTCGACACCGCCGGGCGCACCACGCTCGACGAGGCGATGATGAGCGAGGCCGCCGAGATCGCGAAGATCGCGAACCCTTCGGAGACCCTGCTGGTGGCCGACGCGCTCACCGGCCAGGACGCGGTGCGCACCGCCAAGGCCTTCCACGAGCGCCTGCCGCTGACCGGCCTGGTGCTGACCCGCGCCGACGGCGACGGGCGCGGCGGCGCGGCGCTGTCCATGCGCGCGGTCACCGGCCTGCCGATCAAGTTCCTCGGCGTCTCGGAGAAGATCGACGGGCTGGAGGCCTTCGACGCCGCGCGCGTCGCCGGCCGCATCCTGGGCCAGGGCGACATCGTGGCCCTGGTCGAGAAGGCCACCGAGGAGCTCGATGTGGCCAAGGCCGAGGCCATGGCCAAGCGGCTGGCCAAGGGCCAGTTCGACCTCGACATGATGGCCGAGCAACTTCAGCAGATGAAGCGCATGGGCGGCATGGAAGGCCTGATGGGCATGCTGCCCGGCGTGCAGAAGATCAAGAAGCAGATCGCCGAGGCCAATATCTCCGACAAGACGGTCGACCGGCAGGCCGCGATCATCGGCTCCATGACCAAGCTGGAGCGCAAGAAGCCGGACATCCTGGCGGCCTCGCGCAAGCGCCGCATCGCCGCCGGCGCGGGCGTCGACGTGGCCGAGGTCAACCGGCTGTTGAAACAGCACCGCCAGATGGCTGACGCCTTCAAGATGATGAGCAAGGGCGGCGGCCGCGGCTTTGCCCAGATGGCTCAGATGCTGGGCGGCGGCGGTGGCGGCGGCATGGACCGCATGAAGAACATGGGCGGCGGCAAGATGGCGATGCCCTCCGAAAAAGAGATCGAAGAAATGGCCGCCAAGCTCCAGGCGGGCGACGGCGGCCTGAAGCTACCCGGGCTGGGCGGCTTGCCCGGCTTCAACCCGTTCAAGAAATAACTGAGTTCAAGAGGACCTACCCATGATCAAGATTCGTCTCGCCCGCGGCGGCGCCAAGAAGCGCCCCTACTATTCCATCGTCGTCGCCGACAGCCACTCGCCGCGCGATGGCCGCTTCATCGAAAAGGTGGGCTCCTACAACCCGCTCCTGAAGAAGGACGACCCCAACCGCGTGGTCCTGAAGGTCGAGCGAATCCAGGAATGGATGAGCAAGGGCGCCCAGCCCACCGACCGCGTCGCCCGCGAGCTCGGTAAGCTGGACCTCGTGAAGTGGGAACACGGCAACAACCCCAACAAGGGCAAGCCCGGGACCAAGGCCGTCGAACGCGCCGAGGAGAAGACCAAGCGCGAAGCCGACCGCGCCGCGGCCATCGAGGAAGCCAAGAACAACCCGCCGCCGGCTCCCGAGCCTGAACCGGTCGTGGAAGAGGCGCCCGCCGCGGAAGCCGCTCCAGCGGAGGCAGCTGTCGCGGAGACGCCTGCGGCTGAAGAAACGCCCGCCGCCGAGACCGCTCCGGCCGCCGAGGCCGCCGCTGACGCCGCGCCCGCGGACGAAGCCGCCGCTGAACCTGCCCCTCAGGAAGCCGCTGAACAGCCGACCGCCGAGGCCGCGCCCGACACCGTCGCTGAAGCCGGCGGCGAAAAGGCCGAAGGCTAGGCGGCGCACGGTCCCCTTCTCCCCTTGTGGGAGAAGGTGGCCCGCGCAGCGGGTCGGATGAGGGGTCTCTCAGAACTCTCGGACGGGCGAAGGTCGCGCGGCGCGGATGGCGCAGCGCGACCCCTCATCCGTCACCCTTCGGGCGACACCTTCTCCCGCAAGGGGAGAAGGACACCGTGAGCGACGACCTGATCTTAGTCGGCCGCGTCGCCGGGGCGTTCGGTATCAAGGGTGAGGTTCGGATCACGAGCTTCACCTCTGAGCCCCTGGCCCTGGTGGCCTACAAGACCCTGCTGCGTGACGACGGCTCACCGGCGCTCACGGTGCTGGGCGGCCGCGTCGCCAAGGGCGGGGTCGTTGCTCGCACCCAGGAGATCGGGACCCGCGAGCAGGCCGAGGCCGCCCGCGGGCTGAAGCTCTACATCCCCCGCGCCCTGCTGCCGGAGCCGGACGACGAGGACGAGTTCTATGTCGTCGACCTGATCGGCATGGACGTGGTCAGCCTGGAGGGCGACCTTCTGGGCAAGGTGCGGTCCGTGCGCGACTTCGGCGCCGGCGACCTGCTGGAGGTCGAGCCTCCGGCCGGCGAAAGCTGGTGGCTACCCTTCACCCGCGAGGCCGTGCCCGAGGTCCGGTTCACCGACCGCCGCGTCGTGGCGATGCGGCCGGACGAGGTGGAATAGCGCGGCCTACTTCGGCCTGCGCATCCGCATGAGGCCTTCCTGGGCCACGCTGGCCACCAGGGTCCCGTCCGCCGCGAAGATCGAACCGCGGATGAAGCCGCGGCCGCCGGATGCGCTGGGCGAATCCTGGGCGTAGAGGTGCCAGTCGTTGAAGTTGATCGGCTTGTGGAACCACATGGCGTGGTCGAGGCTGGCGGACTGGAAGCCCGGCGTCTGCCAGTGGACCTTGTGCGGGCGCATGGCGGTCGACAGCAGGTTCATGTCCGAGGCGTAGGCCAGGATCACCTGGTGCATGTGCTGATCCGGACCGATCGGTTCGCGGGCGCGCATCCAGCTCTGGCTTTCCGGATCCTTCGCCGCCTCGCCCTGGAAATAGGTCCGCGCGTCCACCGAGCGCATCTCGATGGGCCTCGGCCGCGAGAGCCAGCGCTTGGCTTCTTCCGGCGCGTCCTTCATCGCCGCCTTCTGCATCTCCGCCTCGTCCGGCAGGTCGGCCCAGGCCGGGGCGGGCGGCATGGCGGCCTGGTGTTCGAAGCCGCCCTGCGGCTCCATGAACGACGCCGCGAGGTTGAAGATCTGCTGGCCATGCTGGATGGCGATCACCCGCCGCGTGGTGAAGCTGCCGCCGTCGCGGGAACGGTCGACCTCAAAGACGATCGGCACGGTCGGGTCGCCCGGGCGGATGAAGTAGCAGTGCAGCGAATGGCAGATGCGGCCTTCCACCGTCTCGTAGGCCGCCAGCAGCGACTGGCCGATCACCTGGCCGCCGAAGATGCGCCCCGGCGAATTGTCCGCCGTGGTCCCGCGGAACAGGTTCACTTCGATCCGCTCCAGTTGGAGGGTCTCGGTCAGGGTCTCGGTTTCCATGGTCTCGGTCTTCATTGGGGCGGCCGGTCATGTTGCAGGTGCGAAGGCGGCTGGATTACGCGCCGCGCTACGCTGCGGCAAGGCTTGACGGCGCGGCGCTCTGACGCCCTTTGGGGCCGCCATGCCCTTCGACGCCACCGTGCTGACCATGTTTCCCGAGGCCTTTCCCGGCCCGCTGGGCGTCTCCCTGATCGGGACCGCCTGGCGCGAGCAGGGCCTTTGGGCCTTGGAAACAGTGGACATTCGGACGTTTTCCAAAGATAAGCGCGGCTTCCTCGACGACACCCCCGCGGGTGGCGGCCCTGGACAGGTGATGCGGGCGGACGTGATCGCCTCTGCGCTGGACAGCGTGGAGCGGCGCGGACGGCCGTTGTTGTACATGAGCGCCCGGGGCCGACCCCTGACCCAGGCGCGCGTGCGGGAGTGGGCCGAAGGGCCCGGACTGATCGTGCTCTGCGGTCGGTTCGAAGGGGTGGACCAACGGGTCATCGAGGCTCGCGGGTTCGAGGAGGTCGCGGTGGGCGACGCGGTCCTGGCCGGTGGCGAGGCGGCGGCGCTGGTGGCGATCGAGGCCTGCGTTCGGCTGGTCCCGGGGGTTCTGGGGCAGGCCGAGAGCTTGCAGGACGAAAGCTTCGAGGACGGGCTCCTCGAGCATCCGCAGTACACCAGGCCGCGGACGTTCGAAGGGCGGGATATCCCCGAGGTTCTGCTGGGCGGGCACCACGGCGAGATTCGCAAGTGGCGGCAGGCCGAGCGGGAGAAGACGACGCGGGAGCAGCGGCCGGACTTATGGGCGCGGTATCCCGCCAATCAACAGGCAAAGGGCGATAAAGCCCAGTAAGGACGACGACCATGAATATGATCGAGACCCTCGAGAAGGAAGAAGCCGACCGCCTTCTCGCGACCCGCAAAATCCCCGAATTCCAGCCCGGCGACACCGTACGCGTCAACGTCCGCATCAAGGAAGGCGAGCGCGAGCGCGTCCAGGCCTACGAAGGCGTCTGCATCGCCCGCGGCGGCCAAGGCATCAACGAGAGCTTCACCGTCCGCAAGATCAGCTTCGGCGAAGGCGTCGAGCGGCTGTTCCCGGTGATGAGCCCGAACATCGAATCCATCGAAGTGAAGCGCCGCGGCGTCGTGCGGCGCGCCAAGCTCTACTATCTGCGCGACCGCCGCGGAAAGTCCGCCCGGATCGCCGAACGCTCCATGGCGCGCCGCGACGAAGCCGCCCCCGAGGCCGAGACCTCGGAAGCCTAGGCTCTTCGGGCTTCGACGAATTTCGAACGGCGGCCGCAGCGATGCGGCCGCCGTTTTTCGTTGGGGCTGGCCGGTGAATCGATCGGGACGCCTCGCCCGTATCGGCCGGCTCGGGCCGCCGCGTCCCTCTCCCCTTGTGGGCCTGCGGCAGGCCGTCGTCGATACGCACCCAGTCGCTTCTCGCTCACCCAGATGTGGCCACGGCCCGCCAGCGGACCTGGCCGCAGGGGCAGCCGCCGGCGCCGCTCACCAGTTGCGGCCTTCCTTGATGTAGGCGGTGGTCGCGTCCACCAGATGGTCGAACATCAGCCGCATGCGGCGGCTAGCGCGCAGGTTCTCGTGCATCACGATCCAGACGCCGAGCTTGAACACCGTGGTCTCCGGCATCACCCGCACCAGGCCGCGCCGCCGCGCGACGGTCGGCTGGCAGACCCCGATACCGTAGTCGGCGCAGATCATCGCCAGTTGGGCGAGGTCGCTGTCGGAGCGGAAGTCGAACGTCTCGCGGCTGACGTCGATCGTCGTGCCGGCGAGGTCCTTGATGCTGCGCGCGGGCCCGTCGAAGCCGATGATTACATGGTCATCGAGGTCGCGCATGTCCGACGGGACGCCGTGCCGCGCGAGGTACTTCTCGCTGGCGTAGAACCCCAGCTCCACCTCGCCCACCTTCCGGGCGACCAGGGCGTTCTGGGTCGGCGGCGCCATGCGCACGGCGATGTCGGCCTCGCGGCGCGACAGGTCGTCGACGATGTTCGACATCATCAGCTCGATGACGATGCCCGGATGCGCCTCGCGGAAGCTGGTCAGCATCGGCGGCAGCACCTCGGCGCCGACCATCTCGCTGGCGGTGATGCGGATCGAGCCGACCAGGGAGTCCGCCGCGCCGGAGGCGTCGCGCACGGCGGCCGAGGCGGCGGCGGCCATGTCGTGCAGGTGCGGCTTCAGCTCCAGCGCCAGGTCCGTCGGTTGCAGGCCGCGCGGGCTGCGCAGGAACAGCGGCGAGCCCAGGCGATGTTCCAGGGTCTCGATGTGGCGGCCCAGCGTCGGCTGGGTGAGCCCGCGCAGCTTGGCCGCGGCCGACAGCGTGCCGGCCTCCAGCACCGCGTGCAGGCTTTGGAACAGGTCCCAGTCGTTCGGCCCAGGCATGCGCCGATGTATAGCCGGTACATCGGATCCGACAATTCCGTTTGAAGCTGAACGGCGCAGCCGCCGGCCGCCCGCCTGCGGCAAAACATTGCGGCCATCGGTGAAAACTGCGGCCTTTCGGCACTAGACGTGCGCGGGCCTGCGGACCTAGATGCCGTCCATGCCCGGCAAGACGCTCTACGACAAGATTTGGGACGGCCACCTGGTGGGCCCTCCTAAGCAAGAGGGGCAGGACGGCGAGTCGATCTTCTACATCGACCTGCACCTGATCCACGAGGTGACCACGCCGCAGGCCTTCGCCGGCCTTCGCGCGGCGAAGCGGACCGTGCGCCGACCCGACCGCACCCTGGCGGTCGCCGACCACAATGTGCCGACCGAAGGTCAGGCGCTGGGCGTCGCCGCCGTCGCCGACGCGGAGGCGCGGCTGCAACTGCAGACCCTGGAGCGCAACGTCAAAGACTACGGCATCGAGTTCTTCCCGATGGGCGATATCCGCAACGGCATCGTCCATGTGGTCGGCCCCGAGCAGGGCCGCACCCAGCCCGGCATGACCATCGTCTGCGGCGACAGCCACACCTCGACCCACGGCGCGTTCGGGGCGCTGGCCCAGGGGATCGGCACCTCCGAGGTCGAACACGTGCTGGCCACCCAGACCCTGCGCCAGAAGAAGTCGAAGAACCTGCGGGTCACCATCGAGGGCGAACCGATCCCCGGCGTCGGCGCCAAGGACTATGCGCTGGCGGTGATCCGCGAGATCGGCACGGCCGGCGGCGCCGGCTACGTCATCGAATATGCCGGGCAGGCGATCCGGGCGCTGTCGATGGAAGGGCGCATGACGCTCTGCAACCTGACCATCGAGGCGGGCGCGCGGGCGGGCCTGATCGCGCCGGACGAGACCACCTTCGACTATCTGCGCGGTCGCCCGGCGACGCCCAAGGGCGCGGCCTGGGAGATGGCGCTGCCCTACTGGAAGAGCTTCTTCTCCGACCCCGACGCCCATTTCGACCGCGAGGTCACCCTCGACGCGGCCGGCGTCGCGCCGCTGGTGACCTGGGGGACGAGCCCGGAGGACGTGATCGCGGTCACCGACACGGTCCCCGATCCTGCGAGCTTCGAGACCCCCGACAAGCGCGCCTCGGCCGAGCGCGCGCTGGAGTACATGGGCCTTAGCCCCGGCCAGCCGATCTCCGAGGCCAGGATCGACGTCGTCTTCATCGGCTCCTGCACCAACAGCCGCATCGAGGATCTGCGCGCCGCCGCCAAGATCGTGGAGGGCCGCACGGTCGCCGACCACGTGCGCGCCATGGTCGTGCCGGGCTCCGGCCTGGTGCGCGCGCAGGCGGAAGAGGAGGGTCTGGACGCCATCTTCCTGGCCGCCGGCTTCGAATGGCGCGAACCGGGCTGCTCCATGTGCCTAGCGATGAACCCCGACAAGGTCGGCCCCGGCCAACGCTGCGCGTCGACCTCCAACCGCAACTTCGAGGGCCGCCAGGGCCGGGCGGGCCGCACCCACCTGATGAGCCCGGTGATGGCCGCGGCCGCCGCCGTGGCGGGCCACATCGCCGACGTGCGGGACTATCTCGATACTTGACCAGATTGGTCAATCTGGCTAGGTTCAGCTCGTGAAACAGCTCAATCTCTATGAAGCGAAGACCCAGCTTTCAGCGCTCGTGGACGAGGCCGCGGCTGGCGAAGAGGTGATCATCGCCAAGAACGGCAGGCCCCGCGCGCGGCTGGTCCCGCTGCAACCCGCCGCGCCGCAGCCGCGGCGGGAGTTCGGTTACTGGGGCAAGACGTACGGCTGGAAGGCGCCGGAGGTGTTTCCCGAGACGACGCCCGACGAAATCGCTGAGTGGGAGGACGGTCCGGTATTTCCGCCGGACGAGCCTTGAGCGCCTATCTGCTCGACAGCCATGTCTTCCTATGGCTTTCGCCGGAGAAGCCGCGGCTCCGCGCGGCCGTCGTCGACGCCCTGGCGACCGGCGACCGCCTCCTTCTGAGCGTCGCCTCCGTGGCGGAGCTCTGTATTAAGGCGAGCCTGGGCAAGTTGGACATTCCGCTGGACCTGTCGAAAGCGATGGACGTCATGGGCATCCAGGCGCTTCCGCTCAGCTACGACCACGCCGCGGCGCTCCGAACGCTTCCGCTGCACCATCGCGATCCCTTCGACCGCCTGATGATCGCCCAGGCGATGACCGACGGCCTGACGCTCGTCACCCACGACCGCGCCTTTGCGCGCTATGACGGCCTGAGCGTGCTATGGGCCTGAGCCGATGATCAGCGGCATAGACCACGTTGCCGTCGCCGTCCGCGACTTCGAGGCCTCGGTGGACGCCTACCGCCGCCTGCTGGGCCGTGAGCCCGAGCTGGAGCCGCGCGACGGAGCGAACCGCGCCTGGTTCCACTTCTCCAACATGGCGCTGGAGGTCATCGCGGCGTCGGGTAACGGCGCGGCCGGCGACCGGGTCCGCGCGCGGCTGGAGACAACCGGTGAGGGTCTGTGGATCGCGGCCTTTCAGGTGGAGGATGTCGCCACGTCGGCCCGCCTGCTGGGCCGCCGCGGGCTTGACGTCGAGCCGGTCGGGACCGTGGCCCGCGTCCGCGCGGCCGGCCTCGACTTCGTCCTGACCCCCGGACGTATCGGCGCGGCGCCGTCGCCGCCCATCGGCGACGGCTTCGCCGCGATCCCTGCCCTCGACCACATCGTCGTCCATACCCCGAACCCCGACCGCGCGCTCGGCCTCTATGGCGCGAAGTTCGGCCTCGACCTGCGCCTCGACCGCGCCAACGAACAGTGGGGCGCGCGCCAGCTCTTCTTCCGCTGCGGCGGGACGGTGTTCGAGGTGGGCGCGAGCCTCAAGGCGCCGACCACGGATGCCCCCGACCGCTTCGGCGGCCTCGCCTGGCGGGTCGACGATCCCGAGGTCGCCCAAGCTCGCTTGGCGGCGTGCGGCTTCGACGTCTCCGAGGTCCGCCCAGGCCGCAAGCCCGGCACCAAGGTGTTCACGGTGCGCGACGCCCCAGGCGGCGCGCCGACCCTGATGCTGATGCCCTCGCCCGAACTGGAGCGCGCGTAGATGGACCCCTTCACCCGCCTGGACGCCAAGATCGCGCCGCTGCCGCTGGCCAACATCGACACCGACCAGATCATCCCCAAGCAGTTCCTGAAGACCGTCGAGCGCGAGGGCCTGGCCAAGGGGCTGTTCTACGACCTTCGCTTCGACGGCGAGGGGCGGCCGCGGGGGGACTTCGTGCTCAATCGGCCGGAGTTCAAAGGCGTCGGCGTGCTGGTGACGGGCGACAATTTCGGCTGCGGGTCGAGCCGGGAGCACGCGCCCTGGGCGCTGATGGATTTCGGGATCCGCTGCGTGGTCTCCACCAGTTTCGCCGACATCTTCTACAACAACTGCTTCCAGAACGGCCTGCTGCCGGTGGTGCTGCCGGCCGACGAGGTGCAGGCGCTGATGGAGGAGGCCAAGGGCGGCAACCACCTGGCGACCGTCGACCTGGAGGCGCAGACGGTGGTTTCCCCGTCCGGCCGGACCTTCGCCTTCGAGATCGATCCGCAGCGCAAGGAAAAGATGCTGAAAGGCCTGGACGCCATCGGCGAGACCCTGCAGGCCGCCGGCGACATCGACCTCTACGAGATGAAGCAGGCGCTGGCGAAGCCCTGGCTGGAGGACGCATGACCCTGATCGTCGCCGGCACGGTGCGCGCGCCGCCGGAGAACCTGGGGCGCCTGAAGCCGCACATGCTGGCCATGCTCGCCGCCAGCCGCGCCGAGGACGGCTGCCTGACCTATTCGTACGGCGAGGACGTGGCCGAGCCCGGCCTGATCCGGGTGTTCGAGGCCTGGCGCGACCAGGCGGCGCTCGAGGCGCATTTCAAGGCGCCCCACATGGCGGCCTGGCGGGCGGCCTGCGCCGAGCACGGGGTTTCCGATCGCCAGCTGTTCGCCTACGACACCGCCTCGGAACGCGCGCTCTAGCCCTGAGGCCCCAATGACCGACCTGCTGCTGCTGCCCGGCGACGGAATCGGGCCTGAGGTGACGCGCGAGGTGCGCCGCGTGGTGGCGAAGATCGCGCCGGACCTGACCCTCGACGAGCGGCCGTTCGGCGGGGCGAGCTTCGACCAGCTGGGCTCGCCGCTGACCGACGAGACGCTGGCCGCCGCCAAGGCCGCCCGCGCCGTGCTGATGGGCGCGGTGGGCGGGCCGCAGTGGAAGGACGCGCCGCGCGACAAGCGCCCGGAGGCCGGCCTCTTGGGCCTGCGCGCCGGCATGGGGGTGTTCGCCAACCTGCGCCCGGCGCTCTGCTTCCAGCCGCTGGCCGGCGCCTCGTCGCTGAAGCGCGAGCTGGTCGAGGGCCTGGACCTGATGATCGTCCGCGAGCTGACCGGCGGCGTCTATTTCGGCCAGCCGCGGTTCATCGAGGACCTGCCGGGCGGCGG
>JBIOED010000064.1:0-19054 GCA_044445675.1 Caulobacterales bacterium | reverse complement strand
TCCGATAATCCCGGCGATCGGGGTCGGCAGGGCGCCGGTGCGCAGATCGAGCCCGGCCACGGCCACGGAACGTTCCCGGGCGGTGACCCCGGCCAGCCGAACCTCGCCGGTGAGCGCCGTCTCGGCGAAGCCCGCCGCCTGCGCCTGGCTGTCCCCCAGCAGGGTGTGCGGCGTCGCGGTGTCGAGGATGTAGTCGCCGGGCACCCCCATCACCTCGGCGCTCATCACCACGACGCCATTCTCGAACCGGCAGGCAGCCTCGCCCGCGACGACCGGGGTCGCGGCCAGAGCCAGCAGCGCGGCGAGGGTCAGGGCGGGGCGAGTCACGGACGGATCACGGCGCCAGCATAGCCAAGCCCGGCGCGGACGGCGACGGCGCCTTATGTCCGCCCAAAGGCCCTCTATGATCGGGGGCATGGCCTTCATCCCCGCCTGGCGGAACTTCAAACGGATGCAGGACCTGACCGTGGCCGCGGCCAGCCTGATCTACGCCGCGGCGGTGATCGACGCGCTGGGCCGGCTGCCGGGCGGGCCGGCGATGATCCTGCGCTGGAGCCTCTTGTGGCCGGCTGCGTACCTGGGCTTCTCGCTCGGCATTCCGCTGCTCGCCCCGCCGATCAAGCGGTGGCTCGCCAAATATGTCTGGATGAGCTTCCAGGCCGGCTTCGGCCAGACGCCGGCCTCCGTGGTCGTGGGTGTGGCCCTGCTGCTGGGCGCCGGCCTGTTCATCCACGAGGAGGTCGGCCGCGCCGCCCGGGCCGGCCAGGTCGGCGTCAACGTCTTCTCGGCCTACGCGGCCGGGATCGGCATCCTGGCCGCCCAGGCCATCCTGGTGCGCGCCCTGGAACAGGTGCCCGCCATCCGCGCGAAGATCGAGGCGGTGTCCTAGATCTCGCTGCGCACGCCGCTGTGTCGGCTGAAATGGGCGAGCGTCCTGAGCCTGGCGAGCCGCGCGGAGTCCTCGTGATAGCCGCTGGGCGCCACGAAGGCATGGCCGGCGTCGTACATGAAGACCGGCAGGTCGGGATGGGCCGCGCGGATCGCCTCGACATCGGCCGGCGGGATCAGTTCGTCGTGCTTGCCCAGGTGCAGGATGGTCGGAGCCTTGGGGGTCTCGGCCAGGTAGTCCACGATCTGGCCGCCGTAGAACGCGGCTACGCCCGCCAAGCCTGAGCAGCGCGCCGCCGCCAGCCACGCCACTGTGCCGCCGAAGCAGAAGCCCAGGGCGAACACCGGCGGGCTGAGGGCGTCGATCGCCGCCTGGACGGCGTCCAGCACCTCGGCGCCCCAGTGGGACTGCTCGGCGAACCTCATCTGCCGGGCCATCAGCGCCGGATCCAGGTCGCGGTCGGCGAAGCCCGGTCGGAAACGGTCGAAGAGGCTCGGGACCAATGTCTCATAGCCCAGCTCGGCATAGTCGTCGGCGAGCCCCCGAAGGTGCGGCGTCACCCCCCACACGGCGTGCAGGATGACCAGGCCGCCGCGGCGCGCGTCGCTGGCTCCGGCGTGGTAGGCGTCGAATCGAAAGCCGTCCCGGGCGCTGGCCAGCTGGACGGTCTCGCCTGCTTTTGCCGACACGCGGCTAGGCCTTGTCGAACAGCTCGAGGGTGCGATGCCGCGCGAGGTCGGCGGCCTCGGCGTTGTAGCGCTCGGGGCTCTCGTTGTTGAAGCCGTGGCCGGCGCCTTCGTAGATGTAGACCGGCACTTCCGGATGGTGTTCGCCTATGGCGCTGGCCACCTCGTCGGCGGGGATGCCGGCGTCGGTGCGGCCCAGGTGAACCACCACCGGGCACAGCGGCTCCAGCGCGACGTTGGCCTGCACCAGGCTGCCGTAATAGCTCGACGCGGCGGAGAGGCCTTCAACCTTGCCGGCCGCCAGCCAGGCCAGCGAGCCGCCGTAGCAGTAGCCGACGACGCAGACCTTTTCGCCGCGCGCCTTCAGGAAGTCGCGGCAGGCGGCGATGTCGCCCAGGGCCTGGTCTAGCGGAGTGCCCATGGCGTGGGCCACGCCGGCCTTCATCCCCTCGGGGTCATGGCCGGCCGTGAAGCCGGGCTCCCGGCGGTCGTAGAGCGACGGCGCGAGCGCCTCATAGCCCATCTTCGCCCAGCGCTCGACGTCGGCGCGCACATGCCGGTCGATGCCGAAGATCTCCTGCACGACGATCACCCCACCCTTGCGCGGCGTGAAGGACGGCTCGTGATAGGCGGCGAACTCGAAACCGTCCGCGCCCGCCAGCTTGATCGTCTCGGCCATGATCGTTTCCCCTTAGACGTTGAAGCGGAAGTTCATCACGTCTCCATCCTGGACGACATATTCCTTGCCCTCCTGGCGGAATTTTCCGGCCTCGCGGGCGCCGGCTTCGCCCTTCAGCCGGACGTAGTCGTCATAGGCGATCGTCTCGGCGCGGATGAAGCCCTTCTCGAAGTCGGTGTGGATGACGCCGGCCGCCTGCGGGGCGGTGTCGCCCTTGTGGATGGTCCAGGCGCGCGCCTCCTTCGGCCCGACGGTGAAATAGGTCTGCAGGCCCAAGAGGTGATAGGCCTCGCGGATCAGCTTGTTAAGGCCGGGCTCGGCAAGGCCCAGGGTCTCCAGGAACTCGCCGCGTTCGGCCGCGTCCAGCATGGCGATCTCGCTCTCGATCTGCGCGGAGATCGCCACCGAGTCGGCGCCGTCGCGCCTCGCGCGCTCGGCGACCAGGCGCGACATGTGATTGCCTTCGGCGGCCGCGGCTTCATCGACATTGGCGACGTAGAGCGCGGGCTTGGAGGTCAGAAGCTGCAGCATGCGCCACGCCTTCTCGTCCTCGGCGGGGACGCTCGCCTTGCGCGCCGGGCGGCCGGCGTTGAGCTCGGCCAGCGCCATCTGCACGAGGCGCAGGGTCTGGAGGCTTTCCTTGTCGCCCGTCTTGGCGCGTTTCTCAAGATTGGAGACCCGCTTCTCCAGGCTCTCCAGGTCGGCCAGCATCAGCTCGATCTCGATGGTCTCCAGGTCCGCCAGCGGGTCGACCTTGCCCTCCACGTGGGTGATGTCGTCATCGATGAAGCAGCGCGCAACGAAGGCCACGGCGTCGCAGTCGCGGATATTGGCCAGAAACTGGTTGCCCAGGCCCTCACCCTTCGACGCCCCGCGCACCAGGCCGGCGATGTCCACGAAGTTGATCCGCGAGGGAATGATCTCTTTCGACGGGATGATCGCGGCCAGTGCATCGAGGCGCGGCTCCGGCACCGCCACGTCGCCGGTGTTGGGTTCGATCGTGCAGAACGGGTAGTTCGCGGCCTGGGCGGCGGCGGTCTGGGTCAGCGCGTTGAACAGGGTCGATTTGCCGACGTTGGGCAGGCCGACGATGGCGACTTTCAGGGCCATGGGACTTTCGAGTCTCGTGAAACGGACGGTCGGGCGACCTAGCATGCGCGCGACGATTGCGACAGAGCCGGCCGGGTCAGTGCGATCCGAGCGCCTGCGCAGCCAGGTCGCGCCAGGCGCGGCCTTCCTTGCGGAACTGGGGCTTCAGCTTGGCGAGGCGACTGTCCATCTCGGACACCGCTTCCTGGGCTTCGTCGCGGCGGCCGTTGCGGGCCATGAAGGCGGCATAGCGGCCCAGGCCCTCGAAGCCGGGCAGGTGCTGCGAGGCCCACTGCAGGGCCGTGTCGGCCTCGGCGACCCGGCCGAGGCCCTCGTAGGCGCGTCCCAGGGCCAGCGCCGCGGGGGGCGTGCGGCCACGCGTCTCGTCGTTGCCGAGGCGCTCCAGCACGGCCAGGGCTTCGGCCGGCCTGTGCAGCTCCAGCAGGGCGTTGGCGAGGCCCAGCAGCAGCACCGGGTCGTCGGCGTGCACCCCGTGGGCGGCGGCCCGGTAGAGCGCCTCGGCCTCCTCGTAGCGGCCCATGTGCGCCGCGGCGGTCGCCAGCCGGGACTGGTTGCGCACGGTGGGCGTGTCGTCACAGGCGGCCTTGGCCTCTCGATACTCGCGGTGCGGGTCCAGGGTCTCCCGCGCCGCATGGCTGATGCGTCGCGCGGCCGTGCCTCCGAAGATGTCCGGCACGATGTTCAGCGCGACATAGACCAGCCCCCCGATCGGTTGGAACAACAGGATGATCCAGAGCCAGAAGCTGTCGCGCCCGGTCTTCACGGCGTGCCAGCAGAGCAGGATCGCGATCCCCACCGAGAGCAGGAAGCCGGGGAGGATCATCTCAGTCGGCGCTCCTGGCCGCCTTGCGCGGATCGGCCTTTTCGGCCGGCGCCAGCCGCATGACCTCGGTCTGGTATTTCTCGTCCTCGCCGGCGGCCAGCAGGGGCGCCGCGTCGGCGAGCGCCTGGATGAGGGGCTCGACCCACTTCACGTCCGCCTTGTGGAACTCCGACAGCACGTGGCCGTGCACGAGTTCCTTCTGGCCGGGATGGCCGGTGCCCAGCCGGGCGCGGCGGAAATAGGGCCCGACCTGGGCGGTGATCGAGCGCACCCCGTTGTTGCCCGCTGCGCCGCCGCCCGCCTTCATCCGGAACCGTCCTGGGGCCAGGTCGATCTCGTCGTAGAACACCACCAGATTCTCAGGCTCGATCTTGAAGAACTTCAGCGCCTCACCCACCGCGCGGCCGCTCTCGTTGTAAAAGGTTTGCGGCTTCAGGATGAGGGCGCGGACCGCGCCGGCCGGCGTCTCGATGGCGCCCTCGCTGGCAAAGCTGCGGAAGCGCGAGCGGAAGGGTCCGAAGCCCCACCGGCGCGCGATCTCGTCCACGGCCATGAAGCCGATGTTGTGGCGTGTCCTGGCGTAGGTCGGACCCGGATTACCCAGGCCGGCGATCAGCAGCATCTGGCCCCCGATCCCAAAGGATAAGATGGGCCCAAAGGATAAGATGAGCCCAAAAGATCAGATGGGCGAGGCGAGGACTAGGCCTCGCCGCCGTCTTCAGGCGCCGCAGCAGCAGCTGCGGCGTCGGCGGCGGCGCCTTCCGCGGCGGCCGTGTCGGCGGCTTCGTCCTCGTCAGCCTGGCTGGAGGCGCCGCTGATCGTGGCCAGCACCGTCTCCGCCGGGATCGCGGGCTCGACCTTGGCCGGGAATTTCAGGTCCGAGACGCGGATCGAGGCGCCGATATCGAGGCCGGTCAGATCGACCACCAGCTCTTCGGGGATGTGGTCGGCTGCACAGGAAACCTGCACGTCGTGGAACACCACGTTGAGCGTGCCGCCGCGCTTGATGCCCGGCGCTTCGTCCTGGTGGCTGAAGTGCAGGGGCACGTTGATCTTGATCTGCTGGTGGGCGTCGACCCGGTAGAGGTCGAAGTGCCACGGCACGTCGGAGACCGGGTGCATGTCCAC
Organism: Caulobacterales bacterium; assembly: GCA_044445675.1. Taxonomy (GTDB): domain Bacteria; phylum Pseudomonadota; class Alphaproteobacteria; order Caulobacterales; family Caulobacteraceae; genus Phenylobacterium. The sequence goes on along the minus strand of JBIOED010000064.1, from coordinate 13,739 downwards.
GGCCTTGGCGATGACCGGCTGGGTCTCGGCGCCGTACTTCAGGGTCACCAGGTGGCCGAGCAGCTTGCCGGTGTAGAGCGCCTTGCGGAACTCGTTCATCTTCACCGAAATGGCCACCGGATCCTGGTCGCCGCCGTAGAGGACGCCGGGAACCAGGCCGGCGCGGCGGGCGACGCGGGCGCCGCCAGTGCCGGTCCGCTCGCGCAGTTCAACGTTCAAAACGATATCGGCCATGGCCTTGCCTCAAAACGAAACCGCCGCGCGAAGCGTGCGCGGCGACACAAGTGTGTGGCCCAGGTGGGCCGAAAGGTGCGCGTAGATACACAAAAGCCTCCGCCCGCGCAACGGGCGGAGGGCCTAAATCCGCCTAACGCTTCTTCTTCTGCCTCTTCGCGGAATGCACCATCGTGGTCGTCGAGGCCTTCAGCAGGGCGGCCTCGGCGGCGGCCTGGACGCGCGGATCCACCGGCTCGGGCACGCCCGCGCCTTTCATCAGGCATTGGCCGGTGTCCGTCAGGATGTGCTGGCCGAGGCAGAACACGTCCTCGTAGTGCGGCTTGGCGACCGCCAGGCATTGGTAGAGGTTGAGCTTGGACATGTTGAGGCAGGTGGCCGAGTTGGGCTCGGCGAGGATCGGCATCACCTGCGCGAGGCTGTTGTCGTCGGCGTAGCCCAAGGCGGCGAGGGCGGCCACGGCCAGGCTGTGGATCACCAGCGGGGTGTAGGGCGGGCTCGCGCTCTGGGCGGTGAGGTTCATCTGGCCGGCGCCGGACACCGCTGTCTGCAGACGCGCGGTCTCGGCGACCTCGCCAAGCACCGGGGTTGCTGAAAGCTGCTTGGCGAGCGCCAGCCGGCTGTCGCGGCCGACGACATCGGCCTTGGACCAGGGCTGATGCTGCACGTCGTAGGCCGCCTGCCGCACCGAGCGGCCGAGCTCGAGGAGCTTGCGCCCGTCGTTGCCCAGCGCGGTCATCACCAGGCCCGCGGCGCTGGAGGAGCCTGCGAAACCCACGGCGTAGGCGGGATCCTTCATGATCTCGTAGGCGACGGTGCGCCGCTGCTCGGGATCGGCGGCGAACTTGCGCACGCCGGCCACGAAGGCGGGGTCCTGCAGCGCCACCACGGCGCCGTAGGCGATGGCGCCGCGCAGCAGCTGCCCGGGCTCGTAGGCCTCGCCGGTCTTCAGGCTCTGGGCCACGTCTTCCCCACCGGTGAAGCCGGGAGAAATGGCGCTCGCGTGCGCCACGTAGGCGCGATAGGCGCTGGCCTGCTCGACCACCCGCGGCGACAGGGCGATCGGCGGGATCACCACGGCGACGGGCGGCGGCGGGGGCGGGGGCGGCGCAGGCGCGGCGCATCCGGCGAGCGCGGTGGCCAAGGCGACTGCCGCCCATCGGCTTGCGAACGGGACACGCGAAAGGCGGTCGGGTCTTGCAGAGGTCATCGGAAGCCTTCCCCACTGGCGCGACTGGCGCGTGGAATCACTCTTAGCCATCGTCCCCCGACAAGATTGTGGCCTTGCACGGTAAGCCCGCGCTGAGCAAGCGCGACAAGGCGGGAAGCTGCATCTCAGTCGAACAGTTTCGACACGCTCTCTTCATTGGCGATGCGGCGGATCGCCTCGCCTATCAGCCGATCGCAGCTGACATAGCGGATCTTGCCGCCATCCATGGCCCGGTCCGGCGGCTGGATGGAATCGGTCATCACCAATTCCTTGAGGATCGAGGCGTTGACCCGCTCGACCGCCGCGCCCGACAGCACCCCGTGGGTGACATAGGCCGAGACTTCCGAGGCCCCGTGGTCGACCAGGGCCTGCGCGGCGTTGGTCAGCGTGCCGCCGCCGTCGATCATGTCGTCGAACTGGATGCAGCGGCGCCCCGACACGTCGCCGATGATGTTGGCCACTTCGCTCTTGCCCGGCCCGGTGCGGCGTTTGTCGACGATGGAGAGTTCGGCGTTCAGCCGGGTGGCGACCGCCAGGGCCCGCACCACGCCGCCCACGTCCGGCGAGACGATCATCAGTTCCGAGGTCTTCTTGTGGTTGCCCTTGATGTCCGAGGCCAGCAGCGGCGCCGACAGCAGGTTGTCGGTGGGGATATCGAAGAAGCCCTGGATCTGCCCGGAATGTAGATCCATCGTCAGCACCCGGTCGGCGCCGGCCCGCGTGATCAGGTTGGCCACCAGTTTGGCGGAGATCGGCGTGCGGCCCCCGGTCTTGCGGTCCTGCCGGGCGTAGCCGAAGTAGGGCATCACCGCGGTGATCCGCCGGGCCGAGGCGCGTTTCAGCGCATCGATGCAGATCAAGAGCTCCATCAGGTTGTCGTTGGCCGGATAGCTGGTGGACTGGATGACAAAGACGTCCTCGCCGCGGACGTTCTCGTCGATGGTCACCCAGACCTCGTTGTCGGCGAACCGCTTCACCTGGGCCTTGGTCAGCGGCAGGTCGAGGTGGGACGCCACCGCTTCGGCCAACGTGCGATTGGAGTTGCCGGCCAGCAGCTTCATCGGGCCCCCAAGAACGAATGCGCCTATGCGCCGGGCTTGTAGCAGGGGTTGGGCCTGAGTCCACGTCTCCTCAGAGTCCCGGCCCATACTTCGCACTTGTCCTGCTGCGCTCGCGACCCTGCCCAAAATGGGGCGGGAGGTCAGTCCAGCATGATCGCCGACAACAGCCGGCCGTAGTCAGGCTCGCCTCGCTTGAACGCCCGGCGGTTGGAGAAGAAGTCGGCGGCCTCGGCGCAGGTGTCGAGGCCGATCCATTCGCAGGCGCTGACGCCCGCCGCAGCCAGGCGGTCGAGCACGAAGGCCGGCAGGTCGAACAGGCGTTTGTCCGGGGCTGCGCCCCGACTGAAGAACTGACTGTAGGCGGGATCGAAGTGGACGAACCGTTCCAGGAACTCGACGCCCACCTCATAGGATTTTGGTCCGATGCACGGCCCCACTGCGGCGCGCAGGCGGTTGCGGTCGGCGCCGAGGCTCTCCATCCGCGCCACCGTCGCCTCGATCACGCCGGTGAGCGCGCCCTTCCAGCCGGCATGGGCGGCGGCCACCACGCGAGCCTGGGGATCGGTCAGCAACAGCGGGGCGCAGTCGGCCGCCAGCGCGCCGCAGACGACGCCGGCGGCGCCGCTGACCACCCCGTCGGCCTGCGGCGGACCGGCCGGCCAGTCGCCGTCAGCCACCAGCGCGGTCGCCGAATGGATCTGATAGGCGGTGACGAGCCTCTCCGCGCCGAAGTGGGCCGCACACCGGCGGCGGTTCTCGCGTACGGCCTCGGGGTCGTCGCCGGAGCCCAGGCCGACGTTCAGGCTGGCGTAGATCCCTTCCGACACCCCACCGTGGCGCGTGAAAAAGGCATGGCGGGCGCCGGCCGCGTCGAGCAGCTTCGAAGTCAGGGCGGGAAGCGGGCTCATTCGTCGGTCTCAAAGGCGGGCGGGGTCCAGTCGGGGGAATGGATCGCGCAAGCCTTGAACAGTTCGCCCATCTCGTCGCCGCCCACCAGACGGTTCAGCTGGCGGCCGATCACGCCGCTGCGGGCGGGCGCCGCACGGACCAGGGCCTCGGCGCGCGCGCCGATCCCGAGCCTGGCCAAGAAATCCGCCTGGGTGAGGATCGCGGCCTCCGCGCCCTCCGCCCTAGCCGCCGCCATCACCGCTGGGAAGTCGGCATGGACGGTCAGGTCTGCTTCGCCCGGCGCGGCCAGGGGATCGGCCTTCTGATGTCGGAAGAGCGCCTGCAGGGTGTCGCCGAAGCCGGGCTCGGCGCGCCCATAGTCGATCAGCAGGGCCGCGCCGCCGTCGGCTGCGATCCGCCGGCCGAGTTCGGCGCCCAGCGCGGCCTGAGCGGCCGACTGCTCGAACACCTGGCCGGGCGCGGCCTCGGGCAACAGGCCGGCCGCCGGCGTCGGGGCCAGCCCGAAGGCAAGCTCACCACCTTCGCCCAGGCCGACCACCTGCTCGGCCCAGCCGATCGGCGTGCGCACGAACTGGCGGGCGGGCAGGCAGTCGAGGAGCTCGTTGGCGACCAGCAGCGTAGGCGCGCCGCCGGGGACGTCGGCCAGCCTCTCCGCCCAGCGCGCCGCCTCGCCCAGGCGCCCGGCCTGCAGGGCCTTGAGCGGCGCGGAGGTCTCCACCAGCCAGACGTCGGCGGCCTCCAGGAACCCCGGGGCATGGCGGGCGGTCCTGAGGATGTCGCCCATCAGTGTTCCGTCGCCCGGACCCATCTCGATCAGCCGCACCGCGGCCGGGCGGCCCATCAGTTCCCAGGCGGCGGCGGCCCAGACGCCGATCAGCTCGCCGAACATCTGGCTGACCATGGGGGCGGTGATGAAGTCGCCGTGCTCGCCGATCGCCGGGCGCGTTGCGTAGTAGCCGAAGTCGGGATCGTGCAGGCAGGCGGTCATGTACTGGCCGACGCTGATCGGCCCGCCCGCCGCGATCTGCTCCGCCAGCCGCTCACGCAGGCCCATCGGCTCCCTTTGCGGCGGCCGGCGCCACGGCCCCGGCCTGCGGCTCGGGCGCGACCCAGGCGACAGCCGGGACCGGCTCGCGCAGGCCACGCCAGATCATGTAGCCGCCGGCCACCAGCATCGGCGCCGACAGCAGCATCCCCATGGTCAGGCCCAGCGGGAAATGCGGCATGTAGCTGTCCGGCTCGCGGACGTTTTCCAGGCTGATCCGGATGACCCCGTAGGCGGCGATGAACATTCCCATGACCACGCCGCGGCGGTTCAGCAGCTTTGCCCCGTGCGTCGCCCAGCGCAGCAGCAGGAACAGCGCGATCCCCTCCAGCGCGGCCTCGTAGAGCTGGCTCGGATGACGCGGCACTGCGGGATCGGCGCCGGGGAAGACGATCCCCCAGGGCAGGTTGGTCGGACGTCCCCAAAGCTCGCCGTTGATGAAGTTGGCGATCCTGCCGAAGAATAACCCGAGCGGCGCCGACGCCGCGGCGACATCCCCGATCCGCAGGAGGTCCAGCCGGTTGCGCAGGCAGAAGATAATCAGCGCGAGCAGCACGCCCAGCGCCCCGCCATGGAAGCTCATCCCGCCATGCCAGGTCTTCAGGATCTCCACCGGGTTCGTCCAGATCAGCTCCGGCGTATAGAACAGGACGTGGCCCAGGCGGCCGCCGACGATGATGCCCAGCGTCACCCACAGGATCATGTCGTCGATCTGCAGGGGGCTCGCCGGCGGCCCGCGGAACACCCAAAGCCGGGCGCTGCGCACTAGCGAGACCGCATAGCGCCAGCCCAGCAGAATGCCGGCGATATAGGCCAGGGCGTACCAGCGGATGGCGATCGGACCCAGGTGGACCAGAACGGGATCGAAATTCGGAAAGGGCACGGACCGGCGGCTCCAGCGTTCAGGCAGCAATCGCTTTAGACGAGAACCCCTTCGCTTTCACCCCTCCGGGACCATATAAGAGCGCGCGACGGGCCTCTCGTCCGCCGTCCAGAGTGCGCGATGCAGACACAGAATCCTTTCCTCGACGAGATGGCCAAGCTGTCGACGGCGGCCATGGGCCTGGCGCAGGCGGCGGGCGAGGAGGCCAAGGCGGCGTTCCGCGCCCAGGCCGACCGGATGGCCGCGGAGTTCGACCTGATCCGCCGCGACGACTTCGAGGCGCTGAAGGCCGAGGTCGCGTCGCTGAGGGCCGAGGTGGAGGCGCTGCGCGCCGCCGGCGCGCCGAAGGCCGCCAAGGTTTCAACGGCGGGGCGCAAGCCAGGCGGCGACGCCTGAAAACCCCCATCACACGCGAATGTGGGCCGGCGAGCGGAAGAACCGCATGACGCGCCGCTCGCAAATCACACTAATTTCAGGATCGCAGGCGATTCGGGGGCGGCCACCTGCTCCCCGCCCGCTGCGAAAGGATCATGGGTCTCATGGACACCAGCCCGTCTGACGACAGCGTCCAGCTTGGCGCCGATCCGCTCGACGTCGTGGAGCATGTGCTCGCCGCCGAGAACCTTCCGTTCGACCGCACCGAGGACGGTGACCTGGCCTTTTCCCTGGCCGGCGACTGGAAGGACTACGAACTGTGGTTTGCGTGGCGGCCGGAGGGCGACTGCCTGCAGCTCTGCCTCTCCATGGACCTCACGGTGCCGGTCGAGCAGCGCGCTGCGGCCCAGGACTTGATCGCCCAGGTCAACCCGCGCGTCTGGCTCGGCCACTTCGAGCTTTGGGAGGACGGCGAGGTGATCTTCCGGCACGGCATGGCGCTGATGACCGGCGAGCAACCGAGCCTGGCCCAGGCCGCAGCGATGATCGACGTGGCCGTGGAAGGCGCCGACCGCTTCTACCCGGCCTTCGACTTCCTGGTGCAGGGCTCCAAATCGCCGGCCGAGGCCATCGCCGCCTGCATGTTCGAGACGGTCGGCGAAGCCTGAGGCGGCGTACGCCGGGATGACACCTGGAAGGTGGGCCACTAGGCTCCCTCCATGATCACACCCATCCTGATGCTGGGCGCCGGAAACATGGGCGGCGCTGTCCTGGAAGGCTGGCTCAAGGCTGGAGCCTTCGTTGCGGGCGACCTGATGATCGTCGATCCGCGCCCGGGTCCCGCCGCGCTGAGGGCGCAGGCGGCCGGCGCCGCGCTCAATCCGCCCGACGCCGACCTGGCCGCCGCCCGCACCGTGATGCTTTGCGTGAAGCCGCAGATCTGGCGCGACGTGGCGGGGCGGTATGCCTCGCGGCTTGCGGCCGACGCGGTGATCGTTTCGGTCGTCGCCGGGGTGGCGTCACAGGATCTGGCGCAGGCCTTCGGAGGGCGGGCGATCGCCCGGGTCATCCCGACCACGGCGGCGGCGATCAACCGGGGAACCGCCAGCCTCTACGCCGACGACCCGGCCGCCCTGGCCCGCGCGCACGCGCTGTTCGAGCCGCTGGGTGCGGCGGTCGACCTGGCGGACGAGGCCCAGATGCATGCGGCGACCGCGGTGTCCGGCTCCGGCCCGGCCTATCTCTACGCTTTCGTCGAGGCGCTGGAGGCCGCCGGCGCGGCGGCGGGGCTCGCGCCCGCCGACGCCAGCCGGCTGGCGCGCTCGACCATCGCCGGGGCCGCCGCCCTGCTGGACGAAAGCGGCGGCGAGCCGGCCGAACTGCGCCGCCAGGTCACCTCGCCGGCCGGCACCACCGAGGCGGCGCTCAACGTGCTCCTCGGCGAGCACGGCCTGCCGCGGCTCCTGCGCGAAGCGGTGGCCCAGGCCATGCGGCGGTCAAAGGAACTGGGCGCCTAGGCGGATGGCGACAGCGCGCCCCGCCGGCGAGTTGATTCAGGTGCTGGAGACGCTCAAGCGCTGTCTCGCAGTCCCGGAGGTTCCGGCCGAACCGTTGCAGATGGTCCTCTGGGAGAACATTGGCTATCTGGTCGCCGACCCGCGCCGCCGCGAACTGTTCGACGCCTTCGCCGGCGCGGTGGGCCTCGAGGCGGCCGCTATCGATGCAGCGGACGATGGGTTGCTGCTTGCGCTGGCCAGGCGCGGCGGCATGCGGCCGGAAACCCGCGTCCAGCGATGGCGGACGATCGCGCGCCTCGTCCTGACGCGCTGCGACGGCGACCTGAACCGAACGCTACGCACCCTGCCGCTCGGCAAGGCGCGGGCCTTGCTCAAGAGCTTTCCGGTGATCGGTGATCCCGGGGCCGACAAGATCCTGCTGTTCTCGGGCATCGCCGTCAGGCCCTGCCTGGAATCCAATGGCCTGAGGACGCTCGCCCGCCTGGGCTTCTTCCAGGAGCAGACGTCCTACGACCGTTCCTACAAGGCCGCGATAGAGGTGCTGGTCGCCGGGGGCCGGCCGGACCGCGACTGGCTCATGGACGCCCACCTTCTGCTGCGCGAACTCGGCAAGACCGTCTGCCGGCGCGGCGAGCCGGTCTGTGCGGCTTGCCCGGCTGACGCCATCTGCGCGCATGCGGCGGTGCGGGCGCTTTAGCGGCTCGGCCGTCCGCACCTGAGGTGTGAGAGGCGCCCTAGCCGGGCAGGCGGATGACCGCGCGCAAGCCGCCCAACGGCGAGCGGGACAGGGTGATGTCGCCGCCGTGGCCACGGGCCACATCGCGGGCGATGGCGAGGCCCAGGCCCACGCCCTTGGCGTTCTGGTTGCGCGCCTCGTCGAGCCGCCCGAAAGCCTTGAAGGCTTCCTCGTACTGTTCTTCCGGGATTCCCGGCCCGTCGTCGTCGACCCGGATCTCGACGCCGCCTTGCGCGCGGACGGCGGCGGCCACCTCGACGTGTTCGCCATGCGCTGCGGCGTTCATGACCAGGTTGGAAAGCGCGCGCCGCAACGCGTTGGGCCGCACGGCGGCGGTGAGTTCCGGGTCGGCGGCGACCAAAACCTGCGCCCCGGCGTGCAAGGCCCCTTCGCTGACCTGATCCAGCAGGTCGCGCAGGCGCACCGTCTCCACCGCCTCGCCGCCTTCGCCGCGGGCGAAGGCCAGGTACTCGTCGATCATGTGTTCCATCTCGGCGAGGTCGCCCTTCATGGCGGCGTTGCGCTTCGAGGGCTCGGCCAGCGCCAGGGCCAGCTTCAGCCGGGTCAGCGGGGTTCTCAGGTCGTGGCTGACCGAGGCCAGCAGCGTGGTGCGCTGGTCAATGTGCCGCTGGATGCGCGCGCGCATGTCCAGGAAGGCGTAGGCCGCGCGGCGCACCTCCTTGGCCCCGTGCGGCTTGAAGGCCGGCACGTCGGCGCCGCGGCCGAAGGCCTCCGCCGCGTTGGCCAGCCGCTCGATGGCGCGGACCTGGTTCCTGATGAACAGGATGGCGACGGAGGTGAGCAGGATTGTCGCCACCGTCATCCACAGGACGAAGATGTGGCCTTGCGTGGCGAACGCCCGGTCGCGTGGCGCCAGCACCCGCATCACCCCGCCCGGCACTGCGACGCGGATGTCGACGTAGGCGGGGTAGCGGGTGGTGTCGAACCAGAAGGGCTGGTCCAGCCGTTCCGACAGGGCGCGGTCCAGGGACTGGTCGATCGGCGCCAGGAACGGCTGGACCAGCACCGACTCGTCGCGCCGGGTCTTGGGCAGCTCGCGGCCGGGCTGCAGGGCGATGGAGAGGCTCATGGAGTCCTCTGCCCGCTGGGACAGCTTGGCGAAGGAGGCCGCGCTGGGGTCGTCCAGGTAGCTCTCGACCGCCCAGGCGATGTCGCCGGCGAGGCCCTCGGAAAGTCGGCTGGTCACAGTCTGCCAGTGGGCGTCGAAGAACACGTAGGTGACGGCGATCTGCATGATCGCCACCGGCAGCACGATGATCAGCAGCGAGCGGCCGAACAGCGTCTTCGGCATCTGCCGCTTGATCCAGCGGCCGATCACGCGAGGGCGGCGAGCCATTAATCCGGGGCCAATCGGTAGCCTATCCCGCGCACCGTCTGCAGGTAACGCGGCGCCTTGGGGTCGGCCTCGATCTTACGCCGGAGCCTCGTCACCTGCACGTCCACCGCGCGGCCGGAGGGATCGACCGTCCCGCGGGCCAGTTCCAACCGCTCGACCGCCTCGTCGGGGGTGCGGGCGAGCTGCCGCAGGAGCGCGACCTCGGCTTCGGTGAGCTTCACCAGTTCGCCGCCGCTGGTCAGCTCCCCCCGGTCGGGATCGAACCGGCACTTGCCGAGCAGGAGCGGGCCGCCCTGGGCCGGCCGATCCTGGGCGCGGCGCAGGATCGCCTCGATGCGCAGCAGCAGTTCCTCCGGCTCGAACGGCTTGGCCAGATAGTCGTCGGCGCCGAGCTTCAGCCCCTCGATGCGCGAGCCGGCCTCGCCCATGGCGGTCAGCATCAGCACCGGCGTGCGGCCCGCCGGCCCCTTCTGCTCGCGCAGCCAGCGGGTCAGCGAGAAGCCGTCCTCGCCCGGCATCATCACGTCGAACACCGCCAGGTCGAAATCGAGCGAGCCGATCAGCCTGCGCGCCGCCGCGCCCCCGGCCGCGGCGCTTACCCGAAAGCCGGCGCGGGCCAGGTATTCCTTCAAGAGTTCGCGGATGCGGTCGTCGTCGTCGACGATTAGCAGGTGGCGGGCGCGGGCGGGTGGGTTCATGGCCGGCTCGCCCCGGTGGCGCGCCCATTTCGTTTGACGCCGCCGCCCCGCGGGGCTTCTAGAGGGAGCTTGTGAAAGGAGGTCACCCCCTCATGTCTCTCGTTCCCTTCGACGACCGCGATGGATGGATCTGGCTGGACGGCCGGTTTGTGCCCTGGCGCGAGGCGACGGTGCACGTATTGACGCATGGCCTCCACTACGCCTCGGCGGTGTTCGAGGGGGAGCGGATGTACGGAGGTGAGATCTTCGAGCTGACGGCGCACACCGAGCGTCTCTTCAAGTCCGCCGAGATCCTCGACTTCGAAATCCCGTTCACGGTGGCCCAGATCGACCAGGCCTGCAAGGATACCTGCGCGCGGAACGGCCTGACCGACGCCTATATCCGGCCGATCGCCTGGCGGGGCTCGGAGATGATCGGGGTCTCGGCCCAGAACACGAAGATCCACGTGGCGGTGGCCTGCTGGGAGTGGCCGAGCTACTTCAAGGCGGAAGAGAAGGCCAAAGGCATCCGCATGTGCTGGGCCAAGTACAAGCGACCCTCGCCGGAGACCGAGCCGGTGCACGCCAAGGCCGCCGGCCTCTACATGATCTGCACCATCTCCAAGCACGCCGCGGAGAAGGACGGGTTCACCGACGCCATGATGCTCGACTACCGGGGCTACCTGGCGGAATCCACCGGCTCCAATGTGTTCTTCGTGGCGGACGGGGTGATCCATACGCCAACGCCCGACTGCTTCCTGAACGGCATCACCCGCCAGTCGGTGATCAAGCTGGCGCGGGCCAAGGGCTTCGAGGTGATCGAGCGGCACATCCGTCCGGAGGAGCTTTCGGGCTTCTCCGAATGCTTCGTGACCGGTAGCGCGGCCGAGGTGACGCCGGTGGCCCAGATCGGCGAGTACAGCTTCACGCCGGGAAACCTCTCGCTGAGCCTGGCCGACGACTATGCCCGGCTGGTCCGCCGCGAGCTGGTCTCGGCCTGACGCTTCCCGCTCTCCCCGAACTCCGCGGTTCGGGGAGAAGTTGAGTAATCAGAGCAGCCAGGAATAGGGGTTGGCCACCGGCTCGTCGCGGGCCACCGCGATGACGCCGACGACGCAGCGGATCAGCACCCACAGCCAGGTCCCGCCGCAGATGATCCAGCCGAGCGCGAAGAACGGCAGGCCGACCAGGATGATGCTGAAGATGCCGCCCCAGAAGATCAGCGCCGCGCCGATCAGGAACAGGACGATCGACAGCCAGAAGGTGCGGATCAGCCAGGTATAGTGGCTGCGCATCGCCGGTCCGGCGCCGCCACGGCTGGCGTAGGCGATGATCAGGCCGATGATGATGGTCAGGCCGTGCGTCAGGCCCACCAGGTAGAGCGCGTAGCAGACCGCCGGCAGGGTGCGGTCCTCGTTGGCGCCGTAGTCGCGATAGTCCGTCTGGCGATAGTCGGTCATGGTTAAGGCCTCCCGACGTGATGATGCCTCATTCAGGTGGGAGCGCCAGCGGCGGATTGGAAGCCGGCGCCCCTCTCAGGTGCGGACCAGGGTTATCTCGACGCCCGCGCCGACCGCGTCCGGGGCCAGCGCCAGGGGCTTGGCCACCCGGATGCGCGCCTGGGTCACGCGGGGGTCGGCGAGGCACGCCTGACCCAGCCGCTCGGCGAAGGTCTCGACGAGCCCGATGTGGCCGCCGCCGGCGATCTGGCGCGCGGCCTGCAGGATGCTCTCATAGTTCAGGGTCTCGGACAGGCGCTCGGCGCCAGCGGTCGGCACGTCCAACTCCACGTCGACCACCAGCGGCTGCACGCGGCCGATCTCGTGCCGGTAGACGCCGATCTCGGCCTGCACCTTCAACCCGGTGACAAAGACCTTGGTCATGATCGCCCGGACGGCCATCAGCGCCGCTCCGATTTCGATCCAGGCGCCAGGTGCTGGCCGGCGTCTACGGCGATCATCTGGCCGGTCACCGAGGTCGCGTCGATCAGGTAGCGCAGGGCCTGGGCGACCTCCTCCGGGCTGGCCGGGCGCCCCAGCAGGGTGCCGGCGGCCTCGGCGTCGAAGGCCGCCTGGTCCTGGTGGACGGAGGGCAGCGTGGGGCCCGGGCCGATGCCGTTCACGCGGATGCGGGGCCCGAGCGCCTGGGCCATCATCCGCGTGGCGTCCCACAGGGCGGCCTTGGACAGCGAATAGGAGAAGAACTCCGGCGTCGGCCTCAGCACCCGCTGGTCCAGCAGGTTGACGATCAGCCCGTCGCGGCCGGCGGGCAGGCGCCGCGCGAACACCTGGGCCAGCACCAGCGGCGCGCGCAGGTTGGTCTCCATGTGGGCGTCCCAGGAGGCGCGGTTCATGTCGGCGAAGGCGTCTTCCTCGAAGACGCTGGCGCAGTTGACCAGCAGGGTGACCGGCCCCAGCTCCGCCTCCGCTTCGCCGACCAGGGCGACGGTGGTGGATTCCTTGCGCAGGTCGCAGGCGACGATCGCCGCCTTGCGCCCGCGGGCGCGGACCTCCGCGGCGGCGGCTTCGGCGGCATCATCGATGCTGCGGACATGGATGGCGACGTCGAAGCCGGCGTCGGCGGCCGCGATGACCAGGGCGCGGCCAATCCGCCGCGCGCCGCCGGTGATGAGGGCCGCTCCGCGCTCAGCCATGGGCGGGTTTGGCGGCCTGCACCCGGCGGGTCAGTCGAACCGGCCGAACTCGACGCGGTTGAGCACCGCGATCACGGCGATGAAGATGACGATGACGGCGATGCCGAGCATGGGCGGCTCCAGTGGGGCGATGGCCCGGCTTTATCGAGGCATGGCCTCCCCCGCAAGCGCGCTTGTCGCGGTCCGCTTCCCGCGTTCAAGGTGGCGACGCCAGACCACGGGGACACCGCCATGCCGCTCGCGCCCATCCCGACCGGAGCCTTCCGCAAGATCGCCGTCGGCATCGACCGGCCGGAGGACGTGGTGGCAGGGCCGGGTGGTCGCGTCTTCGCCTCCGATCACCAGTGCGCCGTGGCGGAGATATTTCCGGACGGGTCGTTCAGGCGCCTGGGGCCGAAGGGCGGCGCGCCCAACGGGCTGAACATGGACCGCCAGGGCCGCATCCTGATCGCCAACTTCGGCATCTACGACCAGGAGGACGGGCCGCTGCAACGGTTCGATCCGGCGACGGGAGCGCACGAGATCCTGCTGGCCGAGGTCGCCGGGCGGCGGCTGACATCGGCCAACTATCCGGTCATGGACGAGGCGGGCAACATCTGGTGCGCCAACTCCACCCACGCGCAGACCTGGCCCCAGGCGCTGGACGGGCGCACCGACGGCTTCATTTTCGTGCTGCGGGCCGACGGCTCGTCGTCGATCGTGGCGGAAGGGCTGAAGTTCCCCAACGGCCTGGCGTTCTCGGCCGGCGAAGGCTTCCTCTACTGCGCCCAGACCAGCGGGGCCGACGTGCTGCGATTTGCGATCCTGCCGGGCGGCCGGCTGGGTCCCGGCGAGCGCTATGGCCCGGTGCTGGGCCTGCTGCGGCAGCCCGGCCAACCCGCGCCGGACGCCGACGACCTGGGCTACACCGACGGGGTCGGCATGGACGCGGACGGCAACCTGTGGGTCTGCCTGCCCGCGGCCAACAAGGTCGTGGCGATCACCCCTTCGCTGGAGGTGGTCACGGTGATCCACGATCCCTCCGGCGAGACCGTCAACCATCCGACCAACGTCACCTGGGGCGGAGCCGACCTGAAGGACCT
>JBIOED010000063.1:0-19094 GCA_044445675.1 Caulobacterales bacterium | reverse complement strand
CCCGGCAGCAGGTCCTTAATCCGTTCCCATTGGTCGTCGCGCAGGCCGTAGCGCCGCATTGGTCAGCCTCCCAATCAGCTGACCGCCTATGAATCACTCCAACTCCCAAAAGGGAATCCGCTAATTGAGGACAGGCCCTAGTGTCCTCCTTGATTCCGAAGTTCGCCAAAGCCCGCCGCAAGGGCTTGCGAACTTCGGAATCGGGACACTAGCGCCGGTAGCTCGCCCGGGTCATCGCCATCTGACGCGCGGCGGGCGCCCGGGTGGCGTCCACCACGCACTGACCGGGGTCGATCATGGCATGCTGGCCCAGGCAGTAGATGTCCTCGTAATGCGGGCCGGCGCTGGCCAGGCACTGGTAGAGATTGAGCTTGGCGAGACGCAGGCAGGACTCCGCGCGCGGCTCGGCCATCAGGCTGCGGCCGCGGCCGTCCTCGCCCAACACGCTGAGCGCGGCCAGCGCCACGCCGCGGGCGACGGCCGGACCAGGCGCGCCGCTGCGCCGTTCCCCGCCTTCCAGCGCCGCCCGCAGCCTCGCGGCGTCCTCCTGGCCGGGCCGATAGCCTTCGGCGGAGATGCGCTTCACCCGGCTGAGGCGCGCCGCTGGGTTAGGGACCTGGGCCTTGGCCCAAGCCTCCCGCTGGACGGAATAGGCCGCGTGCTTGACCTTCTCGCCCTTACCGCTGAGCGCCGCACCTTGCGAATAGAGCGCCCCGCTGGCGCGTGAGCCAGCGGCCTCGCCGCCAGGCAGGGCCAGCGCCGCCCACGGATCGGCGGCGAGCCGTCGGGCCAGGTCCTCGCGGTCACGGTGGGCGCGGACGGCGGCGACGAAACGCGGCTCCTGCAGCGCGGCCATCGCCGCATAGGCGATCATGCCGGCTTCCAGTTCGTGGGGTTCGTGGCTGGCCCCGGTCTGCAAGGCCTGGGCGACATCGGAGGGACCGGAGAAGTCCGCGTCGATGCCGCGTGCGCGGCGCATGAAACTCTCGAAGGCGCTGGCCTCGGCGGCCAGGTTGCGGTCGGGCGCCGCCGCGAGGCGGGCGCTGGGCGCGCGCGAAACGTCCCTGGGCGCTTCCGGCCGCGTAGCGCAACCGGCGAGCGTGAGGGCGCAGCAGGCCGTGGCGAGGCCGAAGCCCTTGAAGAAGTTCGTCACTGTCGACCCCCGTCGTCAGGAGTCCCCCGAAGCGCCGCCTGAGGTCAGGACCGGGCAGCGCCGCCGGGATCAGTTGTCGCCAGGCGAGCTTACCGGGCCGTTACCAGGTTCTGATTTTGGTGATCGGCGTCAGTCGCCGCGCGGCAAGCGGTGCTCGACGGTTCCCAGGGCGTCGGCGAGGCGCATCTTGGCGGAGCCCGGCTGCAGCGGCTGCGGCTGGCTGGCGTGGGGCGCCCAACCGGTCAGGGTGACGATCTCGAAGGTGGCGGTCACCCGCCCGTCGGGACCGCCGAAACGTTCGAGGTAGATCTCGCCGGCCCTGGCCAGGAGCGTGCGGGTCAGCGCACGCGGATGGCGTTCGGCCAGGACGTTGGTCTCGCCCATCTGGCGCAGGTCGGCCATCAGCCTCAACGGGTGCTCATAGCTGACCGTCACCCGATCGACGTCGGCCACCGGCAGGGCGAAGCCGGCGCGCTGCAACAGGCTGGCTGCGTCGCGGCTGTCGGCGAATGGCGACACGCGGTTGCCGGCCCCGCCCAGGATCTCGCCCTCGGCGTCGGTCAGGGCCTGGCGAAGCTCGGTGAGGGTCGAGCCGCCGAGGAAGGCGCCCAGGAACAATCCGTCCGGCTTCAACGCCCGCCGAATCTGGATCAGCGCGCCGACCACATCGTTGGTCCAGTGCAGGCCGAGCGTCGAGACCATCAGGTCGAGGCTCTCGGCGGCGAAGGGCAAGCGCTCCTCGTCGAGCACCGTCCGCGGCCCGCCTCGTCCGGCCAGCATGGCCCGCGACAGGTCCGCCTCGACCAGAAAACCGACCCGCGCCGCGGCGGGGCTCCCCGCCAGGACCTCGCCGAACGCCCCGTTGCGCGCCGAGAGGTCGACGGCTCGCGGGAAGTCCCGCATGATCCCCTCCAGGCGCTCGACCAGGTCGAGGGCGGCCCGGCGCTGGAGGAAGTCGGCGGACCCAAAGCCGCTGGCGGCGCGGTCCAGGCGCTTGCGGTGCAGGGCGCGGTCGAAGATCAGCGGGGGAAGCGGCATGGACGCGGAAGATGGCCTCTTCCCAACCTTTCTCAAAGAAGGGGGTCTATTGAAACCGGGTCCGCGCGTCAGGGCGCTCTGGCGCGGGACGCTGGACCTGATCTTCCCGCCGCAGGCCATCGATGGCGGCGCGGCGCTGGCCGGCGGGTTGTCGGCGGCCGCCTGGAGCCGGATCCAATTCCTCGACGGCCCCGTCTGTGATGGCTGCGGCGCGCCTTTCGAGTTCGACATCGGCTCGCGCTGCGCCGCGTGCCTGGGCAAGCCTCGGGCCTTCGACGCCGCCCGGGCGGCCTGTGTCTACGACGAGACCTCCCGCGAGCCGATCCTGAAGCTGAAGCACGCCGACCGCCTGGACCTCGCGCCGCTGTTCGCACGCTGGCTCTCGCGGGCGGCCCGCGCCCTGATCGAGGGCGCCGACGCCGTCGCGCCGGTTCCGCTGCATCCGTCGCGCCTGCTCAGCCGCCGCTACAACCAGGCCGCCGAGATCGCCCGACCGCTGGCGCGCTTGACGGGCCTGCACTATCTGCCCGACGCCCTGGTTCGCCGCCGCGCCACCGCGACGCAGGGCGGAAAGTCCGGCGTGGGCCGCCGACGCAATGTCGCCGGCGCCTTCGAAGTCCCGCCCCGCCGCGCCTGCCAGGTGGCCGGCAAGCGCATCCTGCTGATCGATGATGTGATGACCACCGGCGCCACGGCGGAGGGCTGCGCGCGCGCCCTGAAGACCGCCGGCGCGCTGCGGGTGGATGTCGCAGTGGTCGCGCGGGTTAAAGAGATGTCCAGACTCACCATATGAAACGTCTGCGACGGGTAACGAGTCAGGCCGCAATGTCCCACGTCACGATCTACACCAAGCCGTACTGCCCTTACTGCCTGCGGGCGGTCAGCCTGCTGGAGCAGAAGGGCGTCGACTTCACTGAGATCGAAGCCGCCTTCGATCCCGAGAAGCGGCAGGAGATGATGCGCCGCGCCGGCGGGCGCGCCACCTTCCCGCAGATCTTCGTCGGCGACCGGCACATCGGCGGTTGCGACGACATGGTCGCGCTCGAGCGCGCCGGAAAACTCGATCCCCTGTTGCAGGCGGCGGCTTAGCCTTTCCAGCGCCTGCGCGGTAAGCTCACGGCATGAAGGTCGCGCTGATCCAGACCCGCACGCCGGCGACCCACGAGGCCGCGCTGGCGCACGTCTTGCCGATGGTCCTGGAGGCGGCGTCGGCGGGCGCCGCGTTCATCGCCACGCCGGAAGGCGCCAACGTCCTGCAGAAGGACCGCGAGGTTCTGCTGCCGATGCTCAAGACCCTGAAGGGCGACCCGGTGGTGGCCGGCCTGCGTGGCGCGGCGCAGGACCTCGGCGTCTGGATCCTGATCGGTTCGGCGCTGGTGCGGCGCGAGGACGGCAAGGCGGCCAACCGCTCGGTGCTGGTGTCGCCCAAGGGCGCGATCATGGCCACCTACGACAAGCTGCACATGTTCGACGTCGACCTGCCGACCGGCGAGCGCTCGCGGGAATCGGCGACCTATGAGCCCGGCGCGCGCGCTGTCGCCGCCCGGGCCGGCGATCTCAAGCTTGGCATGACCGTCTGCTACGACCTGCGCTTCCCGGCCCTCTACCGCGCCCTGGCGCTGGCCGGCGCCGAGGTGATGACGATTCCCTCGGCCTTTACCCGGCCCACCGGCGCCGCGCACTGGGAGGTGCTGATGCGCGCGCGGGCCATCGAGACGGGATCGTTCGTGCTCGCCCCGGCGCAAGGCGGCCGGCACGAGGACGGGCGCGGCACCTACGGCCATTCGCTGGTCGTCGGGCCTTGGGGCGAGGTGATCGCTCACCTCGACCACGACGAACCGGGGGTGCTGATCGCCGACCTGGATCTGGCGGCCCCGGCCAGGGCTCGCGCGGCGATCCCCAATCTCGTCAACGCCCGGGCGTTCGCCGAGCCGCGGTCGCTCGCATGATCCGCTACGCCCTCATCTGCGACCGCGAACACGAGTTCGAAGGCTGGTTCGGCGCTTCCGCAGACTTCGACGACCAGCAGGCGCGCGGCCTGATCGAGTGCCCGATCTGCGCCTCCAAGGCGGTGCGCAAGGCGATCATGGCGCCCGCCATCGCCGGTGCTAAGCGTCGCACGCAGGACCAGACGCCGGCCCAGGGTCACGCCATGATGATGGAGGCCATGGGCCGCATCCGCCGCCACGTGGAAGAGAATTTCGACGATGTGGGCGACGCCTTCGCCACCGAGGCCCGCGCCATCCATGAAGGCCGCTCGGAAGATCGCGGCATCTACGGGCAGGCGACTTCCGCGGAGGTTCGCGCGCTGGTGGAGGACGGCGTGCCGGTCGCTCCGTTGCCGCCGGAACCGCCGAAGAAATCCGAGATGAATTAGGGCACAAGTTCACTCAGGCCGGCGAAGGCGGGAGCCAGATCGCCAGGCCGCAGACGACCTGCCCGGCCGAGGCGGTGCCCCGGTTGTGGTCATGTTCACCTGCGCCGTCGACGGCCGCGTCTCACGGAACGGCGCGCCGACCGACTGCGGCGGCGTCCACGGCCTCAACGCGCGCGTCCGCCAACCTCTCCACAAGGGCGGTGAGTACTTCTGCTGGTTGGTGAAGCTCTATGCCGGCAGCAGGTTAAACGCACAGGCTTGATCTGCCGTGAAACCCCGGACAACCTCAGGGCGATATCCTGGGGGGGAAGCGCTTGTTCAGGTTGAGACTGTTGCTGGCTGCGGTCGTTATGTTGACCGCCGACTTGGCGCGCGCCGCGCCACTTGAGGTTTACGGCCAACTCCCCAGCATCGAGCGAGTCGCCATCTCGCCGGATGGGGCGTCGCTCGCCATCGTCTGGACCGATGGCGCGCAGCGCAAGGTGCTCGTCCAGCGGGTCGCCGACCATAAATTGATCGGGGGCTATGGCCTGGGTCCCGCGAAGATCCGCAGCGTCCAGTGGGCTGGAAACCAGCACGTCATCTTCACCTCATCGACGACCGGCATCATCTTGGGTGTCGAGTCCCCGCGCGAGGAATGGCGGATCGCCTACGACCTGAACCTCACGAACCAACGCCTCCGCGGCCTCCTGGGCGACACCGACGAAAGCCTGAATGTCGTGATGGGCGCGCCCGAGGTCCGCATGATCGGCGGCAAGCCGGTGATCTTCCTGCAGGGGGTCCATTTTGTGCAGCATCAGGGGGTCAACACCGTCTTCCGGGTCAACCTCGACAGCGGCATCAGCAGGATGAGTGAGATTGGAAGCGAGGGAACGCGGGACTGGGTGCTGGCTTCTGACGGGGCGGCGCTTGCCCAGGCGGTCGTCAGCGATCGCACAGGCCGCTGGGTCCTTAAGCAGAAAATCGGCGGCCTCTGGCGCGATACCAGGCAGATGATCAACGACGATCATCCCGACCTGATGGGCCTCGGCCGCGATGGTCGCAGCGTGCTGCTCCAGGAGTTGAAGGACGGCGTTATGTCGCTGCGCGAGGTCGCGCCGGACGGCCTCTGGGGCGAGCCGCTGCTCTTGCAGGATGCTGACGAGCCGATCTTCGATCCCGCCCACCACAACCTGATTGGCTACTACGCCCTCGTCGGCGATGAGGGGCGCTACACCTTCTTCGATCCCGTCGACCAGGAGCTGTGGGATGGCGTGAGGAAGGCCTATCCCGGCCAGGGCGTCGAGCTAGTGTCCTGGTCCGACGACCACCGCAAGATGGTCGTTCGGGTGGATTCACCGACGGATGGCGCGGCCTACGCCGTGGTCGACCTGAACACCCGTGAAGCCCGCTGGCTGGGAGGAGAGTACGACAAGCTTAGCCCCGCCGACATCGCCCCGGTGAAGCCGGTCCATTTCAAAGCCGCCGACGGTCTGGAGCTTTCCGGCTACGTGACTCTGCCGCGGGGCGCCCAGGCCAAGAATCTGCCGCTGGTCGTCTTCCCGCACGGCGGTCCGGCGGCGCGCGACAAGCTTGGCTTCGACTGGTGGGCCCAGGCGATGGCCTCCCGCGGCTATGCGGTGTTGCAGGTCAATTTTCGCGGCTCGGACGGCTACGGCTGGAAGTTCCTGTCTGCCGGCTTCGGCGAATGGGGCCGCAAGATGCAGACCGACCTCTCAGACGGTGTCCGCTACCTAGCCAACCAGGGTATGATCGATCCGAAGCGGGTGTGCATCGTCGGCGCCAGTTACGGTGGCTATGCCGCCCTGGCGGGCGCGGCGCTCGACCCCGGCGTCTATAGCTGCGCAGTCTCGTACGCCGGCGTCTCCGACATGCGGCGGTTCAATAGCTGGGTCGCGAGCCACGATGGGTTTGCCGCCCAGCGGTATTTCCTGCGATTCCTCGGGGCGGAAAGCATGAAAGATCCCAGCCTGGCCCAGGTCTCGCCAGCCTCGCACATCGACAAGATCGCTATCCCGGTGTTGCTGATTCACGGCACGGATGACACCGTGGTGCCGCTGGAGCAGAGCCGCATCATGGCCGACGCGCTTAAAGCCGCAGGCAAGCCTGTCCAGTTCGTCATACTGGATTCCACCGACCACTGGCTCACCAACGGCGACACTCGGCTGGCCATGCTGAAGGCGACGATCGCCTTTCTGGAGAAGAACGACCCGCCGAACTGAGCGCGCGGCGGCGGCCACGGCCTCAACGAACGCATCCGCCAAGGAGTCCGCGCCGTCAGGGATCCTCGTCACCACCCTGCGAGCGCGGAGACGCCCGTCGTGACGCCTTGTGTGGCGTATCGGCCACACTACATCGGGAGGCGCTGGGCCGTGCTTGATGAGGCGGCCAGGGCTTGCGTTTCGCCTATCCAAGGGGACCTGATGAACATCGATGTCTATTCTGATCGCGCCAAACAAGCGATCCAATCGGCGCAGAGCTTGGCGCTGGCCAGGGGCCATCAGCAGCTCGCCCCCGAGCACCTCCTGAAGGTTCTGCTGGAAGAAAAGGACGGCCTTTCGCGCGCGCTGATCCAGAGCGCCGGCGGGCGGCCCGACGAGGCCGACAAGGCCGTCGACGCCAGCCTCGGCAGATTGCCGAAGGTCGAAGGCGGCTCCGGCCAGCTCTACATGAAGCCCGAAACGGCCCGCGTGTTTGCCGGCGCCGAGCTGGCCGCCAAGGAGGCCGGCGACGCCTTCGTCACCACCGAACGCCTGCTGATCGCCATTTCCAAGGACGGCGGCGACGCCGCCAGGATCCTGAAGGACGCCGGCGCCTCGACCCGGGCGCTGGAAGCGGCCGCCGCCGGCATCCGTAAGGGCAAGACCGCAGACTCGGCCTCGGCCGAAGAGGGCTACGATGCTCTGAAGCGCTATGCCCGCGACCTGACCCAGGCGGCCCGCGACGGCAAGCTCGACCCGGTGATCGGCCGCGACGAGGAGATCCGTCGGACCATCCAGGTGCTGTCGCGCCGCACCAAGAACAATCCCGTGCTGATCGGCGAGCCCGGGGTCGGCAAGACCGCCATCGTCGAGGGCCTGGCGCTGCGCATCGTCAACGGCGACGTGCCGGAGAGCCTGAAGGACAAGAAGCTCCTGTCCCTCGACATGGGTTCGCTGATCGCCGGCGCGAAATACCGCGGCGAGTTCGAGGAGCGGCTGAAGGCGGTGCTCAGCGAAGTGACCGCCGCGGAGGGTTCGATCATCCTGTTCATCGACGAGATGCACACCCTGGTGGGCGCCGGGAAGAGCGAAGGGGCGATGGACGCCTCCAACCTGCTCAAGCCCGCGCTGGCCCGTGGCGAACTGCACTGCGTGGGCGCGACCACGCTGGATGAGTACCGCAAGAACGTCGAGAAGGACGCCGCGTTGGCGCGCCGCTTCCAGCCGGTGTTCGTCTCCGAGCCCACGGTGGAGGACACCATCTCCATCCTGCGGGGCCTGAAGGAGAAATACGAGCTGCACCACGGGGTGCGCATCTCCGACAGCGCCATCGTGGCGGCCGCGACGCTGTCGAACCGCTACATCGCCGACCGCTTCCTGCCCGACAAGGCGATCGACCTGATGGACGAGGCGGGCAGCCGTGTGCGCATGGCGGTGGATTCCAAGCCCGAGGAGCTGGACGAGATCGACCGGCGCGTCGTTCAGCTGAAGATCGAACGCGAGGCCCTGACCCGGGAAACCGACGCGGCCTCCAGGGCGCGGCTGGAGAAGCTCGAGGACGAGCTCATAGAGCTGGAGGGCCAGTCCGAGGACATGACCGCCCGCTGGCGCTCGGAGAAGGAGAAGGTCTCCTCCGCCGCCCAGGCGCGCGAGGCCATCGACCGTCTGCGCGCCGAGCTGGTTTCAGCGCAACGCAACGGCGACCTGCAGCGCGCCTCGGAGATCGCCTACGGCGAGATCCCGCCTTTGGAAAAACGCCTGGCCGAAGAGGAATCCAAGGCCGAGGCCGACGCGGTCTCGCCCGAGGTAGTGGACGCCGAACAGATCGCCGCTGTCGTCTCGCGGTGGACCGGGGTGCCGGTGGAAAAAATGTTGGAGGGCGAGCGCGAGAAGCTGCTCTCCATGGAGGACGCCTTGCGCCAGCGCGTCGTCGGACAGGAGGAGGCGCTGCTGGCGGTTTCCGACGCCGTGCGCCGCGCCCGCGCCGGCCTGCAGGACCCCAACCGGCCGATCGGCTCGTTCCTGTTCCTCGGGCCCACCGGGGTCGGCAAGACCGAACTGACCAAGGCGCTGGCCGAGTTCATGTTCTCCGACGAGCACGCCATCACCCGTCTCGACATGAGCGAGTACATGGAGAAGCACTCGGTCTCCCGGATGATCGGCGCGCCCCCAGGCTACGTCGGCTATGACGAGGGCGGGGCGCTGACCGAGGCGGTGCGCCGCCGGCCCTATCAGGTCTTGCTGTTCGACGAGGTCGAGAAGGCCCACCCCGACGTCTTCAACGTGCTGCTGCAGGTTCTGGACGACGGCCGGCTGACCGACGGCCAGGGCCGCACGGTCGATTTCCGCAACACCCTGATCGTCATGACCTCCAACATGGGCTCGGAATTCCTCGCCACCCTGGCGGAGGGCGAGGACGTCGAGACTGCGCGGCCTTCGGTGATGGACGTGGTCCGCCGCCATTTCCGGCCGGAGTTCATGAACCGGATCGACGAGATCATCCTTTTCAAGCGGCTGGGCCGCGGGGAGATGGACGGCATCGTTCGCATCCAGATGCAGCGCGTGGAGAAGCTGCTGGCCGACCGGCGCATGTCGATCGCGCTTGACTCGGCGGCCCTGCATTGGCTGGCCGAGCGCGGCTATGATCCGGTCTATGGCGCGCGCCCGCTGAAGCGGGTGATCCAGAAGGAGCTGGTCGACCCCATCGCCAAGAAGTTGCTGGCCGGCGACCTGGAGGATGGCGCGGTGATCGAGGTCTCCGCGGGCCAGGACGGCCTGACCATCGGCCGCGCCAAGGTGCACTGACGGAACGGCGTTCAGTGGGACGCCGCGGAATCGGCAAAGAAAAGGGCCCCGGCGCGACCCGGGGCCCTTGAACGTCCGGTCGCGCCGATCAGTCGGTGCACGACACCCAGCGGCGCCCTTCGCGGTACATGTCGCGACGCGCGTCGTAGCCGTGGTAGCGCACCATGCAGTTATGCACGTGGCCGTACCAGTCGGCCTCGTGATCGCGCCAGCGATGCCAGCGATGCAGCGGCGGCGGCGGCGCGACGCCCCACGCCGGCTCCCAGTGGCCATAGCGTTCGACAACGACCTGGGCGGAACTGGCGCCGGCCGCGCCGAGGAGCGTGGCTGCGGCCAAGCCCGCAAACAAAATCTTACGCATAGGATTTCATCCTTCGTTGGTGGTCCCGACGAAGGAGAACGCGGATCGGCTCCGAGGGTTCGCGACGAATGCCGCCGCCGGCACGGCGCGCGACACGGGCGCCGCTGGGCTACATCTCGAAGGCGGTGACGCGGCCGCCATGGGTCGTCACCCGCCGCATGATGGCGAGCGTCGGCCCGGTCGAACCCCGGGCCGGCTTGGCGATGGTCACCAAATACCAGGCGCCGTCCGGCAGGTTCGAGAAGCTGAAATGATCGGCGGCGTTGCAGGTGGCGCGCTTCACATAGGGGTTGGAGTCCCCCGGCGGCGCCTGGTGCTGACGGCTGCGCACGTCGTCCACGGGCAGAGCCGCGCGCTGGTCGGACTTGTAGAGCACCTGCATCCGCCGCCGCGCCCAGGGCGTCTCCGGCGTCAGCACGACTGTCGCCCCGGCGCAGGTGTAGCGCACCGGACCAGCGTGGCCCAAGGCGCCGGCCAGGGTGTTGCGGCCCGGCGCTTGCGACCACGCGAAGTCGCCGGCGCGGAAGGCCGTGTCGCCGCCGGGCGGCGGGGTCGTCATCCGGCCGGGCGGCGGCGGGCCATACATCGGCGCGCAGGCGGTGAGGGAGCCCAGCAGGGCGGCGGCGGCAAGGAAACGAACGCGGTCGGCCATGGGCCGAGCTTATAGGCCAATGCGGCGAAATCGCGCCAGACCTCGAATTTGGCGTCAAAAGCCCCCGCTCGAGGGCAGGCTCCCAGGTCGGGCGATGACGATCATTAGTTAGTCCAAATGGATTATGGCGTTCGCCTAGTCGTCGCCGCCTGGGCGGCCGCGCAGCGCCTTGACCCCCGAGCGTTTCGATTTGCCCTCCAGCCGCTTCAGCTTCGAGGCGTAGGTGGGGCGGGTCTTCTTGCGCGGCTTGGGCCTGTGCGTCGCCTGCTCGATCAGGTCCACGAGGCGGGCGCGGGCGTCCTGGCGGTTCATCTCCTGGCTGCGGTGGCTCTGGGCGAAGATCACGATGACGCCATCCTGGTTCATTCGGCTGCCCGCCACCCGCTCCAGGCGATGTTTGACGTCTTCGGGCAGGGAGGGGGAGTTGCGCGCATCGAATCGCAGTTCCACCGCCGATGAGGAGGTGTTGACGTGCTGTCCGCCCGGCCCCGAGGCGCGCACGAATTTCTCGGAGACCTCGTCGTCTTCGATGGAGAGGGTGTCGGTGACGGGGATCATGGAGTGGGCTTTGCCAAGCTTCGCTGATCAGGGTAAGGGGCGGTATGCGCGTGATGCTTATCAGCTTCGTACTTACCAATCAGGCCGCCGCTGGCGGGCCGGTTCGGAAAGTCGTGCGCTAGGAGCCTCTAAGCCACAGACGATCGCAGCCAGCCCCGCCGGAACCGGACGGGGCTTTTTTCTTGGCCTCGTCCGTCCCGCACACGGAGACGAGACCATGCCCGAACCGCCTGACGACATCCTGATCCGCGCGTTGGAGCCCGCGGACCTGCCTGACGTGACCGAGGCCTGGAATCAGCCCCAAGCCTACGCTGGCACGCTGCAACTGCCCTACACCTCACTGGCGGCGCGACAGCAGCGTCATGCGGCGACGCCGGGCGGCCCAACGCGCCTGGTGGCGGTGATCGACGGAAAGGTCGTGGGCATGATCTTCCTGGCCCGGGAGGAGAACCGGCGCAGCCACGTGGGCTCCATCGGCATGGCCGTCCACGATGCCTATGCCGGCCGCGGCGTCGGGACCGCCCTGATGGCCGCCGTGACCGACCTCGCCGACAACTGGCTGAACCTGAAGCGGCTGGAGCTGGGCGTCTACGCCGACAACGCCCGCGCCATCGCGCTCTACGAACGCTTCGGCTTCGAGCGGGAGGGCCTGAACCGCGCCTACGCCTGGCGCAACGGCGCCTATGCGGACTCGATCTCGATGGCGAGGCTCAGGTTGTGACGCGGCGTCCCTTGACCTTTGAGCAAAAAACCGCTGGAAAGCGCCCGATTTCCCGCACGTCCGTTGCGTTGAGGCGCAACTTCTTGGCCACCCAGGAGAACAATCATGCGCGTCTACTATGACCGCGACGCCGACCTTTCCCGCATCCTGGACAAGAAGATCGCCATTGTGGGCTACGGCTCCCAGGGCCGCGCGCACGCGCTGAACCTGAAGGACTCCGGGGTGAAGGAGGTAGCCGTGGCGCTGAAGCCGGGCTCCGCCACCGCGAAGAAGGTCGAGGCCGACGGCCTGAAGGTGATGAGCGTCGCCGACGCCGCCAAATGGGCGGACGCGCTGATGGTGCTGGCCCCCGACGAACTGCAGCGCGACATCTACAACTCGGAGATCGCGCCCAACCTCCGCGACGGCGCGGCGTTGCTGTTCGCCCACGGCCTCAACGTCCACTTCAACCTGATCGAGCCGGCGCCCGGCATCGACGTCCTGATGGTGGCGCCCAAGGGCCCCGGCCACACCGTGCGCAGCGAGTACCAGAAGGGCGGCGGCGTGCCCTGCCTGATCGCCATCCACCAGAATCCCACCGGCAACGCGCTGGACTTCGGCCTGGCCTACGCCTCGGCGATCGGCGGCGGCCGCTCGGGCGTCATCGAGACCACCTTCCGCGAAGAGTGCGAGACGGACCTGTTCGGCGAGCAGGCGGTGCTTTGCGGTGGCCTCGTCGAGCTGATCCGCGCGGGCTTCGAGACCCTGGTCGAGGCGGGCTATGCCCCAGAGATGGCCTATTTCGAGTGCCTGCACGAGGTGAAGCTGATCGTCGACCTGATCTACGAGGGCGGCATCGCCAACATGAACTACTCGATCTCCAACACCGCGGAGTACGGCGAGTACGTGACCGGCCCGCGCATCGTGACGCCCGAAACCAAGGTCGAGATGAAGCGCGTGCTGGCGGACATCCAGTCCGGCCGCTTCGTCCGCGACTTCATGGCCGAGAACGCGGTGGGCGCGCCCAGCTTCAAGGCCACCCGCCGCCGCGGCGCCGAGCATCAGATCGAGGAGGTCGGCGAGCGCCTGCGCGCCATGATGCCCTGGATCACCAAGAACAAGCTGGTGGATACGGCGCGGAACTGAGGGCGAAGCGACTCACCCCGGCGAAGGCCGGGGGCCAGACCCCCCGGGTCCAGACAGAGACGGGACGGCCTCGGCGGGACAACCCCCCGGGGAGGACCGTCGGTAGGCGGCTGCGCACCTTCCGTGATAAGCTCTCCGTATTGTCGTTCTGGGTTGTGGTCTGGCGTTGCGCCTTCGACCGTCGCCGTCAGGCCATCCTCCAGACCCCTGGGTCCAGGAGAAAACGCGCATGGCGTCCGAACATCATATCGAAAATCCCTTTGAGTTCTTTCTGGAAAAGCTCAGCTGGACGGCCTCCGACGTTGGCCGGGCGGCCCGGCTCGACCCCGCGCGCCATGCCGCCCAGGCGGTTCCGGACGTGCGCCGGATCGCGGTCCGCGACCTGTGGGACGCCCTGCGGAAGGGCGTCGCCGACGTCGGCGCCACCCGCGACGACATCCTGTTCATCGGGGTGATCTATCCGCTGGCTGGCCTCCTGCTGGCCCGGCTGGCCTTTAGCTACGACCTGCTGCCGCTGGTGTTTCCGCTCGCCTCGGGCTTTGCGCTGATCGGCCCGTTCGCGGCGGTTGGCCTCTACGAACTCAGCCGGCGGCGCGAGCAGGGGTTGCCCGTGACCTGGGCCGATACGTTCGGCGTGTTTCGCTCGCCGGCCTTGGGCTCCATCCTGCTGCTGGGCGCGACCCTGCTGGCGCTCTTCGTCCTTTGGCTGGCGGTGGCCTATGAGATTTACCTGGCGACCCTGGGCTCGGCGCCGCCGCAGTCGCTGGCCGGCTTCGAGCGCAGCGTGTTCCAGACGGGGGGCGGCTGGACGATGATCGCCGCGGGCATTGGCGTCGGCTTCCTGTTCGCGGTGCTGGCCTTTGCGATTGGCGTCGTCTCATTTCCCCTGCTGCTCGACCGTGACGTGGGCGTGGTGAAGGCTATCGGCGCCTCCTTGCGCGCCGTCGCCGCCAATGCGGGCGTGATGGCGGTGTGGGGCGCGATCGTCGCCGGCGCCCTGGTCCTCGGCTCCCTGCCGGCGCTGATCGGCCTGGTTTTCGTGATGCCCGTGCTGGGCCACGCCACCTGGCACCTCTATCGCAAGCTGATCGGCCCGCCGGACGTGGCTTAGCTACCAACGTCAGTCGTCCACCTGCCGCTTGGCCTTGGTCCGCGCTCGCCCGGCCTTGTTGACCGCGGCCCAGCGTTTCCGCTCGGCTGCGGCGGCCAGAGGGTCGTCCTTACGCACCATATGCGCAAGTTCGCGCTGCAGCTTGCGGAAGCTCTGCCAGCGGTCGGCATCGAGCGTCCCATCCGCCAGGGCCGCCTGCACCGCGCAGCCGGGTTCGCGGTCGTGGGCGCAGTCGCGGAAACGGCAACCCTGCGCGATCGCCTCGACCTGGGCGGTGGTCTCGGCGAAGGCCGCGGCGACGCCGGCCTCGGAGTCCCACAAGGCCAGTTCCCGCATCCCCGGCGTGTCGAGGATCAGCGCGCCGGACGGCAGCCGGATAAGTTCGCGGTGGGTGGTGGTGTGGCGGCCATGGGCGTCGCCCTCGCGGATCGCCTGGGTGGCCATCAGCTCGGCCCCGGCCAGGGCGTTGACCAGGGTGGACTTGCCCACCCCCGACGAGCCCAGCAGCACCGCGGTCTTGCCCGGCGCCAGCAGCGCCGACAAGGCCGCCAGCCCCTGGCCCGTGCGGACGGAAACCGCCAGGACGGGCACGCCGGAGGCGACGGCCTGGACGGATCCGATAAGCGGCTCCGGGTCCTCGCAGGCGTCGGCCTTGGTGAGCAGGATCACCGGCTGGGCGCCGCTCTCGTAGGCCGTGGCCAGATAGCGCTCCAGCCGCCGCAGGTTGAGGTCGGCGTTGAGCGAGGCCGCGAGCAGGGCGGTGTCGACGTTGGCCGCCACCACCTGCATGTCCCTGGAGGTGCCCGCCGCCATCCGGGTGAAGGCCGTAGAGCGGGGGAGCACCTGGGCAATGACCGCCGCGCCGCCCTTGAGTTCCACCGCCACCCAGTCGCCGGTGACCGGATAGCCGCCCTCAGCCGCCTCATGGGCGAAGCGGCCGGAGATGCGCCCCTCGATCTCGCCGGCCTCGACGACCAGACGGTAGAGATTGCGCTGCTGGACGATGACGCGGGCTGGGGCCAGGCCCTGGTCCGCATAGGGCTTGAAGTCCTGCTGGCGCTTTTCGCTCCAACCGTATGAGCTGAGGCCGCCTGGCGGCGGCCGGTCGTTGGCGTTCCCGGCGGGCGGGAGCCCATTCTCAGTGTTCAATGTCGGGTTTCCTTGAGGGTTCGAGCCAATCCGGCGTCGACCGTGGAATCCCGTCTTCTTGAGAGAGGGTCGGCTGGCTAGGCAGCACGCACGGCGACGCGGCGAAGGGCTGTGGCAATGGGCGTCGTCATCAGATCCTCCTTCATTTGCGGTGGCGTCGGCGCGAGGAGAGCTTGGCCCCGGTGCGACCCTGGGTCAAGAAGAGGACGAAGGAGCTGCGCCATGGCCGAGCCGTTGACCGTCGTGATGAACGAGGCGACCCACCGCTTCGAGGCCACCCTGGCCGGCGACACCGCCTTTACGGAGTATGTCGTGCATGGTGGGGCCATGGTCCTGCCGCACACCGTCGTCCCGCCGGCCTTCGAGGGTCGAGGGGTGGGCTCGGCCTTGGCCAAGGCGGCGCTCGGCTACGCCCGCGACCATGGGCTGACCGTTAGGCCCAGCTGTCCGTTCGTCGCCGGCTACATCGTCAAACACCCCGAGTGGCAGGATCTGGTGCATCCGGACTATCGCCGCCGGCTGGGCCTGCCCGGTTAGCTCCAGGCCAGCGCCGCCTCTCCGCGCAGGATCGCCTCGGTCTCGACGGTGTGCTTGCCGCCGTCCCGGGCGTGCAGGACGAGCGGCGGCAGAAGGCGCAGCGGCGCCTTGCCGCTCTTGACCGCGCGGACCAACACCCGCTTGGCCGGCTGGTCCGCGAAGGGCAGGACGGGGCGCACCTGGGCGGAACCGGCCTTCGGCGAGAGCAGGCCCAGGATGTCGGCCAGGCGATCGGCGCGGTGGATCAGGGTGATTGTCCCGCCCTCGCGCACGGCCTTGGAGAGGAAACCGATCCAGGCTTCGAGGCCGTCGTCGGCCATCCAGGCGCCGCGCCGTTCCGCGGCGGGTCCCCGCAGCGCGTCGGGATCGTCGAAGAACGGCGGATTGGCCATGGCGGCGTCGAAAGGCGCAAGCCCGAGGCCCGAAAACCGCAGGGAGACATCGCCGGCCACCGCCTCGACGCGATCCGTCATCCCGTTGAGGGCGATATTCGCCTGGGCCAGGGCGAGTGCGCGGGGATCGCGCTCGACGCCGACGAACTTCGCCTCTGGCCGCCGCGCGGCGGCGGCCAGCAGCGCGCCGCCCGCGCCGCAGCCCGCCTCGACCACCCGCGCGCCGGGCGCGGCGTCGCAGGCGGCGGCCAGTAGGGCCGCGTCCAGCCCGGCGCGGTAGCCGCGGGCCGGCTGGCGCAACCGCACCCGGCCGTCCAGCACGCGGTCTTCGGTGGTGTCATCCATGCTCTGTGCGCCAAGGGAACTCGATCCGCGGGACCGGTGCGCTTGACCGTGCCCTATCGCGTCACCATTGTCCCCCGCAACGGCGGCTGGGCCCCTACGGCCCGGCCGCTACAGCCAGGAGTTGAGGACCGCTTGGCCGTCGCCATCCGCCCCATCGTCGCCGAGAAGCCCCCCTCGCTGGATGCGCTGCTGACGCTCGCGCGGCCGGACATGGCCGCCGTGGACGCACTGATCCGCCGGCATATGGAGAGCCCCGTGCCGGTGATCCCGGCGCTGGCCGACCACCTGATCGCGGGCTCAGCCAAGCGCCTGCGCCCGTTGCTCACGGTCGCGGCGGCCCGGCTGGCCGGCGCGCGCGACGACGCCTGCCTGAAGCTCGCCGCCGCGGTCGAGTTCATCCACACCGCGACGCTGCTGCACGACGACGTGGTGGATTCCTCGCAGCTGCGCCGCGGCCGGGTCGCGGCCCACCTGATCTGGGGCGCCCCCTCGTCGGTCCTGGTCGGCGACTTCCTGTTCGCGCGGGCCTTCGAGCTGATGGTGGGGGCGGGCTCCATGCCGGCGCTGGACATCCTGGCCCGGGCGTCGCGGGTGATCGCCGAGGGCGAGGTGCTGCAACTGACGCGCGCCCATGACCTGGACCTGAGCCAGGAGGTCTATCTCGACATCATCAAGGCCAAGACCGCGGAGCTGTTCGCCGCCGCCGCCGAGGCCGGCGCGGTGTCCGCCGGCGCGCTGCCGGATCGCGCGCGGGCCTTGCGCAGGTACGGCCAGGACCTGGGGCTCGCCTTCCAGCTGGTGGACGACGCGCTGGACTATTCCGGCGACAGCGAGACCCTGGGCAAGAACCCGGGCGACGACTTCCGCGAGGGCAAGGCGACCCTGCCGCTGTTGCTCGCGATGGCGCGCAGCGGCCCGGCCGAACGCGAGTTCTGGATCCGCACCGTCGATCGCCGGGAGCAGACCGAGGCCGATTTCCACCGCACCTGCGAGCTGATGCGCCAGACCGGCGCCCTGCAATCGACGCTGGATCTCGCCGCCGGCTACGCCGCCAGCGCCAAGGCGGCGCTCGCCGATTTTGGGACAAACCCCTGGCGTCCGGCCCTGGAAGACCTCGCCGACTTCGCGGTCGTGCGGACGGCCTAGACGCCGGTGAAGACCCGGTCGAGGGCGCGCGGGCGGAGTATGCGGATACGCCGTCGTCGATGAGCAAGCGGACGTGAGCGATCAGACGGGCGGCGCCGGGCGCGCGGTGTCGATAAGCTGACGGTGAACCGAAACAGCCTCGACGCTAGGAACTGGCGGGGGTTCTGCGCGCTCTGCCGCCCACGAGGGAACGCGTATGTTTGCAGGATTGCGACTATCCAGGCTGGGCCAGTTCACGCCCGAGTTCCCGGACGCGGAAGCGCTGCACCTGGGCTTGGCCCGCTGGAATCGGCGACGGCTCGCGGTGCAGATGCCGGGCGCTGACTGGCAGGCACGGCTCAACGAAGACCAGCGGATGCTCAGGCTCGAAGGCGCGTTCATCGAGGCGTTCCGGGCGCAGGTGGCGGAGTTGGTCGCTGGCGTTCCCCACGACCCCGAGGGCTTCATCTCCTGGTTCGAGGCGTTGAAGGCCGGCGGCCCCGGCCAATGGGACCCGCTGTTCGGCTGGCTGGAAGCCGACGCCGACCTTCATCAGATGAAGTGGTTCCTGGCCCAGGAAGCGGCCGGCGAGGCGGGCTTCGACGATCTCGTGGCCATGACCCAGGTCAAGCTGCCGCCCCGCGCCAAGCTGGAGCTCGCGCGCAACTATTGGGACGAGATGGGCCGCGGCGCAGCGGGCGGCATGCACGGCCCGATGCTTGACCGGATGGTTGAGGGCCTGGGACTTGATCCGACCATCGGCGGCACGATCTGGCAGAGCCTTTGCCTCGCCAACCTGATGACGGCGCTGGCCACCACCCGGCGCTATACCTATCAATCCGTGGGCGCGCTCGGCGTCGTGGAGCTGACCGCGCCGACCCGGGTGGGCTGCGTCGAGCAGGGCCTGAAGCGCCTGGGCTGCCCGCCTGAACAGCGAAAGTATTTCGCGCTGCACGCCCACCTCGACGTCGAGCACTCGGCCGCCTGGAACGCCGAGGCGCTCGCGCCTCTGGTCGGCGAAACCCCCGATTG
Organism: Caulobacterales bacterium; assembly: GCA_044445675.1. Lineage (GTDB taxonomy): Bacteria > Pseudomonadota > Alphaproteobacteria > Caulobacterales > Caulobacteraceae > Phenylobacterium. Next base: position 412 of record JBIOED010000063.1, on the reverse strand, counting down.
CGCGCGCTATCTCGCCGAGGGCGCGCTCATGCGCCTGATCTGCGGCGAGCAGTGCTTCGAAAGTTACCGGGCGCACCTGTGGGCCCACGCCCATCCGGTGGTCTACGCCGCGGAGTCGTCCAGCTTAAGCCTCGTTGAACGGGTGCGGCAGTTGGCCGGACTTGAACAGGATCACCGGGTTCTCGTCGTAGTCGCCGAGCTCGGTGTCGGCGGTCGCGGAAAACGCCACGACGCCCACCCGTAGTGGCGCCAGGCGCTCGGCCTTGCGCCGGGCTTCCTCGGCGGTCTTGCAGCCGACCTGCTGCTCGGCCTTCAGCGCCTTGCCGCGTCCGGCGACATAGGTCTGCAGGATGTAGACGGTTTCGCTGGCCATGACGCCTTCACGCGCCGCTTAGCGAGTCCCGTCAATGGG
>JBIOED010000062.1:0-19383 GCA_044445675.1 Caulobacterales bacterium | reverse complement strand
TCTCATCGAGAACTTCTTCTGCCGGCTCAAGCAATTCCGAGCCATCGCCACCCGCTATGACAAGCGCGCCACCAACTTCCTCGCCGGCATCTACGCCGCCGCCAGCCTCATCTTGCTCAATTGAGGACAGGCCCTAGCAAGCCTATGTTTCTAGTGTGCGTCTTGGATCTGAAGTTCGCTCCGCGCGCGGCCCGTGGAGCAGGCGAACTTCAGATCCAGCACACTAGCCGCCCGCCTGCGCGGGCGGCTAGCTAGGCCGCTAGTGCGACAGCCTCAGCCTGTTCAGGTCGGCGGCGATCTGCTGGAAGGCGACCTGCAAGGAGACCCCATCGTCCGCCGGGAAGTAGACGTGCGAGGAGTCGGTGGCGCAGTTGGCCAGCAGAGACTGGGCCGAAGGGTCGGAGCTCACGTCGAAGCCCACGGTGTAGATGATCACCGGGTTCGGTAAGGCCTTCATGTTGGCGCACAGCTTTTGTGCCTGGGTGAAGGAATCCCCGTTCGTGGCGTTACAGCTGATGTGCTTTGACACGGTGCCGCTGCCGCTGCCCGAGTCCTTTGCGATCACACCGTTGCAATAGGCCGTGTTGAAGGCGCCGTCCGTCATCAGCACGACGACCTTCAGAAGGTGCGGCGTTCCGTAGGCAGCCGGCTTGCTGGCCGTCGGGAACAGCGTCGCCCAGTTGGGCGAGATCGTGTACCAGCCCCAAGCCAGACCGATATGACCCGCAGTGGAATTGAGCGCGGTCAACGAGCCGATCTCATTGTGCAGCAAAGTCTTGTCGCTGGTCAGCGGTTGGATCGTCGCCCCGATGCACAAGTTTTCGGTGGTCGGCGGATAGACATACCCGACCTTCGCCACGCTGTAGGAAGCATCCGTGAAGGCTTCCGAGCCGGTTCGCTCGCTGACGCAATTGCTCGCGTCGTAGGTCGGATGCCCGGAACCCGACGCAGCGGTGAACTTGATCTGCGTGCAACCAGCGGCGTCGACGCAGGGCGCTGCTATGGGCGACGGGGCGGTCGCCGGAATCCCGCGCACGGCGTTCGTATAGGTCCCTGGGTTCACCGAGTTCGAATAGGGGACGATGGCGATCTTGGAGTAGTAGGGCGTCTGGTTGGGGGACACCACCAGGTCGATCAACTGGTTGGCCGCGCTCTGCAGATTGGCGATCCGCGTTCCGCCCATCGAGCCGGTCGTGTCCAGCACAAGGGCGACCTCCAGGTTATTCCCCGGCCGCGTCACCTCGGAGCTCACCGTCACCGGCGTGTGGGTGAACTCCATGGGCGCATAGGCCGCCAGGGTCACCGAGGCCTGCGCTACGACCTTGGTGTCGCCTTGGGCGGAGACCAGGGTGAAGGTCGAGGAGTTCAGGGTCGCGCCGTGGATCAGTTGCAGGTTGGCGTTGAGCGCCTTGTTGCCGATCGTGTTGACGCCTGGGGTGTCCGTGGCGGTGGAGCGGGCGGCGTAGAGCGCCGCCGCGTCGAGGGCGTCCTGCAGTTTCCCGCGCTGTTCGTTCGACTGGTAGATGTCGAAGACGCCCATCGCCATGGGGGTGAGGACCGCGAACGAGATCGCGAAGACCACCGCGCTGACGCCGCGCCGGTCCTGGACCATCCGGGCCAGGAATTTGACCAACGGAAGCTTGCTGAATGAGATGCGCATGTGCTTGCCCGAGTCCGATTTGTTCGGACGAAAGGTCGCGCATCAGCGTAAAGGAACTTGTTACGAAGAAGGGTAAATCTTTGATTCATCTTAACTATGTTGAACGCAAGATCGACCACAGCGTTCAGATGAGTCCGCCTCAGCGTCGGTCCAGCGTCGCGAGATCCTCCGGGCCGCCGACCGTGACGCCCAGGTCTTTGATCAGGCCAGTGGACAGCGAATAGACCCAGCCGTGGACGCAGACCGGCTGTCCACGCGCCCAGGCGTCCTGCACGAAGACGTCGGAGGCGACGTTCTTCACCTGGCGGACGACGTTGAGTTCGCAGAGCCGGTCCAGGCGGGCGCGCTCTTCCGGAATCGCGTCCAGCTCGTGGCGATGGTCGTGGCAGACCTCGCGGATCGGCTGCAGCCAGTGGTCGATGACGCCGCGCCGCTTGCCGTCCACCGCCGCGGCGATGCCGCCGCAGCCATAGTGGCCGACCACCATCACGTGCTTGACCTTGAGCACGTCGATGGCGAACTGCAGCACCGAGAGATAGTTGGCGTCCTGCGGCGGGGCGAGGTTGCCGATGTTGCGGTGGACGAACATCTCGCCCGGGTCGAGGTCGACGATCTCCGTGGCCGGCACCCGGCTGTCGGAGCAACCGATCCACAGGTACTCGGGCGCCTGCTGGCCCTCCAGGCGCTTGAAGAAGCCGGGGTCGCCATCGACCTTGCGCTGGGCCCAGGCGCGATTTTTGGCTTTCAGGTCGTCGAGCATCTAGAGCGGGACCGCGTCGGGTTGCCGGTTGGGATGGGCGGCCTGGAAGGCCGGATGGTCGGCGGCGCGCACATCGACCGCACGGATCGCCGGCCAGGGCGTCAGGTCCACCTGATAGCGGTTGGCGGAATAGACCTGCGGGATCAGGCAGCAGTCGGCGATCGTCGGTTGGTCGCCGAAGGCGAAGCCCTTGCCGTGGGCCGCGATCATCGGCTCGAGGGCGTCGAAACCGTCGCGGATCCAGCCTTGCGTCCATTCCAGGATGCCGGCCTGGTCGATGCCCATGTGGTGCAGCTTTCGGCCGACGCGGGTGTTGTTCAGCGGGTGGATGTCGCAGGCGATCACCAGCGCCATGGCGCGCACGGCCTGACGGTCCAGGGCCGCCGTCGGCAGGAGGGGCGGCTCGGGATGCGTTTCCTCCAGCCACTCCAGGATCGACAGGCTCTGGGTCAGGACCCGGCCGCCGCCGATGTCCAGAGCCGGCGTCAGGCCCTGCGGATTGACCGCCCGGTATTCGGGCGTCCGCTGGTCGCCGCGGATCAGGTCGACGGGGGCGTAGCCATAGGTCACGCCCTTCAGCGCCAGGCCGATGCGGACGCGATAGGGGGCGGTGGCGCGCCAGGCCGAGTGAAGGGTCAGGCTCATCAGACCACCGCGAAGGCGAGCCGGCCGACGCCCTCGACCTCACCCTCGACCCGGTCACCGCGGACCAGCGGCCCGACGCCCTCCGGCGTTCCGGTGTAGATTAGGTCGCCGGGCGCGAGCGTCCACAGCTTCGAGGCCTCGGAGACGATCTCGGCGACGTTCCAGATCATGTCGGCGACGCTGGCGTCCTGGCGCAGTTCGCCGTTGACCGAGAGCCTGATGCGCCCCTGCGGCGGCGCGCCAACCCAGGGCTTGATGGCCGAGATCGGCGCCGAGGCGTCGAAACCCTTCGCGGCCTCCCAGGGCTGGCCCTTGTCCTTGGCGGCGGCCTGCAGGTCGCGCCGCGTCATGTCGACGCCGACCGCATAGCCCAGCACCAGGTCCAGCGCCTGTTCGGCCGGGACGTCCCGTCCGCCCGCCCTCAGCGCCACCACCAGTTCGATCTCGTGATGCAGGTTTCCGGTGCGCGGCGGATAGGCGACGTCGCGGCCCGGCGGCACGATGGCGTCGGCGGGCTTGCCGAAGAAGAACGGCGGCTCGCGGTCGTCGCCGCCCATCTCGCGTCGATGGGCCGCGTAGTTGCGCCCCACGCACAGGATGCGGCGCACGGGGAAGAGCGCGCCCTGGCCTTCGACGGGCACGATGACGGGGGCGGGCGGATCGAAGATATAGGCGGCCATGAGGCTGCGCCTTACGCCGGACGGCGCGGGGCGTCCACCCCACCCTACTTCCGTCATTCCGGGGCCTTGTGCCGAGAGCTCATACGCGCCATCGCTGCGAGCGTCTGGCGACGCCCGTGCTCATGGGGGGCGGGATAAGCCCGGCCATGACGATCTAGAGAGCGGTTGATGAGCGCATCCCACGGCCCGCTGGCCGACCTTGTCGTGATCGAGATGGGCACCCTGATCGCCGGGCCGTTCGCCGGCCAGATCCTGGGCGACTTCGGCGCCGAGGTGATCAAGCTCGAGGATCCTCGGGTCGGCGACCCCATGCGCCAGTGGGGCCGCAGCCTGCCCAAGGGCCAGTCGCCCTGGTGGCCGGTGATCGGGCGCAACAAGAAGTCCGTGGGCCTCGACCTGCGCACCCCCGAGGGCCAGGCGATCGCCCGCGAGCTGATCGGCGGCGCCGACGTGGTGATCGAAAATTTCCGACCGGGCGCCATGGAGAAGTGGGGCCTCTCCTACGAGGCGCTTTCGGCCAGCAACCCAAAGCTGGTGATGGCCCGGGTGTCGGGCTTCGGCCAGACCGGCCCCTATGCGGAACGCGCCGGCTACGGCCTGATCGGCGAGGCCATGGGCGGCCTGCGCTACGTCACCGGCGAGCCTGACCGGCCGCCGGCGCGGGCCGGCATCTCCATCGGCGACAGCTTGGCGGCCATGCATGCGGTGATGGGGATCACCATGGCGCTGCACGAGCGTCAGCGCACCGGCCGCGGCCAGGTGATCGACGCGGCGCTCTATGAGAGCGTGCTGGCGGTGATGGAGAACCTGGTCACCGAATACGACATCACCGGCTATGTCCGCGAACGGTCCGGCTCGGTGCTGCCGGGCATCGCGCCCTCCAACGCCTATCCCTGCGCCGGCGGCGAGCTGATCCTGATCGGCGGCAACGGCGACACGGTCTACGCCCGCCTCACCGAGGCCATGGGCAGGCCCGACCTGAAGAGCGAGCCGAAGTTCGTCAGCCACGCCAGCCGCGGCGAGAACCAGGCGGAGCTCGACGCCATCATCGCCGATTGGACCTCGACCTTCGCCCTGCCCGACCTGATCGCGCTTCTGGAGTCCAAGGGTGTGCCGGCCAGCCGGGTGTTCCGCGCCCCGGACATGCTGACCGATCCGCAGTTCACCGCCCGCGAGGCGATCGTCACCACCGAGCATCCGGTATTTGGGCCGATCCGCATGCAGAACGCCTTCCCGAAGCTCTCGCGCACGCCGGGCGGCATCCGCTGGCCGGGTCCGGCGCTTGGGGCGCATACCGACGAGGTGCTGGCGGCGCGCGCCGGCTGTTCGGCGGCCCGCCTGGCCGAGCTGCGCGCCAGGGGGGTGATCTGAGGCAGCCGGGTCGGCGGCGCCGCGGGTCGCGGTCGGAGGTCGGGTCGCTTGACGCGGGCGAAATCCCTGGGCCGCCGGTCCGGCCCCTGCGAAGATCCGCAGGCCCCCCTGACCTTCTCTATAGCTCCACCGTGGCCGACGGGAGGCGGCGCCTTGTCTCAGGGCGTCCTCAGGGCTGCGGCGTCCTGACCCTGAGGAGTTCGGCCACGGCGGCGGCGACCTGCGTCACGTCGTAGGGCTTGCGGATCACCGGGGCGTCGAAGCCGCCGGGGGCGCCGGCCGCCTCGCCATAGCCGGTGGCGAAGACGAAGGGCACGTTGCGTCCGGCAAGCGCCTCGGCCACCGGGGTCACCGAACGGCCGTTGAGGTTGGCGTCGAGCACGGCCGCATCGATCGGCTGGTCGAGCAGGGCCATGGCCTCCCCCAATTCGTAGGCCGGCCCGATGACCCGCGCGCCGGCGTCGGCGAGGCCGGTCTCCAGCTCCAAGGCCAGCAGCACCGCGTCCTCGACAATCAGCACTCGCGCGCCGCGCAGGTTGGCCGGCCCGCTGGGGGCCGCCACGGTCTCGGCGATGCGCGCCGCCGGCGCCTCGGGCACGGTCTCCGGCCGGGCGACCACGGCCGCCGGGCCGGCGCGCAGCCGGGCCTGCACGCCCGCCGGCCGGTATTCGATGACGGTCTCGCCGTTCAGCTCGCGGGCGGTGACCTGCTCCAGCAGGGTCGAGCCGAAACCTCGACGGACGGCCGGCGTCACCGTCGGGCCGCCGCTCTCCGTCCAGGTGAGCTCGAACCCGCCGTCACTGCAGCGGACCCAGTTCAGGTTCACCCGCCCGGTCTCCACCGACAGGGCGCCGAACTTCGCCGCGTTGGCGGCCAGTTCGTGCAAGCCGAGCGCCAGCGCGTTGGCCGCCCTGGGCGTCAGGAACATCTCCGGGCCTTCCCAGGCGGTCTGGCCAGGCGCCACAGCCCCCAGCTCGGCGGCCGCCAGGTGATCGATGGCCGCGCCGCGCCAGCGCGCGGCCGTGAGCAGTTCGTTGGCCGAACCCATGGCCTTCAACCGACCGCCGAAATTCTGCAGGAAGGCCTCCAGCGAGGTGGTCCGCCGGGCGGTCTGGATGGCCAGCGACTGGACGGTGGCCAGCACGTTCTTCACCCGATGGTCCAGCTCGGCCATCAGGGTCTGGCGTTGATCTTCCTCAAGCTTGCGCGGGGTGACGTCCTCGACGATCCCGGTGACGCTTCGCGCACGGCCGTCGGCCCCTCTGGCCACGACGCTCGCCACCCGCACCCAGACCGTGCGCCCGTCGTCGGGCCGCACATGCCGGAACTCGAACTCATAGGTCCCGCCCGCCGGACCCTGGCCTTCCGCGCGCGAGCGGACATAGGCGAGGTCGTCGGGATGGATGAACGATTCCAGCGCCGCGGCGCTGGCGGCGGGCATCGGGCCGGCGGGCAATCCAGTGATCGCGGCCATGCCGCGGCTGACGACCAACACGCCGCGCGTCATGTCCCAATCGAACTCGCCCAGACCCGCGACCTCGAGCGCGAGTTGCAGGCGGCGATGCTCTTCGCTGTGGCCAAACTCTCCTGGCGTCATGCGCCGAACATAGGGCGGCGCGCCCAAGATCGCGACAGGAACTGTAGGCTTGGAACCTGCGTTCGACATCAGCCGGGAGCTGAGCTCGCCTTTGCGGCCGAGGCGGGAACCGGCTAGGGTGGGCGACGTTCAGGCTTAGAACTCCCCGTCGTCCGGGGCCACCTTCGGAGACCTCACCATGCCCGCGAACAGCGTTGACTACGCCGCCGACGAAACCCAGGCCGCGGTGAGTTCCGCAGCCGATGGCGTCACCAAGATGTCTGCCGAGGCGCAGCGCTCCTTCGCCGACGCCGCCAAGCGCATCGAGCGCGCGGTGAGCGAGGGCATCGAGCAACTTCGCGCTCAGACGCGCGCCTACACCGACACCGCCGGCCAGCAGATCGACCAGGCCCAGCAATATGTAACCGAGCGGGTCAAGGAACGGCCCCTGGCGGCCACCGGCGCGGCCCTGGGAGTCGGCGTGCTGATCGGCCTGCTGCTCTCGGCGGCGTCCTCGTCGCGTCGCTGATCCATCGACCGGGGCGCGTGATCTTCAGGAAACTTGTCGGGCTGGCCGCCGCGATCGCCGCCATCGCGGCTGCGGCGGCGGTCTGCATGGTCGCGCTGTCCTTCGCGATCTATGCGGCGCTGCGCGACGTGATCGGACCTGCCTGGGCCTCGGCCGCGGTGGCGGGAATTGTGGCGCTGATCGCCGTGATCCTGGCGTTGATCGTCACCCGCAAGGCCAAGCCGCCGAAGCCGGTCAAGGGTGAGAGCCTGAGCCTCACCGCAAGGGCCCTCGATCTGGCTCGCGAGCGGCCTCTGGTGGCGGCCGGCGCCGCGACCGCCGCGGCGGCTGCGGCCATCGTCGTGGCCGTCAAGAATCCGCGCATCCTCCCCGCCCTGCTCGCCGGGGCGCTGGCGTCGCGGCCACCGCCCCGGCGCTAGGGCGCCGGATCTGAAGCTCGCCGCCCTCAGGGGCGAGGCGCCGAGCGAGCTTACGGCCCAAGAAGCACCCTGGAAACATACACTTGCCAGTGTTCTCTTCGGTTCCGGGGTTCGCCCCCGGGGCAGCCGCAGGCGCTGGCGATCGGAGGCGGGACACCAAGCCGCTGGCGGAACGGCGCGGCCCTCCAAGCGTTGGTGTGGCGGTAGCGCCATCGCGGCGCGGATGGAGAAAACCCAATGCTCGGCTGGGCCCTGACTTTCCTGGTGGTCGCCCTGATCGCCGGCGTTCTCGGATTCACGACCATCGCGGGGGCCGCGATCGGCATCGCCAAGATCGCGTTCTACGTCTTCCTCGTGCTCTTCGTGGTCTCGCTGATCATGAACTTCGTTCGGGGCCGCGGCACGTCGCTCTAGCGGCTGCGTCGGTCCAGAGACCAGGTGCGATAGGGCTCGTAGCGCGAGCCCGTCCACCCCAGGGCGGCGATGCGAATCGTCGCCCCTTCTATCTCCACCACGTTGAAGCTCGGCGGCACGCCGCCCCGCTCGCGGATCGACAGCGTGCCCGCGCCCACGGCGTAGGTCTTCCCATCGCCGAACGGATAGGGCCACGCGAAGGGCGCATGGATGTGGCCGGACAGCACAAGGTCGACCTGGGCCTCGGCGAAGTCCCGCGCCGCGGCCTCTCCGCCCCAGACCCGCGCCGTCATTGGCCCGCCGATCATCTCGGTCAGGGGATGATGGCAGGCGACGATGCGGAAGCATTCGGAATGGGAATCCCCAAACCAATCGACCGCGGCGGCCACCTGCCGCTTGGAGATCTGGCCCTTGGACCAGTTCAGGCGCGGCTGGGCGCCTCGCGCCGTGTTCAGCCCCCGCACCGCGAAGCCGCCGCCCAGATGCACCTGTGCCGGCGCGGGGCCGATGGCGCGCTCGTAGCGGCGGAAGGGCGCGAACACCCGCTCGGCCCAAGCAAGATAGGGGGCGTCGTGGTTGCCAGGGGTCACCAGCTTGGGCGCCGCTATATCCGCCAGCCAGGCGGCGGCGGCCTTGAATTCCTCGATCTCGGCATAGCGGGTGAGGTCGCCGGTCACCACCACCAGGTCGAACGCGCCGGCGTTGAGCGTCCGGACGGCCTCCGCAACGGCGCCCTTGTTCTCGCCGCCGAAATGGATGTCGGACAGGTGCGCCAGACGGACGGTCATCGTTCTTGGGCGTCCTTGGGGATCGCCAGGATGCGGGCGACGCGTGGGGTGTAGCGCACTTCGGTCAGCGTCTTCAGCCGCACCGTCTCGCCGTCGAGGATCGCGGGGATGCCTTGCGAGGCCCAGACGCGCGCCACCTGGCAGCGTTGCGCCTGAACCCCGGGGGAATCGCGCCAGTCGCCGATCAGCGCGTGGAAGCCGACACGAAAGGCGTCGGCCGCGCCGTGCAAATCCAGGGCGGCAGCCTCGAGCGCGGCCTCGTCGTTGTCCAGCGCCCGAGAGGTCAGCGGGCACATGAACACCAACGCCTCGGCCTTCTCCCGCCCGCCGCCGTCCAGGGTGTAGCGCAGACGCCCCTCGAAGGCCCGGCGCATGGCCCGGCGCGCCCTGAGCCAGGCGAGCTTCGGCTTGCCGAACCGCGCCGCCTCGCGGGCCGGCGCCCAGAGCGCCGGCGCGCCGAAGATGCCCGCCACCAGGAAGCTGTGACCCGCCGCCTCGCCGCCGCCGATCGGCCGTTCGTAGCCGTGTTCGAGAGCGAGGGAGAGCGCTTCTTGCCAAGGGCGCACGCCATAGATCGCGTGGGGCAGCATGTTCATCGTGCCCCCGGGCAGGGGCGCGATCATCGGCCCGTCCGGCCCGCAGAGTTCGGCCGCCGCACGCACCGTTCCATCGCCGGCCAGCACGATCAGCAGGTCCGGCGCCTTATCCACCGCGGCCTGCAGGCAGTCGATGAGTCCGTGCGGCTCGGGCGTCCGGACGTGCGGCGTCAGGCCATGGTCGGAGAGGATCTTTTCGATCTCCGCGGGCGCTTCCTTCCCGACGCTGCCGGAAGCGATGTTGGCCACCACCTCGACCGTCTTGACGCCTGACATCGCCCCCAAAATCTTATGGCCTAGCTGGAAGAGCCAGCGGCCTTGGCTTTCGCAGCCTGGCCGGCGTCGTGCAGGGATTGGCCGGCCTGGCTGGCCGCGTCGCGCACCTGGGGCTCGGCCTTGTTGACGGCGGCGTCCAGCTTCTGGTCGGCCACGCTGCCCCCGGCGCTGAACGAGCCGTTCACCGCGGCCAGGGCCAGCAACGCCACCCCGCAGATCGCGGCGACGAAGGTCAGCGTCATAAAAATCGGGTGACGCCGGCGGCTGGCGCGCTCGTCCTTGCGGCCGCGTTCGTAGGCCTCACGGATGTCGGCCTGGGTTTCCTTCACATCGAGCTGCTCGGCCCGGCTCAGGCTTGCGGTGCGGTCATCGGGATCGAGGCGTGCGCCGACCATCGGAGTGCTCCGTTGTAATGTAGCCCTGCTTGAACGGCGGGCGGCGGCGGCGGTTCCAGCGGAACTGCCTAGCTGGCCCGGCGTTTTGGCTGCCAGGGGACGCCGTAAGGAGAGCCTGAAAATGTTGCTTAAGCCCATCGTGGCCCTCGCAGGGGCCAGCGTATTGCTGTGCGCCTGCGCCAACGACCCCCACACCACCAACAGCGCCGTCGGAGGGGCAGCCTTGGGCGCGCTCGCCGGCGCGGTGATCGGTAACAACACCGGGTCCGGAAATGCGGCCACGGGGGCCCTGGTCGGCGCGGTCGCCGGCGGCGCGATCGGCGCGGTGAAGGCCTGCCATGACGAAGGCGGCTGCGGCGCCGCGGCCAACAATCACCGGCAATACTATGACGAGCGCGCCGGGCGGTACTATTATTACGACTCCGCTACCGGCCGGTATTTCTGGGACGACGGCAGCCCCCGCTGAGGCGGACGGCGACGCCGCAGATCAGAGGGCGGTCGGATGGTCCGGCCGCCCTTTGCCGTAGCCTGAAAGGCAATCGAAGATGACTCTCCGCCGGACTGCGAGCGTGGCGATCGTCCTGGTGTTTGGCCTGGGCGCCGGGTTAGCCGGATGCGCCGCAATGCCGACCGGCCGCGCGCGCATCGTGAAGGCGGCCCCGCCCTGCGCCGACCAGACGGTGCAAATCTATTTCGAGCCCTCTTCCGCCGAGGTCACCAAGCAGGCTCGCGCCGTGCTCGCCGCGGCCGCCGCCGAAAGCCGGCCGTGCAAGGTGACCAGCGTCGACGTCCTGGGCCTGGCCGACAATGTCGGGGGCGGCCCCGACACCAACCTCGACCTCTCCAAGCGTCGCGCCGAATCGGTGACCCGCGCACTGACGGCGATCGGCCTGCCGGCCGCCACCTTCAAGCTGAACGCGATGGGCGAAGCCGGCTCCACGACGAGCCGCGGCGAGGCCAGGCCCCTGCGCCGCCGTGCTGACGTGGTGCTGCACCTCTCGGCGAGGTGAAGCCGAACCCAATGGGCCGGCGGACGCGCCAAAAGGAAGGGCGGATCCGAAGACCCGCCCAGGTGTGCATCATCGAGAAAAGGGGTGCGGAGACGGCAGACTGGCATGGTCGCCAGTCTCAAGTCGGGGGGGGCGTCGCCGCCTCCGCAAGTCTAAAAACTCACCCGGCCCAAATGCGTTCCGGCGAGGCGCAATCTTTTTGAAGATTTTTTCGGGCGGCCGGCCTCGGCTCCGGGTGTTCTGGCAAGCAATTGTTTTCACAGTCTTTCTGGGAACGCCTGGCTGTCGCCTTGCCCTCGGGCGGAACACCGCCTGCTTCGGGACGTTTGTTTTCGGTGCGCAAGACGCGCCACGACGGCCCGAGGAAACCTCGACCATGCGATCAGGCTACGCCATAGGGCGCGGTGCGACGCTGATGAAGACGCCCAGTTATCGCCAGCAGGCGGTGCGGCGTCGGCTCACCGTGGTCTGTGTCGTCCTGGGCCTGGCGCTGGCCAGTGGCTTGGTCGGCTCGTTGATCCATCCGGTCAGCGCGCCTTCCAGTCGGCCGGCCACCGGCCCGTTCAGCTATTTGCCGTCTCAGTAAAGGAACCCCCCGATGGCCGAGTCCTCGAGACCCACCGAGCCAGGTCACCCCGTCCTCGCCGCGACGCCCGCCCGGCAGGGCCGCTACGGCCGGCCGGTGTTCTGGGTGCTGGTGATCAGCACCTTGCTGGCGGCCATCGGCCTGTTCATCGCATGGACCTGGAGGGCGCCTGCCCTGTCCGCGCCCGGCGGCTCGCAGCAGGCCACCTCAAAAGCCACGGCCTCAACCTTCAACGCCCCGGAGCCGGCCCCGATCACCGCGCCGGCAGGTTCCGACCACACCGCGCCACAGGCGCCCTAGACGCGGGCGCTAAAGAGACGACAAAGGCCGCCCGGCGAGGGCGGCCTTTGTCATGCGGCTTCGCGCCGGAGACCTTTAGACCACAGATTGGCCGCGGAAGGCGCGGACCACGAAGCCCACGACCAGCAGCACCAGGAAGACCACGAACAGCACCTTGGCGATGGTCGCCGCCAGGCCGGCCAGGCTGACGAAGCCCAGGAAGCCGGCGAGGATCGCCAGAACCGCAAACACCAGAGCCCAACCGAGCATCGCGAACTCTCCTCGAACGACAAAGGGCGCCGCGATCGCCGCGACGCCCTTTTCGTAACGTGAAGCTTGGCCGCCCGTTCCGCGCCTTACGCCGCCTGCTTCGACGCCTTGCGCGGATGGAAGAACAGCGCCTGGCCAATGGCGGCCTTCACCGTTTCCGGCTGGAACGGTTTGGTGATCAGGAAGGTGGGCTCCGGACGCTCGCCGGTCAGCAGGCGCTCGGGGAAGGCGGTGATGAAGATCACCGGCACGTTGAAGCGGGCCAGGATGTCCTTCACCGCGTCGATGCCCGACGAGCCGTCGGCGAGCTGGATGTCGGCGAGCACCAGGCCCGGCGTCTTGCGCGCCACCGCGTCAACCGCTTCGGTGCGGGTGGCGGCGATGTCGACCACGGTGTGGCCGAGTTCCTTGACCAGCGCCTCAATGTCGGCGGCGATGACCGGCTCGTCCTCGATGATCAGGACGTCGGTGGCCAGTTCCGCGTCGATCTCCTGCTGCGCCTCGGCAATCAGTTGTTCGACCTCGGCGAAATCGGAATCGAGAATCTGGGCCGCCTCGGATGGCGTGAAGCCCTCAAGCGCGGTGAGCAGGAACGCCTGGCGCGATCGGGGAGCGATGCGCATCAGCCGCCGGGTGGTGTCGTCGGAGCCCGAATAGTCGTCGTCCTGCGGGTTCTCCAACTGGGCGCCGGAGGAGCACCAGATGGCGTGGAACACATGATAGAGCGCGACGCGCGGCGTCAGGTTGGCTTCCAGCGTGCGTTCGCCGGCCGCCAGCGCTTCCAGGGCGACGCGGACATAATGGTCGCCGGTCGTCTGGTCCCCGGTGAGGGCGCGGGCGTAGCGGCGAACGTAGGGCAGGTGCGGCGCGAGACGAGCTAGCAGACTCAAAGGGTGACCCCTCCCATGGATATTGAACGCGTTGGCACGCACGATCGATGAGGCATTCGAAGGCATTCCCCCGACGAAGGCCCATCATGATGCAAAAACGCTACAGGCGGGAACTTGTTCCCGATCGGGCGAGTTTTCCGCGTCTTGCGCAAGGCGGGACGGGAACTCGAAGCGGAGACCTGCGTTGGGTGATGACGAGGATGCCATTAGGGGGCGGCCTTCGCGAAAGCGGCACGCCGACAGTATGATCGAAAACATGCCTTTACCCGACCCGCGTAAGCCTTCCGCGGCGCTGGACGAAGCCCGCCTGCGCCAGCAGGCGATCGGCGTTCGGTTGCGCCAGATGTTCGACGAGGTGGTCAACGAGGACGTTCCGGATGAGTTCCTGGACATCCTGCGTCGCGCCGACAGCAAGGTGTCGGAGCCCGGTCGATGAACGCCGAACCCGCGGCCCGCCCTTCGCGCCCCGGCGCCGACGACGAGGGATTCAAGCGCGAACTGGTGCAACTCATCCCGCATCTCCGCGCCTTCGCCCGCACCCTGTGCGGCGATCCCGCGGCGGCCGACGATCTGGCGCAGGACGCCATGATGAAGGCTTGGGACGCACGCGCCAGCTTCCAGATGGGCACCAACATGAAGGCCTGGACCTTCATGATCCTGCGCAACCAGTTCTATTCGGAGAAGCGCCGATCCTGGCGCCAGAGCCAGCTCGATCAGGAGGCCGCTGAGCGGACCCTGGTGGCGGTGGACGATCCGGAGGCGCCGGTGGCGTTGGACGAACTGCGCCAGGGCCTGGCCATGCTTCCCGCCGAACAGCGCGAGGCGCTGATCCTGGTGGGGGCCGGCGGCTTCGCCTACGAGGAGGCGGCCGAGATCTGCGCCTGCGCCGTGGGCACGGTGAAGAGCCGCGTCAGCCGGGCGCGCCGCGCACTGCATGCGATCCTGGAAGACGGATCCTACGACCGCGACGGCGCGTCGGCGGGGGACGCCATGCGGGCCATCCTGGCGGATGCGGAGCGGCTAAGCACTGTCCGTTGAGGACGGGAATCGGGCGGCTCCATGACATGATCGGCTCGCCCTTATGACCGGCTTGCCCAGATGACTCGTTTGAGTCGGAGCTCGCTGAGCACGATCAGGGTCCGCCTGACCGCGGCGCTCGCCGCCGCCCTGCTCCCCGTGCTGATCGTGGGGGTGGTGCAATCGGGCATCGCCTTCAACCGCGAGCGTGTGGCGCTTCGCCAGAACCTGGGCTTCGCCGCCGAGCGCAGCGCCGCCACAGCGCGCAGCCGCATGGAGGGCGCCGGCATCCTGCTGCAGACCCTGGCCCCCGGATCGGTGGGCTATCAGTGCGCCGATCGCCTGGCCGAGGTCGCCCGGCGCATCCCGGGCTACGCCAACCTCGTGCGCTTCGACCGGCGCGGCCGGGTGGCCTGTGCGGCGGGCGACGTGCCCTTCGATCCGCAGCGGACGCTGAAGCCCTGGTTCCAGCGCCTGGAGCACGGCCACCAGCTGGTGGTCACCCGCGACCCGGGCGCCACCCCCGCCGGCCAGCCCTCGGTGCTGGCGGCCGTCCGCGCCGACGGGCCGGGCGGCGTCTTCGACGGCGCCTTCGCCGCAGTGATCACCCTGGCCAGCCTGGAGCCCTCGACCAGCGACCCGACCCTGCCGGCCCACTCCGACGTGGCCCTGGCGGACGCGGCCGGCCACTACATCAGCGAGACCGACGGCAGGGCCTTCCCGGTGCTGCCCCCGGGCTGGCGCAACCAGGTGCGGCTGAACGGAGCCCTCGTCTGGTACGGCGCCGACGCGCGCGGCCAGCGCCGGGTCTACTCCGCCGCGCCGGTAGCCGGCGACCAGGTCTATGTCGTGCTCTCGGCCCAGTCGCCGGGGATCCTGTCCTGGGCCTGGCTCAATCCGCTGTCGGGCATCCTGTTCCCGCTGATGACCTTCGGCCTGGCCCTGGCCGCGGTGCTGCTGGTCACCGACCGGGTGGTGGTCCGCTGGATCGCCTACCTGCAGCGGATCGCCTCGCTCTACGCACGCGGCCGGCTCTCGGTGCGTCCGGTGCAGGCCGAACAGATGCCGTCGGAGATCCGCGAGCTGGCCGAAACCCTGGAGCACATGGCCGACGCCATCGTCGGGCGCGACGCCTCGCTGCGCGACAACCTCGCCCAGAAGGACGCGCTGATGCGCGAGATCCACCACCGGGTGAAGAACAACCTGCAGGTCATCTCCAGCCTGCTCAACATGCAGCAGCGCGCGCTGACCGACCCCGCCGCGCGGGCGGCCATGTCCGACACCCGCCAGCGGATCACCGCGCTGGCGCTCATCTACCGCGCCCTCTACCAGGGCCCGGACCTCAAGCGGGTCGACCTGCGGCCGTTCCTGGAGGAGCTGACCGCCCAGTTGGTGGCGGGCGAGGCCAACAACGGCCCTGCGGTGCGCACCGAACTCTCCGTCGACGCCCTGGTGATCGACCCCGACCGGCTGGCCCCCCTGGCGCTGTTCGCCGTCGAGGCGATCACCAACGCCCAGAAGCACGCCTTCGGCGCGCGCGGCGGGGTGCTGACGCTGGCGTTCCGCGTTCGCGGCGAGGAAGCCGAACTGGAAATCTCCGATGACGGCGCGGCCGGCGACGACGCCCTGGCGTCCTCCGGCGTGGGCCGCACGCTGATGACCGCCTTCGCCCGCCAGCTGCGCGGCCGCGCCGAGCTGGTTCGCAACGAGAAGGGCGGCGTCACCGCGCGCCTGCTGTTCCCGACACCGGCGGCCGACGCCGCGCAATCCGATGAGTCTGCCCCAGGGAACCAAGCGGCAGCGTAGGGGTTCTTATGGGGCGAGTTTCAACCCTGGAGAACATCCTATGCGCAAGTTTGTCCTGTTTGCCGTCCTGGCCGCCAGCATGGCCACCGCCGCCTGCAACACCGTCGCCGGCGCCGGCAAGGACGTCTCGGCCACCGGCCACGCCGTGACCGACACCGCGAACGACGCCAAGACCGGCCACTAAGCGTCCATCCGTTCGAATTCCGGAAAGCCCCGCCGCACCCGCGGCGGGGTTTTTTGTGTTCGCGATCCGCGCTTCAGGCCACGGCCCGCGCCATCGTCGGGCGGCTGTAGAAGCCCGGCTCCCCCGGGGCCGCCGTCAGGCCCGGCACGGCCTCGTCCGCGTCGAGCACCAGCCAGCCGCCCGGCGCCAGCGCGCCCTGAAGGTTGGCCAGCACCCGAGGTCGCGCCTCGTCCAGCAGGTAGCCCAGCACGTGGCGGCAGAGCACCAGGTCGAACTGGCCCAGCCGCGTCAGGTCCTCCATCAGGTTGACGCGCCGCCAGCGAACCATCTGCCGGACCCGCGGCGACAAGGAGAAGCCATCCTCCAGCCCCTCGAAATGCCGCACCAGGCGATGTGCGGACAGGCCGCGCTGCACCTCGAAGGGGCTGTAGACCCCGGCCTGGGCCTTCTCCAGCCGACGCTCGCAGAGGTCGGAGGCGAAGATTTCCAGGCCGACGCCGGCCAGCCCGGCCTCGTCCAGCGCCATGGCCAGGGAATAGACCTCCTGGCCAGTCCCGCAGGCAGCCACCCAGAGCCGCAGGCGCCCGCCGTCGCGGCGCCGCGCCAGCTCGGGCAGCACCTCGCCGACGAGGCGGCCCAGGACCTGCGGCGCGCGGAAGAAGCTGCTCTCGGCCGGCGACATGGCCTCCACCGCGGCCCAGATCAGCCGTTCCTCGCCGCGGTCGCGCACCGCGCCCACGAACTCATGCACCGAACCGAAGCCTTCCCGCCTTGCCACCGGCGCGAGGCGGTTTTCGAATAGATAGGCCTTTTCGGGATCCGCCTTCAGCCCTGCGCGCTCGGCGCACAGGCGGGCGACCAGCGCGCGGTCCTGCGGCGTCACAGCACCCCCGCCAAGGTCAGCTTCGAGGCCACGATGTCCCCGTCGAAGGGTTTCATGATGTATTCGTCGGCGCCCTCGTCCAGCGCCTCGCGGATACGGTCGAGGTCGCTCTCCACCGAGCAGAACACCACCCGCGGCCCCTCGCCGCCCGGCTCCTGGCGCAGCCGGCGCAGGAACTCCAGCCCGTTCATCACCGGCATGTTCCAGTCCAGCAGCACGACGTCGGGCATGGCGGTGCGCACCCAGGCCAGGCCCTCGGCGCCGTCGCCGGCCTCGGCCACCTCGAACCCCAGGGCCTCGAGGATGCGGCGGGCGACCTTGCGGACCACGCGGCTGTCGTCGACCACCAGGCAGAGTTTCACGCCCTCGGACTCCTTAACCATGCCCCGTTGTCGCGCCGGGATGGTTAAGGAGCGGTGGAAGGCCTGGCGCCGACGGCCCTCATCTTTCCGTCGCGCCGCGGAAAACCCGCGTTATAGTCGCCCTCGACTGTGCTCGTGGAGGACGGGAGGGCGCGATGGCCAGCCTGGGCGGGGTGTTGGCGGGCGTGGCCGGCGCGGCCTTGCTGGTCGCAGGTCCCGCTTCTGCGACCGGGAGCGAGCCGCCGTCCGCGCCGGCGTCCCAGGCCGCGCTGGCCACCGCGCTCAGCGGGATCACCGTCACCGCGCCCGATAAGCCGGACCCGCTGGTGGATCGCACGGCCCAGTTCGTGCGCCAGCGCCTGGCCGCCAGCCGTTTCGGGCAGTACGCCCGCTTTCGCGATCCGGTGTGCGTCAAGGTCGTGGGCCTGCCGCCCGAGTTCGACGCCTTCATCGGTCATCGCGTGACCGATGTCGCCCGCCGGGTCCGCGCGCCGGTGGCCGATGCCGCCACCTGCACCCCGAACGTCAACGTCATCTTCTCCGCCCGGCCGCAGGCGCAACTGACCGACATCGCCAAGCGGCGCGAGGTGTTGTTCGGCTATTACTTCCAGGCCGACGCCAAGCGGACCTTTACCTTCCGGCCGCCGGTCCGGTCCTGGTATCTCACGCGCGCGGTGGGCACGCAGGGACAGGACATCCTGGAGCTCAACGGTGGCGCCCCCTGCGTGGGGACGGGGCTGCCCGGCGCTCCCCCCTGCGACCTCAAGGCGCCGCCGCTGACGGGTCGGGCCGGCAGCCGCCTGGGAAACGACATGAGTTCGGAGCTGGTCCACAGCCTGATCATCGCCGACGCCAATCGGGTGGCGGGCGAAAAGATCGACGCCGTGGCCGACTACATCGCCGTCCTGGCGCTCTCGCGCTGGCAGGGGCTGGACCGCTGCAGCGCCGTCCCGACGATCCTCAACCTGATGGCCGACGGCTGCGACGCTGAGGACAGGCCGGAGGCCGCGACGCCCGCCGACCTGGCATTGCTGACCGGGCTCTACGCCGTCGATCCGCGGGAGTCTGGGCCGCTGCAACGGGCGAGCATTGCCGGCGCGATCCGGAAGGCCGCGGCGAGCGACAAGGCGCAGCAATAGGAGGCGACAAGGGGATGCGGAGATCGAAGCCAAACTGGCGCAGGCTCCTGGCGGTCTGCGCGACCGGCGCCGGCCTGTTGTCGGCAAGCGCCAGTGGGGCCACGCAGGGCGCCGAGCCGCCGCGCGGACCCACCCCGCCGGTCAACCTCAGCGGCGTGACCGTCACCGCCCCGCCAAAGCCCAACCCGCTGGTCAATCCGCAGTCGCAGTTCGTGCGGTCGCACCTGCCGCAAGGCCAGTCCGATCAGCTGCCGCGGTTCCGCGACGCGGTCTGCGTCAAGGTGCTGGGCCTGCCGCCGGAGTTCGACGCCTTCATCGCCAGGCGCATCGTCGATCTCGCCGGCGAGGTGCATGCGCCGGTGGCGAGAGCCGCCGACTGCGCGCCCAACGTCCACGTGATCTTCTCGACCCAGCCGCAGGCGCAGCTCGACGATATCGCCAAGCGCCGCGACATCCTGATCGGGTTCCATTTCCCGTCGCAGCTGAAGAAGCTGACCACCGTCAACCGGCCGATCCAGGCTTGGTACGTGACGCGCACCCGGGACACGACCGGCAATAGCTGGATCGAGGTCGACAACCCGTGCCCGTGGGTGAACGACGCGACCAACCCCTGCAACGAACGGCCTCGGGGCCGCGCCGGCAGCCGCCTCGGCAACGACATGAGCGCCGAGGTGGTCCACAGCCTGATCATCGCCGACGCCAACAAGGTGGCCGGCGAAAAGCTCGACGCGGTCGCCGACTACATCGCCGTCCTGGCCCTGGCCAAATGGCAGGGGCTGGAGCGCTGCAACGCCATCCCGACCATCCTCAACCTGATGGCCGACGGCTGCGACGCAGAGACAGCCCCG
>JBIOED010000061.1:0-19496 GCA_044445675.1 Caulobacterales bacterium | reverse complement strand
TGATGCTCAGTTGCGGCTGGCGAACTGCACGTTGGAGGCGGCGCGCTCGTTGGCCTCGATGCGGACGCCCGATTGGCAGGCCGCCTTCAGGTCGAGGTTCTTTTCGTTGGCGCAGAATTTGCGGGCGACGTGGTCGACGCGGTAGGCGAAAATCGCCCGGTCCGAGGCGCTGCCCAGCTTGAGGTCGCCGATGTAGACGCGCTCGTGGGGGACCGCGGTCTGCGCGTGGGCGGCCGTGGTGAGCGCAGCGACCGGCAGGGCGGCCAGGGCCAGGGTGGCGAGACCGGCGACGCGGGCGGTGATGGTCATGGTCGTATTCCTTCGTCCCAATGTGGCGGGCGTTGCGGGCCGCCGATGACGATGGAATACTTTCAGATGCTGTATATGTCCCGTGAAGTCTGGGTAATGACCTCGAATTCACAAAATGAACTCTAGTTCATTACTTAAACGATTTGTAATGTTCAGGCCGCGTCGTAGTCCGGAACGCCGATCAGCTGCAGGAAGGCCACCGCCGCCTTCGAGCGCTCGGGAACGTTGGACAGGGCATGCGCGGGCCTGGCCTCGACGCTGAGGGCCGCGACGATCCAGGCGCCGGGAAAGGGCTTGAGCTCACGGTCGGCCATGGCGCCCAGGTGCGGACAGCGGGCGAGCGCGGCCTCGGCGCAGGCGCGGTGCAGGGGCGCGATGGCCCCGGCGTCGAGCAGGCGCCGATCGTCGGCGAACTCCGGCGGCAGCCAGACGCCGAGCCCCTTGGCGCGGAGCTCCCCGGCGGTGGTCCAGCGCGCCGTCTGGCTCCAACGGTCGTGGTCCGGCGTCGGCTGGCCGCACATCGGGCAGAGCATTTCGCGCACCGACTTGCGTTGGCGAAACAGGTGGTTGCGGGAATAGAGCGGCTTGCCCTGCCCGGGACGCTCAGCCTGGCCGATGGCCAGGGCGCCGTCGATGCTGGGGCAGGACGCGACGCCGGTGGTCGGCTCCGCCGACCAACTGGTCACCCACGGGACGTCGACGCCGATCTTCAGGCTCGAGAGGGTGGCCACGGTCAGACGGCGCCCGGCGTGGCGGGCGGCGTAGCCACGGCAGGCGGAGGAGGCGTCGCGGCGCCCGGCGGCGCCCGGCGGATCGAGACGATGCGCACCGGCTTCACCAGCATCTCGCCCTTCATGGCGCCGACGCCGGCCTTGGGGTCGGTGGGCAGGCCCAGGATGGTTTCGGCGACCGGCTTGCCGTCCACCAGCCGGCCGAAGGCGGCGAAGCCCGGATTGCCGGGGTCCTTAGGGTCGGCGTCCAGGTAGGGCATGTCGCCGATGCAGATGAACCAGTCGGCCTGGGCGGTCCCAGGCGCGTGGCGGCCCATGGAGATCGTGCCGTCGGTGTGCCTCAGGCCGGTCTTCAGCGTGCTCTCGTGGGCGATCGGCGGCAGCACCTTCCTAGGGTCGTTCTGCAGCCCGCCCTGGATGGTGCCGTAGTCGTTGGCCACCTGGCCCTTGGGCTTTGAGGCGCGATAGAACTTTGCGCCGTCGTAGAGCCTGCGGTCGACGTACTTCAGGAAGTTGGCGGTGGTGACCGGCGCCTTGTCGGCGAACAGCTCCAGCGTCATGACCCCTTCGGTGGTGGTGATCACCACGCGGGGATTGGGGGCCTCGGCGTGGGCGGCGCAGGCGAAGCTCGCAGCGGCGGCGAGAGCGAGGAGAGTGCGGCGGATCAGCATGACGCGACCTTACCCGCGCAGCTCTATCGCTGCCAGAAGTGGAACGCCCGCCAGCCGGCGCTCAGCGCATCGAGGTCGAGGCCCAGGGCCGCGCCCAGGCTCGCCGCCGCGCGGAAAAGGATCGCGCTCGCCCCCGGGACCCAAAAGATCACCAGCAGCAGGCCGACCATCACCAGGCCCTCGGCCTTGCGGATGTGCGGCGTGAGGCTGACCGGCAGGAACGGGCGGATGGCGCCGAACCCGTCGAGGCCCGGGATCGGCAGCAGGTTGAGGATCAGCCCCATGGCCTGCAGGAAGGCCAGCATGGTTAAGGCGGCGAAGAGAGCCGCCGAGCCCGGGCCCGCCACGCCCCGCCCGGGCCAGAACGCCAGGCCGAGGCTCAGCGCGAGCAGGACGACCAGGGTCGCCGCCGGCCCCGCCAGGGAAGCGGCCGAGCGCCACAACCGACTGCGGATCAGGTCGTTGCGGATATAGACCGCGCCGCCGGGGAAGCCCACGCCGCCCATGGCCAGCGCCACCAGCGGGAGCACCAGGCTGACGCCCAGGTCGCCATAGCGGCGCGGGTCGAAGGAGAGGTAGCCCTTCTCGGCCACCGTGCGGACGCCTCCCAGCCAGGCGACCGCGGCGTGGCTGAACTCGTGGACCATCACCGACAGGATCCAGCCGACCATCACGAAGGCGAAGACCAGGAGACCGGTGGGCCGGGCCGCGAGCCCGCCGCCGAGCGCCAGCCACACGATCAGGATGACCGCCCCGACGAACGGGTTGGCCTTGGGCGGGATCTGCGGGGGAAGCGCGGCGGCGTCGGTCACGACGCCTCCCTACCACATCGGCGGCCTATCACATCGGCGGCTTGGCGCCGTTTTCCCCGACCGAGACCGAACCGGCCATCAGGCCCGCGGGGGTCTTCTGCACCACCATGAAGACCGGCGTGCCGACCTTGACCATGGCCCGCGAACCCATGCCGATCTGCACGACCGGCACACTGGCCGGCACGGTGATGTGGCGCTTGCCGTAGGAATAGTTCACGTCGAGCTCGCGCGAGCCCTTCTTGCCGGCGACCACGGTGCCAACGGTGCCGTTGGTCATCATCGAGCCGGGCTTCAGGTCCCAGCCATAGTGGCCCTCGCCCATCTTCACGCCGGGCGGGAAGACGTGGACCTCCAGAGACCGGCCGCTGGAGCCGTCCTTGTTGGGCATCTCGGCGGTGCCGATGAAACTGCCCGGCTGGATGGCGTCGATGGCCACCGGCTTCATCACCGCGACCGACCAGCTGGGCGTCAGGTCCACGACCTGCGGGCCCTTGTCGGTCTTCACCGTCAGCGAGGCGGCGGAGAGCGCGGTGACCGTGCCGCGCACCACGGTGGGCGCCGCCGGCTGGGCGAGCGCGGTCGTGGCGGAAAGGGCGATGGCGGCGAGCGCCGCGGCGGCGGTCTTGTTCATGGGCGTTTCCTGTGGGCGGCGGATCGTTCAGACTGAACACCGTTCACCGCCGCAGATAGGAAGCGGCGCCGTTAGCGTCAACGTGCGCGGCATCTCCTCTTCTCGCGCTTCGCGTCGGCGGAGCGGAAGGTCCCCTTGTAACCCTTGGGCGTTCGCGCTCATCTGCCGGCCAACGAAGCCCGCCTTAGAGTGGGCCGCATCGGGAGGTTTTTGTTTGAGCGTTCCATCCGCCGTCGCGCCTGCGACGCCTGCCACGCTTCGCAAGGTGGTGCTGGCCAGCATGATCGGCACCACCATCGAGTGGTACGATTTCTTCCTCTACGGCACCGCCGCGGCCCTGGTGTTCAACAAGCTGTTCTTCCCCAAGGCCGACCCGCTGACGGGAACCATGCTGGCCTTCGCCACCTATGCGCTCGGATTCGTGGCCCGGCCGCTGGGCGGGCTGGTGTTCGGGCACTTCGGCGACCGGATCGGCCGTAAGCAGCTCTTGATGGCCAGCCTGATCATGATGGGGGGCTCGACCTTCCTGATCGGTCTGCTGCCGACCTTCGTGCAGATCGGCGTGTTCGCGCCCCTGTCCCTGGTGCTGCTGCGGCTGGTGCAGGGGTTCGCAGTGGGCGGCGAGTGGGGCGGGGCGGTGCTGATGGTCTGCGAATACGGCGAGGCCAGGAGCCGCGGCTTCTGGGCCGGCTGGCCGCAGGCGGGCGTGCCGGCCGGCAACCTGCTGGCCGCGGGCGTGCTGGCGATCATGTCCGCGGTGCAGAGCGACCACGACTTCCTGGCCTGGGGCTGGCGCGTGCCGTTCCTGCTGTCGGCCGTGCTGATCCTGATCGGCTACTGGGTGCGCTCGACGCTGGCCGAGAGCCCGGTCTTCGAGAAGGCGGTCGCCGAGCGCGGCGTCGAGGCGGCGCCGGTGCTGGAAGCGATCAAACGCCGGCCGGGCGGCATCGCCATCGGCATGGGTCTGCGGATCGGGGAGAACATCACCTACTACGTCATCACCGCCTTTTCGATCACCTACATCACCGAGGTGGTGCACCTGAGCCGCGGCTTGGCGCTGAACGCCCTGCTGGCCGGGGCGGCGGTCGAATGTCTGGCGATCCCGGTGTTCGCCTGGCTGTCGGACCGGATCGGGCGGCGGCCGGTCTATTTCGTGGGCGCCGCGGGCATGGCGATCTTCGGCTTCGCCTTCTTCCGCATGCTGGACACCGGGGCGACCCCCGTGGTGCTGGCGGCGGTGATCATCGGCCTGATCCTGCACGGGGCGATGTACGCGCCGCAGGCCGCCTTCATCGCCGAACTGTTCCCCACCCGCTTCCGCTATTCCGGCGCCTCCCTGGCCTACCAGGCCACGTCGATCTTCGCGGGCTCGCTGGCGCCGATCATCGCGCTGGCGCTGTTCAAGGCGACCAAGTCGGCGACACCCATCGCCATCTACATGCTGATCGCCGGCGCCATCAGCGCCTATTCCGCCCTGCGGGCGCGGGAGACCAAGGGCATGACCTTCGACGAGATCGACGCGGAGACGCAGCCGGCGTGAAGCCACGATGCTCTCCCCGGGGGAACTCCCGCGAAACTCTTTCCCTTCCCATTTCAGGGGAAGGGCGGGAAGGGCAAGCCGGGAGCGCGGTGTTTGCTTCAACCACCAGGGATGCCGAGCCTGGGGCTTGCCCTCTCCACCCCTCGCTCTTCGGCGAGCGGTCCCCCTCTCCCGCGTTGCGGGAGAGGAAGTTTGATCAGAAGATTTCAAAAAGGCCTGCGGCGCCCATGCCGCCGCCGACGCACATGGTGACGACGCCCAACTTCGCGCCGCGGCGCTTGCCCTCGTACATCAGGTGGGCGGTGCAGCGGGCCCCGGTCATGCCGTAGGGGTGGCCGATGGAGATCGAGCCGCCGGAGACGTTCAGCCTGTCGTTGGGGATGCCCAGCTTGTCGCGGCAGTAGAGCACCTGGGACGCGAACGCTTCGTTCAGCTCCCAGATGTCGATGTCGTCGATGGTCAGGCCGTTGCGCTCCAGCAGCTTGGGGATTGCGAACACCGGGCCGATGCCCATCTCCTCCGGCCCGCAGCCGGCCACCGCCAGGCCGCGATAGGCGCCCAGCGCCTCCAGGCCGCGCCTCTCGGCCTCCTTGCGTTCCATCATGACGACGGCCGCCGCACCATCCGATAGCTGCGAGGCGTTGCCGGCAGTGACGAACTTGCCTTCCTGGACGTAGCGGCCGCCCTTGAAGACGGGGGAGAGCTTCTGCAGGTCGGCCAGCGTGGTCTGCGGGCGGTTGCCCTCGTCGGCGGCGATGGTGACCTCCTTGTCGGCGGTCTCGCCGGTTTCCTTGTTGATCAGGACCTTCATGACCGTGGTCATCGGCGCGATCTCGCGGTCGAAACGGCCCTCGGCCTGCGCCTGGGCGGTGCGCTGCTGCGACTGCAGCGCATACTCGTCCTGCGCCTCGCGGGAGACGCCGTAGCGCTCGGCGACGATCTCGGCGGTCTCGATCATCGAGGTGGCGAGTTCCGGCACATGCTCGCGCAGCCACGGGTCGGAGGCCATGAAGCGGTTGACCTTGTCGTTCTGCACCAGGCTGATCGACTCGATGCCGGCGCCGATGGCGATCGGGGCGCCGTCGTTGATGATGTACTTGGCGGCCGTCGCCACGCCCATCAGGCCCGAGGAGCACTGCCGGTCGATGGTCATGCCGGCCACGGTGTTGGGCATGCCGGCCCGCAGGGCGGCCTGACGGGCGATGTTGTTGCCGGTCGTGCCTTGCTGCAGGGCGCAGCCCATGGCCACGTCGTCCACTTCCCCAGGATCGATGCCGGCCTGCTCGACCGCCGCGGCCAGCGCGTGCCCGCCCAGCGTTGCGCCGTAGGTGTTGTTGAACGCGCCGCGGTAGGCCTTGCCGATGGCGGTCCGGCGGGCGGCGACGATGACGGCTTCACGCATGGAGGGGTCCTTTCAGGGTCTTCCTTTCCCGCGAAGCGGGAGAGGGGAACCATCGGCCGCAGAGCCGATGGTGGAGAGGGAGAACCTCAGGCTCTGAGGCTCGGCTGTCGTTTGGGACGCCGTGGAGGGGGCCTGCCCTCTCCACCACCCGCTCTGCGGCGGGCGGTCCCCCTCTCCCATGAATGGGAGAGGAAGGGCTCACGCCTTGATGTCGGAGAACTTCTTGCCTTCGGCGACCAGTTTTTCGAGTAGGGCCGCGGGCTTGAACGTGTCGCCCATGGTGGCCTGAAACTCGCGCATCTTGGCCAGCACCTTGTCGGGGCCGACCTGGTCGCCGTAGTGCATCGGCCCGCCGCGGTAGACCGGCCAGCCATAGCCGTTGACCCACACAACGTCGACGTCGGAGGGGCGGATCGCCTTGCCTTCGTCGAGGATCTTCGCGCCCTCGTTGATCATCGGGTAGACGCAGCGTTCCAGGATCTCTTCATCGCTGATCTTGCGCGGGTTGGCGCCCGATTTGACGATGAAGTCGTGGATGATCTTCTCGGTCACCGGGCTCGGCTTGGCGGAGCGGTTCTCGTCGTAGTCGTAGTAGCCGGCGTTGGTCTTCTGGCCCCGGCGGTCCATTTCGCAGAGCACGTCGCGGATGGTCTCGCCTTTGGATTTTTCCTTCACCCAGCCGATGTCGAGGCCGGCGAGGTCGCTCATCGCAAACGGGCCCATGGGGAAACCGAAATCGTAGAGCACGCGGTCGATGTCCCAGGGCATGGCGCCCTCCATCACCAGCTTCTGCGCCTCGCGCTGGCGCTGGCCCAGGATGCGGTTGCCGACGAAGCCGGGGGTGACGCCGACCAGCACGGCGACCTTGCCGATCTGCTTGGCGAGCTTCATCGAGGTGGCGACCACGTCCTTGGCGGTGTGGTCGGCCCGGACGATCTCCAAGAGCTTCATGACGTTGGCCGGCGAGAAGAAGTGCAGGCCGATGACGTCCTGCGGCCGCTTGGTCACCGAGGCGATCTCGTCGATGTTGAGGCCCGAGGTGTTGGTGGCCAGGATCGCGCCCGGCTTACAGATGGCGTCCAGCCGCTCGAAGATCGACTTCTTGATGTCCATGCGCTCGAACACGGCCTCGATGACCAGGTCGACGTCCTTGAACGCCTCCTCCATCGACAGCGAGCCCTGGATCAGAGCCATGCGCCGCTCGGTCTCCTCAGGCTTCGCGCTCCGTGAGCGCTCATAGTTCTTGCGGATCGTGGCCAGGCCGCGGTCCAGCGGCGCCTGTTCCTGCTCGACGATGACCACCGAAATGCCGACATTGGCGAAGTTCATCGCGATGCCGCCGCCCATGGTGCCGGCGCCAATTATCCCAACTTGCTTGATCGGGCGCACAGGGGTGTCGTCCGGCACGTCGGGGATCTTGTTCGCCTGCCGCTCGGCGAAGAAATAGTAGCGCTGCGCCGCCGACTGGGCGCCCATCATCAGTTCGCCGAACAGCTTGCGCTCGGCTTTCAGGCCCTCGTCGAAGCTGGCGGAATTCACCGCGGCCTCGACCGCCTTGATGTTGTTTTCCGGCGCCATGAAGCCGCGGAACTTGCGGGCATTGGCCTTGCGGAAATCGGCGAAGATCTCCGGATGGCCCTTGGCCTCCTCGAGCCTGGCGTTGTTGTCGCGCACCTTCACCAGCGGCTTGCCCTCGGCGACGGCCTTGCGGGCGAAGGCCAGCGCGCCCTCCTTGAGCTTGCCCTCTTCCACCAGCTCGTCCACCAGGCCCATGGCCAGCGCCGCCTTGGCCGGCACATGCTGGCCGGAGGTGACCATCTCCAGCGCCTTGCCGACGCCGACGATGCGGGGCAGCCGCTGGGTGCCGCCGGCGCCGGGCAGCAAGCCCAACGCCACTTCCGGCAACCCCAGGCGCGCGGACGGCACGGCCACGCGATAATGGGCGCAGAGCGCCACCTCCAGGCCGCCGCCCAGGGCGGTGCCGTGGATCGCGGCGATCACCGGCTTGGGCGAGCCTTCCATCATGTCCTGCACGTCGAACAGGCTGGGGCCGGCCATGGCGCCGCCGAACTCGGTGATATCGGCGCCGGCGATGAAGGTGCGGCCCTCGCAGATGAGCACGATGGCCTTGGCGTCCGATGCGCCGGCCGCCTTGAATCCCTCGAACAGCCCTTCGCGGACCTTGGCCGAGAGTGCGTTCACCGGCGGCGAATTCAGGGTGATGACCGCGATGTCGCCGTCGCGGGTGAGGGTGGTCACCGAATTGATCTCGGTCATGAGGCGCGGGTCCCTTCGCTGGCGGGCCGCTCGCATAGCTGGGGTGGCGGCCCCGAAATTCAAACGCTTGTTACAGGCCACGCTGGACCCTTCCAAGTCAAATGTGCGAGGGGATTGGGGCGGTCCCAACAGTGAAAAAGGGGCGCGCCAGCACAACGATAGGGGAGGCGCGCCATGGCGCTCGATCTGTTCTCACTGAAGGGGCGCACGGCGCTCGTCACCGGCGGCTCGCGCGGCATCGGCAAGATGATCGCCGCCGGCTTCATCGAGCAGGGCGCCAAGGTCTACATCTCCTCGCGCAAGGCGCCGGCCTGCCTCGAGACCGCCGAGGAACTCGGGCCGAACTGCATCGCCCTGCCGCAGGATGTCTCGACGGTGGACGGGGTGAAGGCGCTGGCGGCCGCCTATCTGGCCAAGGAATCCCAGCTCGACATCCTGGTCAACAACGCCGGCGCCGCCTGGGGCGCGCCCTTCGACGAGTTCCCGGAAAGCGGCTGGGACAAGGTGCTGAACCTGAATCTGAAGTCGCCCTTCTTCCTGACCCAGGCGCTGCACGGCGCGCTGAAGGCCGCCGCCAGCCGCGAGCGACCCGCCAAGGTGATCAACATCGCCTCGATCGACGGCATCCGGCTCAACCCTCAGGACACCTTCAGCTACCACGCCTCGAAGTCCGGCCTGATCTACCTGACCCGCCGGATGGCTGCGACCCTGATCGCCGACGCCATCAACGTCACCGCCATCGCGCCCGGCGCCTTCGCCTCGGAGATGAACCGCGTGGCCCGCGACCACGGCGACGAGATCGCCAAGCGCATCCCCTCGCGCCGCATCGGCCGCGACGAGGACATGGCTGCGGCCGCCATCTACCTGGCCAGCCGCGCCGGCGACTATGTGGTGGGCGAGACCATCGCCGTCGACGGCGGCGTGGCCCTGGCGAGCTTCGGCGGGCTGTAGGCGGGCGCCGCCACGGTTTCGTGCGGTTTTGGTGCGACGGGGTGGTCGTGAGCCGAGCTGCCCCGCCTTGACCGCCCCTCGTCCGTCAGCGGCGCGCGGCCATCTCCGGCGACTTCTGCCGCTGATCGGCGTGGCCGTCGTTCTGCTGCTGCTCGTCGCGCTCTACGCCGCGGGCAGGGCGATCGGCCGCGAGGCGCTGATCGGCTGGCTGCGCGCCCATGGGGTGGCGTCCCAGGTGGTCGTGCAGGACCTCGGCTTCGGGCATGTGGCGGGACGCCTGCGGCTTGGCGACCCCAAGGCTCCCGATTTCAACGCCGGCGAGGCGACCGTGACCTTCGGCCGGCGTGGCCTGGGTGTCGAACTGCGGTCGGTGACCCTGCGGGGCCCGACCTTGCGGGCGCGGCTGCACGGGGGCCGCCTGAGCCTGGGGTCGCTCGATCCGCTGGTGGCGGAGCTGCTCAAGACGCCGTCCCCGCCGGGCGCGGTCCGCCCGCGGATCGAGATCGACCACGGCCTGCTCCTGCTGGCGACCGACGCCGGCGCCGTGCGGATGACCGTCGATGCGGTGGTGGACAACGGACGGCTGGTCTCCGCCCGGGCGACCACCGCGCCCATGCGATTGCAGACCGCCGCCTTCGACGCCAGCCTGGGCGCGGGATCGCTTCGCCTGCAGACCCGCAACGGCCGCATCGGCCTCGCCGTCAGCGCGCCGGTGACGAGGTTCTCGGCGCGCGGGCTCGCCGGGACCGGCCTGTCCATGCAGATCGCCGCGCAGGCGCCCTATCCGGACCTTCAGCACAAGCAGGAAACCGGGGCGGTGACCGCGCGGGCCACGGTCGGCGGCGGCCGGCTGGTGGTGTCCGGCCAGCCACTGGCGGGGGCCACGCTCGCCCTGGGGTTCGACGGCCACGCGGCCGGCGGGATCGGCGACCTTGTCCTGATCGGCCGCGGGACCGCCGACCTGCGCGCGGCGGCGGCGGGCCAGGGCGCCTTGTGTTCAGGCCCCATGCGCGTGCTGGCCAGCGCCGAGGATCTGCGCTGGAGCCGCCGGGGCGGCGACGCCGTTTCGGCCAGCCCGACGCTGACGGTCACCGCGCGGGATCTCGCCGCAGGCGCTCTGTGGCTGCCGGCGCTGTCGGCCACGCTGCACGGCCCGTTGAGCTTCGGCCCCGGCGGCCTGCAGGCGGCGGTCGCCGGCAGCATCGCGGGCCTGGGCGCCTGGAGCGGCCTTGGCCCGCCGGCGGCGGCGGATTCCGCGCAGATGGCGGCGCTGAAGCGCGCCGCCCGCAGCTTCCGCATCTCTGCGCCGTCGGTGAGGTTCGCGTGGCGGGCCGGCGCGCCACGGGTGGCCCTGCCGCAGCCGCTGCGGCTGACCACCGGCGGCGGCGGGATCCTGGCCATTGGCCGCCGCGGGACGGCGCCCATCTACGACGCGGGCGGCGCAGCGCTGACGCTCTCCCTGCACGGCGGCGGCCTGCCCACGGCGGCCGCCGACATCCGGCGGCTGCGGTTCGCGAGCGGCGGCGTCACCGCCGACGGCCGGGTCAGCGCCGGCTTCTCCATCGGGCCGGTGGAAGGCGCTTCCCTCGACGGCTCGGGCACGCTGCGGATCGCCGGCGGCGATGTCCGGTTCACGGCCAGCGGTTGCATCCCGGTCCAGGCTCACAAGCTCGACCTGGGCGCCGATGCCATCGAGCGGGTCGCCGCTCGGCTTTGTCCGCTCGGCGAGCCGATGTTCACCCTGGCGAACGGCCACTGGCGGTTGCGCGCCCGGGCCGAGGGGCTCGCGGCCGACGCGCCGTTCCTGCAGGCGGGGATCGACGGCGGCGATGTCCGCCTCACCGCGGCGCGAACGGCGGGGAGCCTGACCGCCCGCGCCGTGTTCGAGAAGGCCCGGCTGCGGGACGAGGCGCAAACCCGGCGCTTCCAGCCGCTGCGGCTGGCCGGGACGGCGTCGCTTGCGGGCGACCGGTGGTCGGCCGACCTTCGCGCCAGCACGCCGGCCGGCGTCGCGGTTGGGCAGGCGGCGGCGCACGGCGACACGCGCGGCCGCGGCGGTGCGGCGATCGACACCGGCCCGCTGGTCTTCGCCGACGGCGCCCTGCAGCCCGCCGACCTGTCGCCCCTGGCCGCCCCGATCGGCTCCCCGGTCCAGGGCCAGGTGCGCTTTACCGGCCATTTCGACTGGACGCCGGCCGGCGCGGCGAGCGGTGGCCTGTTGGCGGTCAACGGCCTGGATTTCCAGAGCCCGGCCGGGCGGGTGACCGGGCTGAGGGGCGAGGTCGCCTTCAGCAGCCTGGCGCCGCTGGTCGCGCCGCCCGGCCAGACGCTGACCGCCGACCGGCTGGCGACGGTCGTCCCATTGACCGGCCTGTCCGCCTCGTTTGGCCTCGACGGCAAGGCCCTGTCGGTCACCGGCGGCGAGGCGGCGGTCGGCGGCGGTCGGCTGCGGGTCGAGAGCCTGACCGTACCCCTGGCGCCGGACGCGCCCGTGCAGGGCGTGGTGGACGTCGAGGGCGTCCAGCTTCACGACCTGGTGGAGGCCTCGCCGTTCGGCGACCGCGTGGACCTCGACGCGAAGGTCAGCGGCCGACTGCCGTTCGAAAGCCAGGCCGGCAAGGTGCGGATCGCCGACGCGGAGCTGCACGCCGTCCAGCCCGGCCGGCTGTCGATCAGCCGCAAGGCGCTCACCGGCGCGGCCCCCGGCGGTACGGTCGACACGCCGGCCGCGCCCGCCACCGCCGTGCCCGCCAACGACGCCTTCACCGACTTTGCCTACCAGGCGATGGAGAACCTGGCCTTCGACAAACTGGAGGCCGCCATCGCCACCCACGCCGACGGGCGGCTCGGCGTCCTGGCCCACATCGTCGGGCGCCACGACCCGCCGCAGCATCAGGAAATCCGCATCTCGATCTTCGACCTGATCGGGCGCAAGTTCCTGAACCGCAAGCTGCCGCTGCCGTCCGGCACCGGCGTGAACCTCACGCTGGACCTGACGCTCAATCTCGACGACCTCCTGAAGGACTACGCCGACTATCAGCGGCTGCGCAATTCACCGCCGGTTCAGCCGTAGGGCGCCAGGACAGGACCCACGGCCTTGGAGACGACCACATGATCGCACCGCCCCGATCGCTTGCCATCCCTCTGGCGTGTCTGGCGCTGCTCGGGCTTGGCGCCTGCGCGCCGACCGTGCACGTCAAGATCGATCCGATCACCATCTACGCCAAGCTGGACGCCAACGTCCGCCTGAGCCTGGATCAGGACGTGAAGGCCTTGATCCAGAAGAACCCCAACCTCTTCTGAGGAACATGACCATGCAAACCAGACACTTCCTGAGCCTCGGCGTCGGCGTGATGGCGGCGTTGGCCCTGCCGGCCGCGGCGCTGGCGCAGTCCGCCGAGACCAAGGCCACGGTCGATTCCGCGAAGGCCGCCGGCATCGTCGGCGAGCAGGCCGACGGCTTCCTGGGTTTCGTCACCGGCGCGGCGGACCCCGCCGTCAAGGCCGCGGTCGCCGAGACCAACGCCGGCCGCGCCCAGCTCTACAGCCAGGCCGCCGCGAAGAACGGCGTCTCGCCGGCCGCGGCCGGCGCGGCGGCCTTCGAGGGCGTGGTCAGGGGCAAGCTCCGACCGGGCGATTACTACCGACCGGCGGGCGGCGGCTGGGTGAGGAAATAGGTCAACCCAGGGCGCGGTAGGCCGGCAGCGTCAGGAACTCCTCGAAGGCGTCGGAGAGGCTTATGTCGGTGAAGATCGTCACCGCTTCGGCGAACTTGCCGGCCTCGAAGGCGGCGGCTGGCAGCGTCAGCTTCAGCGCCGCCATCTCCTCGTCGAGCAGCTGGCGGAACAGCGCCGGGGTCACTTCGCGTCCGTCCGCCAGCGCCGCCTTGTGGCGGATCCATTGCCAGATCTGGGCGCGGCTGATCTCGGCGGTCGCGGCGTCCTCCATCAGGTTGTAGAGCGGCACGGCGCCTCTGCCGCGCAGCCAGGCCTCGATGTACTGCACGCCGACCCGGATGTTCTCGCGCAGGCCGTGTTCGGTGCGCTCGCCCTGATGCACCTGCAGCAGGTCCGCGCGGCTGACGGTGACGTCCTCGCGCAGCTTGCCGAGCTGGTTCGGCCCCGGCATCAGCCGGTCGAAGACCTCCATGGCGACGGGCACGAGGTCGGGATGGGCGACCCAGGTGCCGTCGTGGCCGTTGGCGGCCTCCCGCTCCTTGTCGGCGCGGACCTTGGCGAAGGCGGCCTGGTTGGCGGCCGGATCCCCCTTCACCGGGATCTGCGCGGCCATGCCGCCCATGGCGAAGGCGCCGCGGCGGTGGCAGGTCTGGATCAGCTTCAGCGAATAGGCGGCCAGGAACGCCTGGCCCATGCCCATCACCGCGCGGTCGGGCGTCAGGGCCTCAGGGTGGGTCTTCAGCCGCTTGATGACCGAGAAGATGTAGTCCCAGCGCCCGCAGTTCAGCCCCGCCATGTGGTCGCGCAGCTCGTAGAGGATCTCGTCCATCTCGAAGGCGGCCGGCAGGGTCTCGATCAGCACCGTGGCCTTGATGGTCCCGTGCGGGATGTCGAGGGCGGCCTGGGCGTAGGTGAAGACCTCGTTCCAGAGGCGCGCCTCCAGGTGGCTCTCCATCTTCGGCAGGTAGAAATAGGGGCCGCTCCCGGCGGCGATCTGGGCCTTGGCGTTGTGGAAGGCATAGAGGCCGAAATCGAACAGCGCGCCGCTCATCTCCTCGCCGTCCACCGTGGCGTGGGCCTCCGGCAGGTGCCAGCCGCGCGGCCGGACCATCAGCGTCGCGACCGCGTCCTTCAGCGCATAGGCCTTGCCGCTGCCGGGGTCGGTGAAGCCGATCCGGCCGGCCCAGCGGTCCTTCAGGTTAAGCTGGCCCTCGACCATGTTGGCCCAGGTCGGCGAGGTGGCGTCCTCGAAGTCGGCCATGAACACCTTGGCGCCGGAGTTCAGGGCGTTGACGATCATCTTGCGGTCGACCGGGCCGGTGATCTCCACGCGGCGGTCGGTGAGGTCGGCGGGGATCGGCGCGACCATCCAGTCGCCGTCGCGGATGTGGGCGGTCTCCGCCAGGAAGTCCGGCGCCTCGCCGGCGTCAAATCGCGCCTGCCGCGCCTGGCGCAGCCGCAGCAGCTCCAGCCGCCGGCCGTTGAAGCGGCGGTGCAGCTCCGCCAGGAAAGCCAGGGCGTCGGGGGTCAGCACCTCGGCGGCGCGGCCGTCGATGGCGCCGGAGACCTGGGCGGTCGGCCGGGCGGCGAGATCGAGGGACATGGGCGCGCTCCGAAAACTCTGAAGGTCGGTCGTAAAAATGGCTCCCCGCCGGGCCCGAAGGCAAGGCGAGGAGCCCAGGTCTCTTGGCGCCGCAGCCGGCCTTTGCCGCGGCGCGATGCGGTCAGGCGAACTGGTTCATGGTGTTGTGCGCGCCGCCGGCCTTCAGGGCCGCCTCGCCGGCGAAGTATTCCTTATGGTCGTCGCCCAGGTCGGAGCCCGACATGTTCTGGTGCTTCACGCAGGCGATGCCCTGGCGGATCTCCTGGCGCTGGACGTTGAGCACGTAGCCGAGCATGCCCTGGTTGCCGAAATACTCCTTGGCCAGGTTGTCGGTGGAGAGGGCGGCGGTGTGATAGGTCGGCAGGGTGATCAGGTGGTGGAAGATGCCGGCCCGCCGGGCGGCGTCAGCCTGGAAGGTGCGGATCTTCTCGTCGGCCTCGATGGCCAGGGCCGTGGCGTCGTAGTCGACGCTCATCAGCTTCTCGCGATCATAGGCCGAGACGTCCTTCCCGGCCTTGGCCCAGGCGTCATAGACCTGCTGGCGGAAGTTGAGCGTCCAGTTGAACGACGGCGAGTTGTTGTAGGCCAGCTTGGCGTTGGGGACGACCGCGCGGATGCGGTCCATCATGCCGGCGATCTGGTCGATGTGCGGCTTCTCGGTCTCGATCCACAGCAGGTCGGCGCCGTTCTGCAGCGAGGTGATGCTGTCGAGCACGCAGCGGTCCTCGCCGGTGCCGGCGCGGAACTGGAAGAGGTTCGAGGCCAGGCGCTTGGGACGCATGAGCTTGCCGCCGCGGTTCAGCACCACGTCGCCGTTGCGCATGTCGGTGGGTGAGATCTCCTCGCAGTCGAGGAAGCTGTTGTACTGGTCGCCCAGGTCGCCGGGGGTGTGGCTGACCGCGATCTGCTTGGTCAGGCCGGCGCCCAGG
This sequence comes from Caulobacterales bacterium, assembly GCA_044445675.1. Taxonomy (GTDB): domain Bacteria; phylum Pseudomonadota; class Alphaproteobacteria; order Caulobacterales; family Caulobacteraceae; genus Phenylobacterium. The sequence continues at coordinate 3,963 of JBIOED010000061.1, read as the reverse complement.
CTGTCGGTGCGGGTGACTACGACGCCGTTGTCGACGCCCAGCTCCAGGAAGGCGTATCGGCAGGCGCGCACCTTGGCGAGGAAATCCTCGTGCGGGACCGTCACCTTGCCGTCCTGGTGGCCGCACTGCTTTTCGTCGGAGACCTGGTTTTCGATCTGCAGGGCGCAGGCCCCGGCCTCGATCATCTTCTTGGCCAGCAGATAGGTGGCCTCGGCGTTGCCGAAGCCCGCGTCGATGTCGGCGATGATCGGCACGACGTGGGTCTGGAAGCTGTCGACGGCGTCGAGCAGCTTGTCCTGCCTGGCCGTATCGCCGGCCGCGCGGGCGGCGTCGAGATCGCGGAACAGCAGGCTGAGCTCGCGGGCGTCGGCCTGTTTCAGGAAGGTGTAGATTTCCTCGATCAGCGCCGGCACCGAGGTCTTCTCGTGCATCGACTGGTCGGGCAGCGGGCCGAATTCCGAACGCAGGGCGGCGACCATCCAGCCGGAGAGGTAGATGTATTTTCCCTGGGTCGTGCCGAAGTGCTTCTTGATGGAGATCAGCTTCTGCTGGGCCACGAAGCCGTGCCAGCAGCCCAGCGACTGGGTGTAGTTCGCCGGGTCGGCGTCGTAGGCGGCCATGTCGCGGCGCATGATGTCGGCGGTGTAGCGGGCGATCTCCAGACCGGTCTTGAAGCGGTTCTGAACGCGCATGCGGGCCACGCCCTCCGCGTCGATGCCGTCCCAGGCGCCGCCCTTGCCCGCGATGAGCTGGCTCATCTCGATGATGTGGTCCTGGTATGCCATCGGCCTCTTCCGCTCTGGTCCCGGTGTTGACGTCGCCATAACGCGCAGCCGTCGCCTGCGGGGAGTGGGCGCGCGGTCGAGCTGTCAAACTTTACAAGAATGGATTGTAATGTTGTAAAGAGCGCACTCCGCGAGGCTGAGCCGATGCCGACCGACCGCCGACTGTACATAGGCCCCAGGCTTCGGCGGCTGCGCCGCGACCTGGGCCTCACCCAGGCCGACATGGCGGCGGACCTCGACGTCTCGGCTTCCTACGTCGCGTTGCTGGAGCGCAACAACCGGCCGCTGACCGCCGACCTGCTGGTGCGGCTGGCGCAGACCTACAAGGTCGACATGGCCGCGCTGGCCGGCGGCGGTGGGGTCGACGAGGCGGCGCGCCTGCAGGCGGTGCTGAAGGACCCGATCTTCGCCGGCATCGACCGGGCGGCGACCGAGGCGGCCGAGGTGGTGACCAACTATCCGGGCGTGGCCGAGGCCCTGCTGCGGCTCTACACCACCTACCAGGAGGAGCAGCTGGCGTTCGCCGACCGCGGCGCTGAGGGCGCCGGGCCGGGCGTCGAGGCGCCCGATCCGGTGGCCGAGTCGCGGCGCTTTCTGGCCGCGCGACGCAACAGCTTCCCCAGCCTCGACGACGCCGCCGAGCGCCTGGCCCAGGCGGTGGCCGGCCACGAGAACGTCACCGGCTACCTGAAGACCCGGCACGGCCTGCGGGTGCGCCGCCTGCCGTCCAGCGTGATGGTCGGCTCCACCCGCCGCCTCGACCGGCACCGTCGCGAAGTGCTGCTCGACGACGCGCTGGACGCCGCCAGCCAGGCGTTCCAGCTGGCGCTGCAACTCGCCTACCTGGAGATGGGCGAGGAGATCGACGCGGTGCTGCACGACGGCAGCTTCGCCACGGAAGGCGGCGAGCGGCTGACCCGGCGCGCGCTGGCCAGCTATGCCGCCGCCGCGCTGCTGATGCCCTATTCCGCCTTCGCCCGGGCGGTTGAGGCCCGGCGCTACGACGTAGAGGCGCTGGCCCGCCAGTTCGGCGCCAGCTTCGAGCAGACCGCGCATCGGCTCACCACCCTGCAAAAGCCCGGGCAGGAGCGGGTGCCGTTCTTCTTCATCCGCGTCGACCCGGCGGGCAACGTCTCCAAGCGGCTGGACGGGGCCGGTTTCCCGTTCGCTCGCCACGGCGGCGGCTGCCCGCTGTGGTCGGTGCATCACGCGTTCCGCACCCCGCGGGAGATCGTGACCCAATGGCTGGAGCTTCCCGACGGCCAGCGCTTCTTCTCTATCGCCCGCACGGTGACGGCGGGCGGCGGCGGTTTCGGCGCGCCGCGGGTGGAACGCGCCATCGCGCTGGGCTGCGCCGCAGAGCACGCCGGCCGGCTGATCTACACCGCCGGCCAGCCGGACCCGGGCGCGCAGGCTGCGACCCCGATCGGGGTGACCTGCCGGCTCTGCCAGCGCACCGAATGCGCCGCCCGCTCGGAGCCGCCGATCGGCCGCCAGATCCTGCCCGACGACATCCGCCGCACCAGCCTGCCCTTCGGCTTTTCCGACACCTGACTCCGCCAGAACGGCGTCGGCGAACGAGACGCGCAAGCGTCAGCATCGACAGGCCCCAAGTCACTGGCCTATCGGCAATTTCCGTGCGCAAATTCCGCAAAATAGCGGGGATGGAACACGTTCCCGTAGAAAAGCTGGGAACGAAACATGGCTCAGGTGACGGTCCAGTCCACGGACCGGTTCGAGCGCAAGCGCGAGGCGATCCTCGACGCGGCGACGGGCCTGCTCAACACCCGTGGCGTGAAGGGCCTGACGCTCAGCGTCGCAGCTGCCGCCGTCGGCCTGTCGACCACCAGCGTGACCTACTACTTCAAGCGCAAGGACGACCTGGCCGCCGCCTGCATGCTGCGCGGGATCTCCGGCCTGATGGAAATCGTGCAGGCGGCCATGGCCGAGCCGACCCCGAAAACCAGGCTGCACGCGCTGCTCGCCCGCTACCTGGAGCGCGTTCGCCGCGCAGCGGTGGGCGAGGCGCCGGCGCTGCCCTTGCTCTCCGAGATTCGCACCTTGAACATGCCGCAGCGTGGCGAGGTGGCGGCGGCCTACATGAAACTGTTCCGGCGCCTGCGGCAGATCTTCGAGGTCCCGGAGCTTGCCTGGCTGTCGCGCGGCCGGCGCACCGCGCGCACCCAGATGCTGCTGGAGCAGCTGTTCTGGGCGGCGGCGTGGCTGCCGAAATACGATCCGGAGGACTACGGCCGGGTCTGCGAGCGCATGTACGACATCCTGGCCGGCGGCATGGCGGGCGCGGACGCGCGCTGGGCGCCGCTGGCGATCCCGATGACCGAACTGGCGCCGCGCGGCCATGAGATGGGCCGCGAGACCTTTCTGCTGGCGGCCACGCGGCTGATCAACGCTCGCGGCTATCGCGGCGCCTCGGTGGACAAGATCTCCGCCGAACTCAACGTCACCAAGGGCAGTTTCTACCACCACAACGACGCCAAGGACGACCTGGTGGTGGCCTGCTTTGACCGCACCTTCGAGGTGATGACCCACGTCCAGCGGCTGGCCATGACGCTGCCCGGCGACCAGTGGACCCGGCTGACCAGCGCGGCCGCGGCGCTCGCCGAATACCAGCTGTCGGAATACGGACCCTTGCTGCGCACCTCGGCGCTGGCCGCTCTGCCGGAGCAGATCCGCCAGGAGATGGTCAAGCAGTCCGACCGGGTCTCCGACCGCTTCGCCTCGATGATCTGCGACGGCATCGCGGAGGGCTCGGTGCGCCCGGTGGATCCCTTCCTCGCCGCCCAGATGCTGAACGCCACCCTGAACGCCGGCGCCGAACTCGGCTTCTGGGTGCCCGGCGTCAGCCAGAAGGCGGCCCCGGCGGTGTTCGCGCGGCCCCTGCTGATGGGGATCTTCGAGCGTTAGGCGCGGGACACCCCTGACGCCGTCATCCTCGGGTTTGTCCCGAGGACCCATGATCTCCGAGGATCTGGAGCAGTTCGGCGCGCGCCGCAGGCGTTTCATTTGGACCACCAAGACCACCAAGACCACCAAGAGGCTGAGGCTCCGCGGCCGCCGAGTCTGGCTGGGCCGCGGTCGTCCTCGGGCTCATCTTGGTGGTCTTGGTGGTCTTGGTGGTCAGATCCGGCGCTGACGCGCCAATGGCCTACCCCAGGAC
>JBIOED010000060.1:0-19536 GCA_044445675.1 Caulobacterales bacterium | reverse complement strand
GATGGTCGCAGTGGTCGTGGCCGTGGGCCTGATGCTGGTAGCCGCCGGGCCGCTCGCGCGGTTCCTCCATGACAATCCGAGCGTGGTGATGTTGGCGCTAGGGTTCCTGCTGATGATCGGCGCGACCCTGATTGCCGAGGCTTTCGGCGTGCATGTGCCCAAGGGCTACATCTACGCCGCCATGGCCTTTTCCGGTGTGGTGGAGGGCCTGAACATGGCGGCCCGCAAGCGGCGCAAGCGGCCGTCCGGCGTCGACCGCACTCTGCACTAGGGCAACTCCCGACCCCACGCGGCGTTTTCCAGGCCTGACAATGGAGAACGCCATGAAAGCCTCGATCATCGCGGCCGGCCTGGCCGCCGCCGGACTGCTGGCCGGCGCAACCGTCGCCCTGGCCGAAGACAACGAGGCCGGCGTGCCGCTGACGCCGGCCGAGGCGGCGGGCGCCTGGACCGTGGCGTCGCAGGGCCGCGACCTCTGCATCCTGACGCTGGGCGCGGCGCATACCGTGAAGATGCCGGCCAGTTGCAGCGATGCCATCCCCGGCAACCCGACCGGCTGGCAGCCCACCAAGGACGGCATGCAACTCACCGGCGCCGGCGGTCAGCCGCTGATCGCCTTCCATCGCTGGAGCAACAGTCTGTTCGTCTCGCACCGTTCGAGCGGCGTGGACATTCAACTGCGGCGCGGCGGCGCCTGAGCTCACTAAAGGAAGCTGTAGGGGTCGATGTCGATGGCCACGCGGACCGCCGCCGGCGGCTTCACCCGTGCGCGCCAGGTGGCCATGTAGGCTGAAAGATCCACCGCCCGGTCCGCGCGGACCAGAAAGCGTTTGCGGCGACGCCCGCGGATCAGGCCCAGCGGCGCATCGGCCGGGCCATAGACGTCGACACCTGCGGCGTTGGGCGCGGCCTGGGCCATGACCTGGACGAAGGCCTCCAGCTGGACCGGGTCGACGCCGGATACGATCGCCGCGGCGAGCCGCCCGAACGGCGGCAGGCCGGCCAGTTCCCGCTCGGCCAGCTCGGCCGCCACGAAGGCGTCGCGATCCTGGGCGGCCAGCGCCCCCATCACCGCGTGCTCCGGCGCCCAGGTCTGCAGCAGCGCGCGGCCCGGCCGGTCCTTGCGCCCGGCGCGGCCGGTGGCCTGGGCGAGAAGCTGGTAGGTGCGTTCGGCGGCGCGCAGGTCGCCGCCGCGCAGGCCGAGGTCGGCGTCCACCACGCCTACCAGGGTCAGGTTGGGAAAGTTGTGGCCCTTGGCGGCGGCCTGGGTGGCCACCAGGATGTCGATGTGGCCGTCGGCCATGGCCTCGATGGTCCGCCGGGCCTCCCGGGCGTCGAAGACCGTGTCGGAGGAAAACACCGCCACGCGGGCCTGCGGAAACAGCGCCCTGGCTTCCTCCTCGACGCGTTCCACGCCGGGGCCGATGGAGACCAGGCTGTCGTGCGCGCCGCAATGGGGACAGGCCTTCGGCTTGGGGATCGAGAAGCCGGTCAGGTGGCAGACCAGGCGGCCGGAATAGCGGTGCTCCACCAGCCAGCTGTCGGTGTCGGGCGCCGTCATCCGCTCGCCGCAGGCTCGGCAGAGCACCAGGGGCGCGTAGCCCCGCCGGTTGAGGAACAGCAAGGTCTGCTCGCCGCGCGCGAACGTCTCGCCCATGGCCTTGACCAGGGCCGGCGAGAGCCAGCGGCCGGGCTCGGGCGGGTTGTCGCGCAGGTCGATCAGCTGGATGTCCGGCAGCTGGGCGGTCCCATGGCGCGACGAAAGTCTGAGCCAGCGATAGCGCCCCTGCTCGGCGTTTCTCAGGCTCTCCAGAGAGGGCGTCGCCGAGGCCAGGATCACGCCGGCGCCCTCGATCTTGCCGCGCGCCACCGCCAGGTCGCGGGCGTGGTAGATGAAGCCCTCCTCCTGCTTGAAGGAGGCGTCGTGCTCCTCGTCGACGACGATCAGCGCCAGGTGGGGGAACGGCAGGAACAGCGCCGAGCGCGCGCCCACCACGATCCGGCAGCGGTTGTTGGCCACCGCCTCCCAGACCCGGCGGCGCGCGGGCGGGGCGACGTCGGAGTGCCACTCGCCGGGCACGGCGCCGAACCGCTCGGCCACCCGGCCGATCACCGCCTGGGTCAGCGCGATCTCCGGCAGCAGGATCAGCACTTGCGCGGCCGGGTCGGCCGCCAGAGCCTGGGCAGCGGCCTCCAGGTAGACTTCCGTCTTGCCCGAGCCGGTGACGCCGTCCAGCAGGGCGACGTTGAACCCGCCTTCGGCGAGCATGGCCTTCAGGGCGTCGGCCGCGGCGGCCTGGCTGGGGTTGAGCGACGCCCCCGGCCGCGCCGGATCCGGCGGGTCGAAGCGGGCCACCGCCTCCACGAGACGCACAGCCAGGACGCCCTCGTCGATCAGCGTCTTGACCACGCCGGCGCCGACTCCGGCCGCGCGCGCCAAATCGGGCGGACTGAGCGCCTGGGCGGCGGCGGCCTCCAGCACCCTGGTCCGCGCGGGCGTCGGCCGGGCGGGCGGAGCGCCGGTCAATTCCACCACCCGCACCGGCCGCGGCTTCGGCGCGCGCGCGCCACGCAGGGCGATGGCCAGCGGTTGGCCCGGCCAGTCCACCGAATAGCGCGCCGCCCACTGGATGAACTCCAAGGCGCCCGGCGGCAGGCGCGGCTCCTCCAGGAGGGCCCCGAGGGGCTTCAGCGGTCGATTGCCGCCGATCGCGTCCCGCAGGCCCACCACCACACCCCGCAACAGGCGCGGACCCAGCGGCGCCGCGACCTGGTCGCCCAGTTCGAGGCCCATGCCCTCGGGCTCGGCGTAGTCGAAGGCCTCGGGCAGGGGCATCGGCAGGAGGACTGAGGCGATGCGGCTCATGGAGAGGCTTTTGCGCCGAGGCCGCGTGCGGCTACAAGCGGCGCACACTTAAAGAAGGTCGTTTCTATGCAGCTCTTCCTCGACACCACCGACGTGGCCGTCCTCAAGGACCTCGCGGCCACCGGCCTGGTGGACGGCGTCACCACCAATCCCACCCTGATCGCCAAGTCCGGCCGTCCCATGTTGCAGGTCATCGCCGAGATCTGCGCCGCGGTCGAGGGGCCGGTGAGCGCGGAGGTGGCGGCGATGGATACCGCCGGCATGCTCGACGAGGGCCGCAAGCTGGCCTCCATAGCGCCGAACGTCGTGGTCAAGGTGCCGCTGACCCGCGACGGGCTGATCGCCACCCGCGAGTTCGCCCACGAGGGCATCGCCACCAACGTCACCCTCTGCTTCTCCGCCGCCCAGGCGCTGCTCGCCGCCAAGGCGGGCGCGAGCTACATCTCGCCGTTCATCGGCCGGCTGGACGACCACGGCGCGGACGGCATGGACCTGATCGTCGAGATCCGCGCGATCTACGACAACTACGACTTCGACACCGAGATCCTGGCCGCCTCGATCCGCAGCCCGGCCCACGTGACCACCGCGGCGCTGGCCGGCGCCGACTGCGCGACCATCCCGCCCGACGTGTTCAACGCCCTTTTCAAGCACCCGTTAACCGAACGGGGTCTTGATCAGTTCATGAGCGACTGGGCCAAGACGGGGCAGTCGATCCTGTAACGGTTGGGGATGGGCATGGACGGGTCGCAGGGCAATATCGAGGAAGCCCGCGTCGAGCCCCCCCATATCGAGCCCTCCCGTATCGAGCCGGGCGCCGTGCGGCGCTTCCTGTCCGACAATCCGGAATTCCTCACCGGCGACGACGGCCTGCTGGGCGAGCTGGGCCTGAAGGTCGCGGCCGGCAATGTGGTGGAGTTCGCCCCGGCGGTGATGGCCCGGGTGCACGCCGCCCACCAGCGCGAGGCGACGCAGCGCCAGCAGATCGAGGAGACGGCGCGCGCCAACTTCTCCGCCCAGGCCCAGACCCGCGGCGCGGTCGTCGACTTGCTGGACGCCCGCAACCACTCCGACCTGGCCCGACGCGTCGACGATCTTGCGCAGCAGCGGTTCGGCATCGCCGCCGGCGTCATCGCCCTGGAGACCGAAGGCCATCCGCCGGCCGGCTGGAAGATGCTGGTCGAGGGTCAGGTGGACATGATCCTGGGCGGTCCCCAGCGGCTCGCCCGCATGGGCTTTGCGCCGACCGCGCTCGGCCTGTTCGGCGAGCGGGCTGATGCGATCCAGTCCATGGCCATGGTCCGCATGGCGATCTGGGAGCCGTCGCGCCAGGGGCTGCTGGCGTTCGGCTCGACCGACCCGCAAGGCTTCACGTCCGACATGGGGACCGAACTCGTGGCTTTCCTCGCCCGCGTGGTCGAGCGCACCGCCGAGCGCTGGCCAATCCTGTGACCATCCCCAAATGACGGCGAGAGAGGCCCTGGCGCTCTGGCTGGAGCACCTGGCCCACGAACGCCGGTCCTCGCCCCGCACCCTGGAGGCCTACGGCTTCGCCGCCGGCCGCTACGTCGGTTTCCTCGAACAGCACCGCGGCGAGGCGATCTCGCTGGCCATCCTGGCCGAGATATCGGCCGGCGAGATCCGCGCCTGGCTGGCCCACCTGCGCCAGGGCGAGCGGCCGCTGTCGCCCCGCTCGCTCAGCCAGGCGCTGTCGGCGATCCGCAGCTTCCACGGCTTCCTCGACCGCCGCCTCGACGCGCCAAATCCCGCCGTGGCGCTGGTGCGCGGCCCGCGGGTGAAGCCCGGCGCGCCGCGGCCGGTCAGCGAGGATCAGGCGCGCGGCCTGCTCGCCGAGCCTGGCCTGGACCCGGACCGCGAGGACTGGGAGGCCGCCCGCGACGAGGCGGTGCTGACCCTGCTCTACGGCTGCGGCCTGCGAATTTCCGAGGCCCTGTCGCTGAAACGCTCCGATGCGCCGCTTCCCGACGCCCTGCGCATCCTCGGCAAGGGTTCGAAGACGCGGATCGTGCCGGTGCTGCCCGCGGTGCGCGAGGCCATCGACGCCTACTTGGCCGAGGTTCCCTTCGCGCTTGGCCCCGACGAGCCGCTGTTTCGCGCCAAGCGAGGCGGGCCGTTGAGCCCGCGCCACATTCAGGCCACCGTGCAGACCCTCAGGGGTCGCCTCGGCCTTCCCGCCAGCGCCACGCCGCATGCGCTGCGCCATTCCTTCGCGACGCACCTGCTGGGCGCAGGCGCGGACCTGCGCTCGATCCAGGAACTGCTGGGCCACGCCTCGCTGTCCACGACCCAGCGCTACACCCAGGTGGACGCCGCCGCCCTGCTCAGCGCCTATTCGAAGGCGCATCCCCACGCTTAGGGGAGGCTGGCGCTGCGGCCTCGCCGGCGAGGTAGGCGGGGTGATAGCCGACCGGCGTCGGCACCGAGCAGCCGTCCAGCCTGCGCAAAACGGCGTATTGCACCGGCGGCGGCGCGCCCCTGAACGCGGTCTCCTGCCGCGAGACCTCCTTTTCCACCACCGAGCGGCAATAGCTGGGCTCGTGGTAGAGGTTCGGCGTCCGCTCCGCCGTGGGCGGCGGGCCGAGGATGGTTGCAGAAGCCAGCAGGGCGAGGATCATCGCGAGGCCTCCACCAGACAGAGCCGCGGGTTGGGATAGGACACCCAATCGCGCAGCCCCTTCGGCGGCCGATCACCCCGGCGGTAGAGCGCCGCTGGCTCGGCGAGAGACACTTCCAGATGGCCGGGATTGCCGGCGCAGAGGCCCTTGCTGGGTGGCGTCCGGATGAAGCCCGGCAGGCGGCCGGACGGCGCCGGCGCCTCGACCCGGGGCGTGACCAGCGGCTGGGCCGAGAGCTGGGCGGCGAGGAGCAAGGCGATCATGGCGCAATCTCCGTTCGCGGGAACTGGCGCGAAGGCTCTCACCAGAACCCCGCGGCGCCAAGTTAAGTTTCCCGCACCAGCCGCAGCCAGGCCACGTCCGAGCCGGCGTCGCGGCCGTGCTCCACGCATGCGAAGCCTTCGCGCTGATAGAAGGCCTGGGCGCGCAGGTTGGGGGCCTGCACCTTCAGCGAAAGCGGCCCGCCGGCCTGGGCCGCCACATGGTCAAGCAGCGCCTTGCCGATCCCGCGTTCTCGGGCGTCCACATAGAGCGAATGCAGAAAGTTCTGCGGCCGGAAGAAACCGGCGAGGCCGAGGATCCGCCCGTCCTCGACCGCCACATAGATCTCCTCCTCGCGCGCGGCGCGCAGGAAGTCCTCGCGGCTGTGCCGCTCGGGCGGCAGCCAGGTGAAGGTCTCGCGCAAAACGCGGACATAGAGCTCCGCGCAGGCGGCGATCTCGTCGGGCCTGGCGCGACGGACCTCCACGGGCGGAAGCTCAGGCCTGCATGGTCCACCCCTCGACGCCCATCGCCGCCTGACGCAGCGCCTCGGAGCGGGTGGGGTGCGGGTGACAGGTGCGGGCCACGTCCTCGGAGGCCGCGCGGAACTCCATGGCGACGCAATATTCGGCGACCATCTCGGAGACCGACGGTCCGATGAGGTGCGCGCCCAGGATCTCGTCGGTGAGGGCGTCGGCCAGCACCTTCACGAAGCCTTCTGTCTCGTGGTTGATCCTGGCCCGGCTGTTGGCGGTAAAGGGGAATTTGCCGACCTTGTAGGCGCGGCCCGCGGCCTTCAGCTCCTCCTCGGTCTGGCCCACCCAGGCGACCTCAGGCGCGGTGTAGACGACGCTGGGGATGATCCCATAGGCCACGTGGCCGGCCTTGCCGGCGATGGTCTCGATGCAGGCCACCGCCTCGTCTTCTGCCTTGTGCGCCAGCATCGGACCGTGGGTGACGTCGCCGATCGCCCAGACCCCCGGCGCCGAGGTCTTCCAATGGTCGGTCTCGATGAAGCCGCGCTTGTCCGGCGTAATCCCCACCGTGTCGAGGCCGAGGCCTTCGGTGTAAGGCCGACGCCCGATAGCCAGCAGCACGTAGTCGGCCTGCAGGGCCTCGGCTGCGCCGCCGGCGACCGGCTCGACCGCGACGGTGACGCCGGTCTTGGAGACCTTCGCGCCGGTGACCTTGCTGGAGAGCCTGAACACCATGCCCTGCTTGGTGAGCGCGCGCTGGAAGGTCTTGGCGACCTCAGCGTCCATGCCCGGCGTGATGCGGTCGAGGAACTCCACCACCGTCACCTGCGCGCCCAGCCGGCGCCACACCGAGCCCAGCTCCAGCCCGATGATCCCCGCGCCGATGACCACCAGGGATTTGGGAACTTCCGGCAGCGACAGCGCGCCGGTGGAATCCACGATCCGCTGCTGGTCGACCTCGACGCCCGGCAGCCCCGAAGGCTCCGAGCCGGTGGCGATGACGATGTCCTTGGCCTCCAGCGCCGTGACCGCGCCGTCCGGCCCGGTGACCTCGACCTTGCCGGCCCCGGCGATGCGACCCGCGCCCTTGATCCAATCCACCTTGTTCTTCTTGAACAGGAACTCGATGCCCTTGGTGAGCTGGCCGACCGAGGTCGCTTTCTGGGCCATCATCTGGGTCAGGTTCAGCTTCGGCTTCACCTCGATGCCGAGCTCCGCGAAATGGTTGGCCGCCGCGTCGTACATCTCCGACGCATGCAGCAGGGCCTTGGACGGCATGCAGCCGACGTTCAGGCAGGTGCCGCCCAGGGTTCCGCCGCCGTCGATCCCCTTGTCGACGCAGGCGACGCTCAACCCCAGCTGGCCTGCGCGGATCGCGGCGTTATAGCCGCCGGGGCCGCCGCCGATGATGATGACGTCGTAGATTGCGGCTTCGGCCATAACTCAGTCCTTGGATGGGCGGCGCAACCTAGCCATCGCCCCGGTTAGGTCAATCGGTCCGGCGGGGTCGGACCAGTCGACGATCTGCAGGCCCTCTATGCGGGCAAACTCCCGAATGTTGGCGGTAATCACCGTCCACCCCCGATTGCGCGCTTGGCCAGCGATCAGGTTGTCCATCACGCCGATACTCATGCCCGCATTGCTGAGTTCGGCTCGCATCCGCGCGGATTCCATCGCGTCGTCGTTCGACCAGTCATGCGGCAGGAGCGCGGCGCAGAAGCGTTCGACCAGCGCCATCTGGTGTCGGGGACGCGCGCTCAGCGTCGCGCCGAGCACGAGCTCATGCAGGACGATGGGCGAAAGGTGAAGGCCCCAGCCCACCTCGCTCGCCTCCGCCATTCGTTGGCGAAGATGTGGCTTCTGCTCGCGGATCAGATCAATCGCGACGTTGGTGTCCGGACAGAGATTCAATCGTCGAACTTCACGACAGGCGGCATTGGCGGCTGCGGCGGTCGATCCGGAAATGGCTCGCCGGCCGCCTCGGCCAATTGGTCGATTTCGGCCCAAAAGGCGTCCCAGTCCCGCTTCACCGGCTCGAGGATCACCTTGTCGCCCTCCTTGCGGATGCGCACCTCACCCCCGTCGAAGCGAAACTCCTTGGGCAGTCGGACGGCCTGACTGCCACCGTGGGTAAAGAGCTTGGCGGTCTTGTGGGCGCCCATCCGGCAACTCCATATCTACATGTCGTAGATACATCTTGCGCGGGGCGAATTCAAGAGTCGGCTTCAGAGATCCAATAGCAACCGCTGAGGCTCCTCGATGGCTTCCTTCACGTGGACCAGGAAGGTCACCGCGCCCTGGCCGTCCACCACCCGATGGTCGTAGCTGAGCGCCAGGTACATCATGGGGCGGATCACCACCTGCCCGCCGATGGCCATGGGCCGCTCCTGGATCTTGTGCATGCCCAGGATGCCGGACTGAGGCGCGTTGAGGATCGGGGTCGACATCAGCGAGCCGTAGACCCCGCCGTTGGAGATGGTGAAGGTGCCGCCCTGCATGTCTTCTATGGCCAGCTGGCCATCGCGGGCCTTCTTGCCCAGCGCGCCGATGGCCTTTTCGATCTCGGCCAAGCTCATGGCGTCGGCGTCGCGCACCACGGGAACCACCAGGCCTTTCTCCGTGCCGACCGCCACGCCGATGTCGTAGTGGTTCTTGTAGATCAGGTCCTGGCCGTCGATCTCGGCGTTGACGTCGGGAACCATCTTCAGCGCGTGGGTCACGGCGCGGACGAAGAAGCTCATGAAGCCCAGCTTCACCCCGTGGGTCTTCTCGAAGGCGTCCTTGTACTGGGCGCGCATCGCCATGACCGCGGTCATGTCCACCTCGTTGAAGGTGGTCAGCATGGCGGCGTTGTTCTGGGCTTCCTTCAGCCGCCGCGCGATGGTCTGGCGCAGCCGGGTCATGCGGACCCGCTCCTCGCGCTCGTGGACTTCGCGGACCGCCGGGGGCGCAGACGGGGGCGGCGGCGCCTTGGCTCGGGCGTCGAGCGCGGCCAGGGCGTCGCCCTTGGTGATGCGGCCGTCCTTGCCCGTGCCGGCGATAGCGCCGGCGTCGAGCCTGTTCTCGGCGACCACGCGCTGCGCTGACGGCGCGAGAACCGGGTCGGCCGCGGCCTTCGCCGCCGGCGCCGGAGCCGGAGCGGACGCCTTGGCGGGCTCGGGTGATTTGGCGGCCGGGGATGCGGGCGCCGGAGTCGAAGCCGCCGCCTTGGGCGCGGCTGCGCCTTCGGTGATCTTGCCCAGCACGGCGCCGGGCTCGACCGTCGCGCCTTCCTCGAAGGCGATCTCGCTGAGCGTGCCGTCCGACGGCGCGGCGACCTCCAGGCTCACCTTGTCGGTTTCCAGCTCGACCAGGATCTCATCCTTGCGGACCGCATCGCCGGCTTTCTTGGTCCAGCGCGCCACCGTGGCTTCGGTGACGGACTCGCCCAACGCTGGCGTCATGATGTCGGCCATTAGGGAAGCGCTCCTTGGGTTCTCAGACGGTCAAAGGGATCAGGCGAAGGCTTCGGTGAGGAAGGCTTCGAGTTCTTTCAGGTGGCGGGCCATCAGGCCGGCGGCGGTCGAGGCCGACGCCGGGCGGCCGACGTAGCGGGCGCGCTTGGCCTTGATGTTCAGGCGCTCCAGGGTCAGCTCCAGCCACGGGTCGACGAAGGTCCAGCCGCCCATGTTCTTGGGCTCTTCCTGGCACCAGACCAGTTCGGCGTTCTTGAACCGCTTGAGTTCGTTGGATAGCGACTTCAGCGGCCACGGATAGAACTGTTCCAGACGCAGCACATAGACGTCGTCGCGGCCGGCCTTCGCCCGCTGGTCGGTCAGGTCGAAGTAGACCTTGCCCGAGCACAGGATGACCCGGGTGATCTTGTCGTCGGGCTTCAGCTTGACGCCGCCCACGTCGGCGCCGGCTTCCGCGCCGTCGACCATCACGCGATGGAAGCTGGTGCCTTCGGCCATGTCGGAGAGGTTGGAGACCGCGCGCTTGTTCCGGAGCAGGGACTTGGGCGTCATGACGATCAGCGGCTTGCGGAACTCGCGGATCATCTGGCGGCGCAGCGCATGGAAGTAGTTGGCGGGCGTCGAGGGGTTGACGACCTGCAGGTTGTCCTCCGCGCACAGCTGCAGGAAGCGCTCCAGGCGCGCCGAGGAGTGCTCCGGCCCCTGGCCTTCGTAGCCGTGCGGCAGCAGCATCACGAGGCCGCTCATCCTGAGCCACTTGCGCTCGCCTGACGAGATGAACTGGTCGATGACCACCTGGGCGCCGTTGGCGAAGTCGCCGAACTGGGCTTCCCACATGTCCAGCGTATTGGGGTCGGTGAGCGAGAAGCCGTACTCGAAGCCCAGCACCGCCTCCTCCGACAGGGCCGAGTTCAGCGCCTCGAAATGGGCTTGCTGCGGCCCGAGGTTGCGCAGCGGGAAATAGGTTTCCTCGGTCTTCTGGTCGACGACCCCCGAGTGGCGCTGGGTAAAGGTGCCGCGGATCGAATCCTGGCCCGACAGGCGCACCGGATAGCCCTGGTCGAGCAGGGTCGCGAAGGCCAGCGCCTCGCCCGTCGACCAGTCGAGGCCCTCGCCCTTTTCAATGGCTTCGCGGCGCCCGGCGATCACCCGCTCGACGGTCTTGTGGACGCTGATCCGCTCGGGGATCGAGGTGATCTTGTGGCCGAGGTCCAGCAGCTTCTGCCTCGGCACGCCGGTGACGCCGCTTTCCTCGGCGCCGGGCAGCTTCAGCCCCGACCACTTGCCGTCCAACCAATCGGCCTTGTCGGCGTGGTAGGTCTTGCCGCTGTCGAACTCCTTGTCGAGGAATGCGTCGAACTCGGCGATCCAGCCATCCACCTCGGCCTGGGTGGCCGTGCCTTCGGTCACCAGGCGCGCGCCATAGAGGTCGCGGACGCTCGGGTGGTCCTTGATCTTGGCGTACATCAGGGGCTGGGTCATCGTCGGGTCGTCGCCCTCGTTGTGACCGAAGCGGCGGTAGCAGAACATGTCGATGACCACGTCCTTGCCGAACTGCTGGCGGTACTCGATGGCGACCTTGGTGGCGAACACCACGGCTTCCGGGTCGTCGCCGTTGGCGTGGAAGATCGGGGCCTCGACCATCAGCGCGACGTCCGAGGGATAGGGCGAGGAGCGGCTGTTCTTCGGGCTGGTCGTGAAGCCGATCTGGTTGTTGACGATGAAGTGGAGCGAGCCGCCGACGCCATAGCCGCGCAGCTGCGACAGGGCGAAGCACTCGGCCACCACGCCCTGGCCCGCGAAGGCCGCGTCGCCATGCATCAGCAGCGGCAGCACGTGGCCGCGGCCCGCGCCGGCGTTGGCGCGCAGGGTGAAGGCCTGCTTGGCGCGCGCCTTGCCGATCACGACCGGGTTGACGATTTCCAGGTGGCTCGGGTTGGCGGTCAGCGACAGGTGGACGGAATTGCCGTCGAACTCGCGGTCCGACGAGGCCCCCAGGTGGTATTTGACGTCGCCCGAGCCCTCGACGTCGGACGGCAGGGACGAACCGCCCTGGAACTCGTGGAAGATCACCTGGTAGGGCTTGCCCATCACCGCGGCCAGCACGTTCAGCCGGCCGCGGTGCGGCATGCCGATGATGATGTCCTTCACGCCGAGCGCACCGCCGCGCTTGATGATCTGCTCCAGCGCCGGGACCAGGCTCTCACCGCCGTCGAGGCCGAAGCGCTTGGTGCCCGGGAAGCGCCGGTGCAGGAATTTCTCGAAGCCCGCGGTCTCGATCAGCTTCTTGAGGATGGCGACCTTGCCCTCCTTGGTGAAGACGATCTCCTTGTCGCGGCCCTCGATGCGGGCCTGCAGCCAGCCTTTCTCCTTGGGGTCGGAGATGTGCATGTACTGCACGCCGACGTTGCCGCAGTAGGTCCGGCGCAGGATCTCCAGGATCTCGCGGATCGTCGCGGTCTCCAGCCCCAGCACGAAGTCCAGGAAGATCGGCCGGTCGAAATCGGCCTCGGAGAAACCATAGGTGGCCGGATCAAGCTCGGAGGCGTCGCCCGGCGTGGTGGCGATGCCCAGCGGATCGAGGTTGGCCTTCAGGTGGCCGCGCATCCGGTAGGCCCGGATCATCATGATCGCGCGCAACGAATCCAGCGTCGCGGCGCGGACGGCGTCGGTGGACGCCGCGGCGGAAGCGGCAGGCGCCCGCTCGGCGATCTTGGCGCCAAGCTTGGCTTCCACGGCCGGCCACAGGCCATCGATGGCCGACAGCCAGTCGGGGCGGGCGGCGGGCGCGCTGGCCTTCGTCCAGGCCGGGTCGGCGGCCGCGCGGCGCACGTCCCCGGCGCTGTCGTGCAGGGAGGCGAAGAAGGCGCGCCACGACGGCTCGACCGAATTCGGGTCGGCCGACCATTTCGCATAGAGATCTTCCACGAAGGCCGCGTTGCCGCCGTAGAGGAAAGAGGTCTCGGCGAGCACCTCGTTGATCAGACCTGCGTCGTCCGCCATGTCGTCCGCTTTCCCGAGGCGGGCCGCGGAGCTTCTTGAGGAGGAGCCGAGCGCGGTCCGCTCTTACGCTTAATTTGCCTAGCCTACGCCTAGGCGCCCTTCAGGACCTCGAGCAGGGTCTCGCCGAGTTTCGCCGGCGACGGGGAAACGCGGATGCCCGCGGCTTCCATCGCGGCGATCTTGTCGTCGGCTCCGCCCTTGCCGCCGGAGATGATCGCGCCCGCGTGACCCATGCGCCGCCCGGGCGGCGCGGTGCGTCCCGCAATGAAGCCGACCATAGGCTTCTTGGTTGCTGAATTTTTAATGAACTCCGCGGCGTCTTCCTCGCCCGAGCCGCCGATCTCGCCGATCATGATGATCGATTCCGTCTCCGGATCCTTCAGGAACAGGTCGAGCATGGCGATGAACTCGGTCCCCTTCACCGGGTCGCCGCCGATGCCCACGGCCGTCGTCTGGCCGAGGCCCACCTGAGTGGTCTGGAACACGGCCTCATAGGTAAGGGTGCCGGAGCGGGAGACAACGCCCACCGAGCCCTTCTTGAAGATGTTTCCCGGCATGATGCCGATCTTGCATTCGTTCGGGGTCAGCACGCCCGGGCAGTTGGGCCCGATCAGCCGGGACTTCGAGCCGCAGAGCGCGCGCTTCACCTTGACCATGTCGGCCACCGGGATGCCTTCGGTGATGCAGATGATCAGGCCGATCTCCGCGTCGATGGCTTCCAGGATGGAGTCCGCGGCGAAGGGCGGCGGGACGTAGATCACGCTGGCGTCGGCGCCGGTCTGGGCCTTGGCCTCGCCCACGGTGTTGAACACCGGCAGGCCGATGTGGGTGGTCCCGCCTTTGCCCGGCGTCACGCCGCCGACCATCTTCGTGCCGTAGGCGATCGCCTGCTCGGAATGGAAGGTGCCTTGCGCCCCCGTGATGCCTTGGCAGATCACGCGGGTGGCTTTGTTGATCAGGATCGACATGAGTTACTGAGCGCCCCGCACGGCCTTGACGATCTTTTCGGCGCCGTCCGAAAGGTCGTTGGCGGCGATCACGTTGAGGCCGCTCTCGTTGATGATCTTCTTGCCGAGCTCGGCGTTGGTGCCTTCCAGGCGCACCACCAGCGGGACCTTCAGCCCCACCTGCTTGACGGCCGCGACCACGCCCTGGGCGAGGATGTCGCAGCGGGCGATGCCGCCGAAGATGTTGACCAGGATGCCCTTCACGTTGGGGTCGGCGATGATGATCTTGAAGGCCGCCGTCACCTTGGCCTCGTCGGCCCCGCCGCCCACGTCCAGGAAGTTGGCCGGCTCGGCGCCATAGAGCTTGATGATGTCCATGGTGGCCATGGCCAGGCCCGCGCCGTTGACCATGCAGCCGATCTCGCCATCCAGCGCGATGTAGGAGAGGTCGTATTTGGAGGCCTCGATCTCCTTGGGGTCCTCCTCGCTCTCGTCGCGAAGCTCGCGGATCTCCGGATGGCGGAACAGCGCGTTGTCGTCGAACGACACCTTGGCGTCGAGCACGCGCAGCTGGTCATCCGCCGTGACGATCAGCGGATTGACCTCCAGCATCGCCATGTCCTTGGCGACGAAGGCCGCATAGAGCTGGCCGAGCAGCTTGCCGGCCTGCTTGGCGAGGTCGCCCTTGAGGCCCAGCGCCTGCGCCAGCATCAGGCCGTGGTGCGGCCACACGCCGGTGACCGGGTCGACCCCGAAGGTGACGATCTTGTCCGGCGTCGAGTGGGCGACCTCCTCGATGTCCATGCCGCCCTCGGTGGAGGCGACCACCGAGACGCGAGACGTTTCGCGGTCGACCAGCAGCGAGAGGTAGAGCTCGCGGGCGATGGCGGCGCCTTCCTCGATGTAGAGGCGGTTGACCTGTTTGCCCTTCGGCCCCGTCTGGTGGGTGACCAGCACGCGGCCGAGCATCTCGGCGGCGCTGGCCTTCACCTCCTCGGCCGACTTCACCACCCGCACGCCGCCCTTGGCGTCGGGGCCGAGGCCCTCGAAGCGGCCTTTGCCGCGGCCGCCGGCATGGATCTGCGACTTCACCACGAAGACCGGGCCTCCCAGCTTCCGGGCGGCGTCGACGGCCTCGTCGACGGTGAAGGCGGCGAAGCCCTTGGGGACCGCGACCCCGAACTCGGCGAGGACGGCCTTGGCTTGGTGTTCGTGGATGTTCATGAGGCTCGGGGGATGGCGCCTCGCCGGCTCGGCGAGTGGCGGCGGTTATAGGCGCCGCTCCCTCGCCTGACAACGGGGGGCCGGCACCCGGCGCCCGATAACCGTCAGCCGGCTCCTTCGAAGCCGGCCGTGGCGCGGCGTTCGAGCTTGCCCCAGCCGACCCGCGCGCCGTGCAGGGCCGCGTCGATCGACTTGACCACCACATAGTACATCAGCTGGCGGTAGCCGAAGCGCTGGATCGGCAGCCAGACCAGGTCGGCCCACGGCGCGCGGCGCTCCAGCGCCATGCCGAGCGCGCCGGCCGAGAGGTCCAGGAAGATGAACGCCGCCCAGTAGAACAGCGGGCGGGTCAGGTCGTCGGGCGACCATTCGGTGGAGTGGTTGACGAAGCCGTAGAGCGCCGAGATCAGGCTCCAGATCACCGCCAGGTCGATCAGCGGCGCCACGGCGGTCAGGACGATCTGGAACAGCCAGATCTGCGGCAAGGCGACGAAACCCAGCACCGGGCGCTTCACGTCGAACGTCGCTGCACGGTGCTTGTAGATGCATTGCAAGGTGCCGAACGACCACCGGAACCGCTGCTTGAGCAGGCCGCCGACGGTTTCAGGCGCCTCGGTGTAGGCGCGCGCCTCGGGATCGAACTCCACCCGCCAGCCCGCCCGCTGCATGGCGATGGTCAGGTCCTGGTCTTCGGCGAGCGTGTCGTCCGGATAGCCGCCGAGCGCCTCCAGCGCCGAGCGCCGCCAGGCGCCGACGGCGCCCGGCACCACCGTCACCGCGCCCAGCGCCGCCAGCGCCCGGCGCTCCAGGTTCTGGGCGGTGACGTATTCCAGCGCCTGCCAGCGGGTGATCAGGTTGCGGCGGTTGCCCACCAGCGCGTTGCCGGCCACTGCGCCGACCCTGGGGTCGGCGAACCAGCGGGCGAGCTTGGCCAGGGTGTCGGGCGGGAACAGGGTGTCGGCGTCCAGCGCCACCAGCACGTCGCCGTGCGCCTTGGCGAGGCCGCGGTTGAGCGCGCGCGCCTTGCCGCCGTTCTCGAAGGCCATCAGCGTCACCCGCGGGTCGTCGGCGAAGGCCTTGCGCACCACCTCGGCGGTATGGTCGATCGAGCCGTCGTCGAGCACCAGCACCTCGATGCGCGCCCAGTTGGAGGCCAGCACCCGGCGCACCGAGCTCTCGATCACCTTCTCCTCGTTGAAGCAGGGGATCAGCACGCTGATCAGCGGCCCGGTGACGGGATCGGGCATCGGCGGGGTGCGCCGCCCGATCGTGAAGCGGTGGACCAGGGCCAGCACGCCCAGGACCAGCAACCGGGCGACCCCCAGCACGATGGCGACGATGAACAGGCTCTGCAGCGCGATCTGCATGCCGTGGAAGAAGCCGAACCCGACACGGTCCAGCAGCAGTTCGAAAGAGTTGCGGCTGGTGGGCGGGAGCACCTCGGCCGGCGTCATCCCGGCCAGGTCGCCGATCGTCACCAGCCGGTAGCCATGGGCCCGCAGGGCGTCGATCAGCTCCGGCAGGGCCTCCACCGTTCGGCTGCGGTCGCCGCCGGAATCGTGCAGCAGGATCACCTGGCCGGGCCGCACGGTGCGGTCGGCCAGGCGGGTGAGCGCCGTATCGATGATCCGCTTGCGTGTCGTGGCGTCCGGATGGTCCCAGTCGTCGGGATCGATCCGCAGGCCGACGCTCAGGTAGCCCTGGGTCTGGGCGGCCAGCAGAGGCGCCACCTCGCGAGGCGTCGACGGCTCGGCGTCGCCGAAGTAGGGCGGCCGGAAGAGCCGCATCGAGCGCCCGGTGATGGTCTCGAACAGCCGCTGGGTCGCCGACAGCTCCACTGCGGTCTGCGCCGCCGGCACCCTGGAGATGTCCGGATGGGTCCAGGTGTGGTTGCCGACGTTGTGGCCCTCGCGCACCTCACGGGCCACCAGGCCCGGCTTGCGGGCCATGTTCTTGCCGATGACGAAGAAGGTCGCCGGGGCGTGTTTCGCCTTCAGGATGTCGAGGATCTTCGGGGTCCAGCGGCCATCCGGTCCGTCATCGAAGGTGAGCGCCGCCCAGCCCGGATGATAGCCGTAGCGCTGGATCACATAGGAGGTGGGCATCACCTCGTAGTTTTCGCCGCTGATCAGGCCGGTGTCGGAATCGATCTCCAGCGAGCGGCGGCCCGGCGTGGGGATGGATTCGACGTGCAGCACCTCGCCCTGGCCGTCGAAGTCCACGTCGACCCCGGGCTTCAGCATCTCCAGCCCCTCGGGTTTGGCCTGGCCGTAGTTGTGGCGCAACACCCGGTAGTCGAGCTGGTCTTCGCCCCCCATCCGCCACAGCGCGTACCCCAGCGGCCGGAAGCCGTCGGCGACCTTGATCTGGTTGAACAGGGTCGGGGCGTCGAGGAACCAGACGGTGTGCTTGCGGCCGGCGTCGTCCTGGTAGCCGAAGGTCGGGTTGAGCGAATTCTCGTCCATCTCCACCTGGGCGTCGGCGTCATGGGCTCTCTGGGTCGCCTCGTTGAACAGGATGGTCTCGGCGGAGGGCTTGGTGTTCGGCCCCGGAAGGGTCCAGTCGTAGCCATAGGCGCCCAGCGCCAGCACGGTCTTGGCGGGGTCCAGGGTCTCCATCCGCTTGGCGAGCGTGGTTTCGAACCAATCCTGGGCGGCCGCCGGGCCGGGCTCGCCACCGCCCCAGTGCTGATCGTAGGCCATCAGCACCACAGCGTCGGCGGCGTCCTGCAACGGCTTGACCGGGAAGCTGTCGTCGGCAAAGGGCGTCGTCACCCAGACTTCCCGCCCCAGCGGCTTCAGCGCCGCGCGCGCCTGGGCGATGAAGCCGGGATATATCCTCGCCGCCGCCGGCGAGAGATCCTCGAAATCGAAGACATAGCCCGCGTAGCCCCGCTTCTGCGCCTGGGCGACAAGGTTGGCGATCAGTCCGGCGCGCGCGCGCGGATTGGCGAGGAGGGCGTCCACCATCGGGCCGTTCCAGGCGTGGGCCTTGGTGTCGTAGTTGAAGATCCCCGGCAGGATCGACGGCGTGTGCTTGGCCGAGGCGATGATCTCGCGCGCCTGCGGGTCGGAGGTGATCGACAGCGTCCCGTCGGCGCCGGCCAGCGCGACCCATTGCGGCGAGATCACATCCAGCTGGTCGATGTGGTCAGCCAGCGATTCGCGGGAATTCTCGTCCCAGGACACGTAGAAACCCACCGCCAGCGGGCGCGCCGGGCCGCCGGCCGCCGCGCCGGCCCGCGGGTGCGGGATGCGGCTCCACTGCCCCCGGCCCCTGAGCTTGCGGGCGGTCTCCACGTGCAGCGCCGAAAGCGCGGCCGGGTCCTTGAGGCTGACGGTCGGAAGTCGCGGCGCGAACGCCAAGGTGGCGAAGAAGGCCGCCACCAGCAGGGCGACGAAAGACGCCACCAGCCCGCCGATGAAGCGCACGCGCCTGGCCCGGCGTCCGGTGGGATCGTGGAAGACGAGATCGGCCATACGGAGCGGCGGGCGCCAAGGTGAATCGACGGCCCTTATGCCTCGCCACGATGTCCGAAGCTAGGCGGGGCCGGGGAAGCGCGCCGCGGCGTTTGCGAAACCGGCGACATCCTCTATCAGCGGAGCGACGAGCCGCGCCTTGGGAGCCCGCGACGGATGGCCTCCATGCCGAAGATCCTGCGCTGGGGTCCCTATGAGGACCTGGGAGGCTGGGTCCGCGGCCTGTCGATCACCATCGTCGCGGCCGTCTTCCTGGCGATGGCGGGCGCGTTCGGCACGCACGAGGCGCCGTTGCCGGTGCGGTTCGTCTATTGGATCGTCCTGATGCTGATGGGCTGGCTGTGGGGCGCCGTCGTCTCGCGCTTCTTCTTTCGCAGGCTTGGGAGACCACCTTCCGTCTGGCTGCGGGTGTTCGTCATTTCCGTTTTGTTGTCGATCCCGTTCGCTGCGATTGTGGCGCTGGCCGGCGTCCTGGCCTTCCACAACCGCTATACGCCGATGCAGATCCCGGGGCTGGTGGCGACGGTGGTGCTCATCTCGGTGGTGATGATCAGCATCAATGTGCTCGCGGACCGTCAGGGCGTCACTGCGGCCTCCGCCCAGCCGCCGAAGTTCCTCGAGCGCCTGCCCCTGAAGCTGCGCGGCGGCGAGGTCTGGGCGGTCGAGGCGGAGGACCACTACCTGCGCCTGCACACCTCCAAGGGCGAGGACCTGATCCTGATGCGGCTGTCCGACGCCATCGACGAACTGCAGGGGATCGAAGGCGCCCAGGTGCACCGCTCGTGGTGGGTGGCGCGCGAGGCCATCACCGGCGCGGTCCGGGGCGACGGCCGCGCGACGCTCGTGCTGAAGAACGGCGCGCAGGTCCCGGTGAGCCGCACCTACGCCCGCCTGCTGCGCGAGCGGGGCTGGATCTAGCGTCCCGATTCCGAAGTTCGCTCGGCGCGTGGCCCGTGGAGCAGGCGAACTTCAGATCCAGCACACTAGCGCAGCCTGCGCCTCTGCCATTGCTCGCGCGTCTGGCCCCAAATCTCGGCCTTGGAGTCCTCGTAGGGGGCAGGCATCTTCGCGGGGCCCCGCAGGGTCGAGCCCAGCTTTTGGGCGACGGCCTGGGAGGCGGTGTTCTCCGGCTCGATGGTGTGGATCGCCTCAGGCCAGCCCAGGACGTCGAAGACGTAGTCCATCGCCGCCG
>JBIOED010000059.1:0-19668 GCA_044445675.1 Caulobacterales bacterium | reverse complement strand
GCCGAGCAGGCAGGGCTCGGCTGGCAGGGTAAGCACACCAACCTGGTCTCCCGCGAGTTCGGCTCATGGTTGTTCCTGGGTTCGATCCTGACCACCCTGGACCTGGCGCCCGACGCGCCCGAGCCCGGCGCCTGCGGGACCTGTCACGCCTGCCTGGACGTCTGCCCGACGGGGGCGTTCCCGGCGCCGTACCAGCTCGACGCCCGGCGCTGCATCTCCTACCTGACCATCGAACTGAAGGGGCCGATCCCGTGGGAATTCCGCGAGGCGCTCGGCAACCGGATCTACGGCTGCGACGACTGCCTGGCGGTCTGCCCCTGGAACAAGTTCGCCGCGACGGCCGCCGAGCAGAAGCTTCGGGCGCGCGAGGCCCTGCGGGCGCCGTCGCTCGCGGACCTCTCCCGCCTGGACGACGCCCAGTTCCGCGCCCTCTTCGCCAGGAATCCGGTCAAGCGCATCGGCCGCGACCGCTTCGTCAGGAACGTGCTCTACGCGATCGGCAACTCCGGCGAGCCCGCGCTGGCCGCGGAGGCGGAGCGGCTGCTGGATGACCCCTCGGCCCTGGTGCGCGGGGCGGCGGTCTGGGCGCTTTCGCGGCTGCTGGACGCGAAGACGTTCGCAGACCGCAGAGAGTCGCGGGAGTCAACGGAGGCGGACCCTGAAGTCCGCATTGAGTGGGCGCACCGCCAGTTTGCGGGATGAACGGACTGTGAGGGGTCCCTCAGAATACCGCCGGCGGCATGTCCTTGAGGCGCGGGAGGATCTTGTCCTTGTCGGAAAGGATCGGTTCCACGTCCAGTGGCCAGACGATGCCGATGGCGGGGTCGTTCCAGATCAGACCGCCCTCCAGCTGCGGGGCGTAGTCGCCGTCGACCTTGTAGAAAAGTTCGGCGTCATCGGCGATGGTCATGTAGCCGTGGGCGAAGCCGCGCGGCACCCAGAGTTGCTCGCCCACCTCCGCCGTCAGGGTCGCGCCGACCCATTGGCCGTAGGTGGCCGAGCCCGGCCGCACGTCCACCGCGACATCGAAGATCGCGCCTTTCAGCACCCGCACCAGCTTGCCCTGCGCATGCGGCGCCTTTTGGAAATGCAGGCCGCGCACGGTGCCCTTCCGGGCATTGAAGGCCTGGTTGTCCTGCACGAACTGCGCCTCCACGCCGGCGGCCGACAGCGCCTTGACGCTCCAGGTCTCGGCGAACCAGCCGCGCGCATCGCCATGACGCTTGGGCGTGATAAGCAGCACCTCGGAAAGGGCCAGGGGCGTGATCGTCGTCATGGGGGCTCGACCGGGCGGGAGGGACCTTTCGGATGGCGCGGCTAGGCGCGATTGGCAAGCCCCCGGCGCCCACGGTGAGCCTGGTGGTGGTGGTCTACGAGAGCGGTCCGACCTTGGCGGAGTGCCTGGCGGCCATCCGCGCCCAGACCTTTGTCGACTACGAAATCCTGTTGATCGACAACGCCTCCAGCGACCGCACCGCCCAGCGCGCGCACGCGGCCGATCCGGCGATCCAGTTGATCGAGAACGCCAAGAACCTTGGGTTCGCCGCCGCGGTGAACCAGGGCGCGCGGGCGGCGCGAGGCCGATGGTTGGCCCTGCTCAATCCCGACGCCTTCGCCGACCCCGACTGGCTTGAGCGCCTGGTCGCCGCGACCGACGCCAACACCGACGTCCGCTGCTTCACCTCTCGCCAGCTGATGGCGGACGACCCGACGAAGCTCGACGGCCTGGGCGACGTCATGGCGCTGGCCGGCTACCCGTTCCGCGGTGGCTACACCCACCCGAACCCCGGCGTGCTGGAGCCCGGCTGGGTGTTCTCGGCCTGCGGCGGGGCGATGCTGATCGAGCGCGCGCTGTTCCTGCGGCTTGGCGGCTTCGACGAGCGGCTGTTCTGCTACTGCGAGGACGTGGACCTGGGCTATCGCCTGCGGCTGGTCGGCGAGCCGACCCTGTTGGTTCCGGACGCGGTGGTGCGGCATGTGGGCTCGGCCTCGACCGGCGGCAGGCGCAGCGACTTCGCGGTATTCCACGGCACCCGCAACCGCTTCTGGGTCTTCGTGAAGGACACGCCGCCTCTGCTCCTGTGGCTGACCCTGCCGCTGCACATCGCCGCGACGCTCGTCCTGTTCGCCCGTCACGCCACGCGCGGCGAGATCGTGACGCCGGTGCGCGGCCTGGCGTCCGGGATCAAGAACCTCGGCGTGGCGCTGGAAGCCCGCCGGGAGGCGCAGGCGACGCGGACGGCGAGCTCCTGGGAGATCGCGCGCGCCATGACATGGAACCCGCTCGACCTCTTCCTGCGCCGGGCCTTCATCCAGCCGAGGCGGCCCACTCCGCCAGGCGGCGCATGAAGGCCTGACCCCGTTCCATCTGCGAGACCTCGACATACTCGTCGGGCTGATGAGCCTGGGCGATGGAGCCCGGACCGCAGAGCACGGTGGAGAGCCCGGCCTGCTGGAACTGCCCGGCCTCGGTGGCGAAGGCCACGGCGCGCGGTGGGCCGTTGTCGCCGGCCAGTCGCCGGGCGAAGGATTCCGCGGCCCCCTCCGGCTCCGGCGCGAACGGCGGCACGTTGGATTGCAGCTCAACGGCGACGCCGGCCTCCGGGGCGCGGGCCTTCAGCGCGGCGTCCAGGGCGCGGGCCTCCGCGAAGAACGGCGCGAGGACGACCTGCGGATCGAGGGTATGCGGGCAGCGCAGGTCGAACAGGAAGGCGCACTCCCGCGCCAGGATGTTGCCGGCTGTGCCGCCCTTGACCAGACCGATGGTCAGGGTCGCGCCCTTCGGCGTGAACGGCGAGGCGGGGTCGGCCTCGCGCTCCAGCCGCGCCGAAAGCTCGGTCAGCGCGGCCATCAGCTTCACCGCCTCCATGATCGCCGAAACGCCAAGCTGGGTCTGGCTGGAGTGGGCCTCGCGCCCGGTCACCGTGACCCGATAGTAGGTGATGCCTTTGTGCCCGTTCACCGCCACCATGTCGGTGGGCTCGCCCACCACCACGAACGCGGGCTTCGGCAGCTCGCGGCCGATGAGCTCGATCAGGCCCGGCGCGCCCAGGCAGCCGATCTCCTCGTCGTAAGAGAACGCCAGGTGTACCGGCCGGCGCGGGTTGGCGGCGATCAGGTCCGGCACGGCGGCCAGCGCCAGGGCCAGGAATCCCTTCATGTCGCAGGTCCCGCGGCCGTAGAGCCGGCCGTCCCGCTCGACGACCGCGAAAGGATCCGACGTCCACGGCTGGCCGTCCACCGGCACCACGTCGGTATGGCCCGACAGCACCGCGCCGCCCTCGACCGCCGGCCCCACGGTGGCGAGCAGGTTCGACTTGGTCCCTTCGGCGTTAAGCACCCGGCGATGCGGCACGCCGTGCCGGTCGAGGTAGGCCTCGACCCATTCGATCAGGGCGAGATTGGAATGGCGCGAGGTGGTGTCGAAGCCGACAAGGGCCTGCAGGATGTCGCGGACGGGACCGAGCTCACTCATGGCCGCAAGCCATAGACCCGGCGCGCTGCGCTGGGAAAGCCCGTAGAGGACGCGGGAGCGTGCGGCGGCCCTCAGCCCTGCCCAACGCTGCCGGGGCCCGGGAGGAAGTCGATCAGTTCGATCTTGAAGATCAGCGCCGCGCCGCCGGGGATGTCGCCGTTGCCGGCGCCTTGCGCGCCATAGCCGAGCTCCGGCGGCACATAGAGCATCCAGACGTCGCCCGGGCGCATCAGCAGGAGCGCTTCCTGCCAGGCCGGGATCAGGTGGTTCAGCGGCATGGCGGCGGGCTGGCCGCGCTCGTAGGACGAGTCGAAGACCTTGCCGGTGATCAGCTTGCCTTCGTAGTTGACCTTCACCTCGTCGTTGGCGTGCGGCTTCATGCCGGTGGCCGGCCCGGAGTGGATGATCTTGTACTGCAGGCCGTCCGGCAGGACGACGATGCCCGGCTGTTTGGCGTTCTGGGCGAGGAAGGCCTTGGCCGCGGCGCTCTGGTCGGCGACCTGCGCCTTGGGGTGGCAAGCGCTGAGCGCCAAGGCGGTAAAGGCGATCATCAGAGTGCGGAACATATTTTCAAACCTCTTTAGACCGCGCGAGGCGGGTAGCCCGCCTCGCGCAGGGCGTCCATGATTTCCTGGGTATGCTGGGCGTCGCGGGTCTCGATCAGGATGTCGAACTCCGCGCCCTTGGCGGGCACGTCGAGGGCCAGACGGTTGTGCGCGACCTCGATGATGTTGCCGCCCATCCGGCCGATGATCGCCGAGACGGCGCCCAGCAGGCCCGGCCGGTCATCACCAATGATCCGTAGACTGACGATACGCTGCTCGCGGACCAGTTCGCGGGTCAGCACCGAGGCCAGAAGCCGCGTGTCGATGTTGCCGCCGGTGATCACCAGGCCGCAGCTCTTGCCGCGGAACTTCTCCGGGAAGGCCAGCAGGGCGGCCAGCGAGCCGGCGCCCGCGCCCTCGGTCACGGTCTTTTCGACGTTGCAGTAGAGCGCCACCGCGCGTTCGAAGAAGGGCTCCTCGATCAGCAGCACCTCGTCGATCAGCGGGCGCACCACCGCATAGCTCAGGTCCCCCACCTGCTTGACCGCAATGCCTTCGGCGATGGTCGCCCCGCCGGTGGAAACCCCGGCGTTGACGCCGCGCATGCGGGCGGTGAACGAGGGGTACATGGCCGGCTCCAGGCCGACGATGGAGATGTCCGGCTTCACGTGCTTGGCCGCGGTCGCCATGCCGGCGATCAGCCCGCCGCCGCCGATCGGCACCGGCAGCACCTCCAGGTCCGGCGCGTCCTCCAGCATCTCCAGCGCCACCGTGCCCTGGCCGGCCATGACCTGCAGGTCGTTGAACGGATGGACGAAGACCAGGTCGCGGTCGTCGCGCAGCGCGATGGCGCTGGCCGAAGCCTCGTCATAGCCGTCGCCGTCGATCACCACCTCGGCGCCGTGGGCGCGGGTCTGCTGCACCTTCACGAAGGGTGTCGCCTTGGGCATGACGATGGTCACCGGGATGCCCAGCCGCGCGGCGTGGTAGGCGAGGCCCTGGCTGTGGTTGCCGGCCGAGGCGGCGATCACGCCGCGCTTCTTCTCGGCCGCGGTGAGCTGCAGCAGCTTGTTGAGCGCGCCACGCTCCTTGTAGGCGGCGGTGAACTGCAGGTTCTCGAACTTCACCCAGACCTCGGCCCCGGTGATCTCCGACAGGGTGCGCGAGCGGCGGCAGGGCGTGCGCTCGATATGACCCTGCAGCCGCTCTTTGGCCGCGAGGATGTCGTCGAAGGCCAAGGTCATGGGAACAACGGGGTCATGGGGCGCCGGGCTCTGGAAAAGGCGCGCAACCTAACGGCGCCCCGGCTCTGCTGCAATGCAGCGCCTAGAGGAGGTAGTGTCCTAATTTAAAGTGGTTCGTTCGACCCGTTCCTCTGGGAGGCATCGCAGGGGCGGGTGAGGTCGTAAGAGCGGCAATAGCGGTGGAAGCAAGGAGGAAGCAATGACGATCAACGATTTACCCGCGATCATGGGAACAGTTCTGATTGTTGCCGGCCTCGCTTTGGTAGGCATCTACACACGGTTCCGTACCGAGGGCAGTGAAAAGAGCGTCCAGGCCGGCGCTCTTCTGATTGTGGTCGGTGCAATCCTCTTGGGGCTGTCGCCATTCGTACCCCACGCAAAATAGGATTCAGGTCCGCACCCCATTCAAATTAGGACACTAACCTAGAGGAGGTCTTCCCGGCCGGCGGCCTTGACCGCCTCCACCGCCGCACGGACGGCCCCCGGCGCGTCGCGGCGGGTGACCAGGACGATCCCGTTCTCAACGATCACCGCCAGGTCCTCGACGCCGGCCAGCACCAGGGTCGGGCCGTCGGAGATCGCCAGGTTGCCTCGGGTCTCGGAGGTGATCACCGGCCCGCGGATCGCATCGCCGGTGGCGGACTTCGCGGCCTCGGCCCACAGCGCGTCGTAGGCGCCGACGTCGCTCCAGCCCACGTCGGCGGCGGCGACCATGGCCTTGTCGGTCCGCTCGAACACCGCCACGTCCACCGGCAAGGCGGGGACGTCGCGGAAGGCTGCGCCCAGGCGGATCGTGTCGCCGTCGCGCACCGCCCCGGCGAGCGCCGCCCGGGCGGCGGCGACCAGATTCGGAGCGGTCCGCTCGGCCTCGGCCAGAAACGCCTCGGGACGGAACAGGAAAATGCCGGCGTTCCAGCTGTAGGCCGGATCGGCGACATAGGCCTGGGCGCTTGCCAGGTCGGGCTTTTCCACGAAAGCCGCCACTCGGCGCGTCGGCCCTTCGCCCGGCTCGGCGCGGATATAGCCATAGCCGGTTTCCGGCGCGGTCGGCGTGACGCCGAAAATCACTAGGGCGCCGGCCTCAGCCGCCGGCGTCCCGGCGGCGATGGCGTCACGCAGGGCGGACGGGTCGGCGATGCGCGCGTCGGCGCTCAATAGCAAGATCAGCTCGCAGCCCGCCTCCACGGCGACCAGCGCCGCGGTCGCGGCGGCCGCGGCGGTGTGGCGGCCCTCGGGCTCCAGGATCAGCGCACGGGCCGTGACGCCGATCTCCGCGAGCTGCTGGAGGGTCAGATCGGCGTGGGCGGCGGCGCCGATCACCATGGGCGCGCCGAACGCTTCGGTGCGGAACCGGAGCGCCGTCTCCTGGATCAGGGTCCGCGCGCCACCCAGCGCATGGAACTGCTTGGGCCTCGCCTGCGTCGACAGGGGCCACAGCCGCGTGCCGGCGCCGCCGGACATCAGGACGGGGGTAATCTTGGTCACGCCCGCGTCTTAGGCCGCTTCGGCGGGTGGGTCGAATTCGGCCACCAGATGCCCTGGCGCGACTTCGCGGAGTTCCGGCGGCCGGATCGGCGCATTCGGGTCTATGGGCAACCGCGACGGCAGAAAGCGCAGGGCCGCGCGGGGGTCCATCGGGCTGGGCGGCTCGCCGGACAGCCTGACACGCCGGCGGGTGCGCTCGATGGCCGGATCGGGGATCGGCGCGGCGGACAGCAGGGCCTTGGTATAGGGATGGCGCGCCCCGGCGTAGAGTTGCTCGCGGTCGGCGGTTTCCACGACGCGGCCCATGTAGAGCACCAGAACCCGGTGGCTGATTTCGCGCACCACCGCCAGGTCGTGGCTGATGAAGATCATCGCCAGGCCCATCTCCTTCTGCAGCTCGATCAGGAGATCGACGATCTGGGCGCGGATGGAGACGTCCAGCGCCGAGACCGCCTCGTCGCAGATCACCAGCCTGGGCTTCAGGATCATCGCCCGCGCGATGCCGACCCGCTGGTTCTGGCCGCCGGACAGCTCGTGCGGGTAGCGGTTGATCAGGGCGGGATCGAGCTCCACCCGGGCCATCATGGCGGCCACCTCGGCCTCGCGCTCGGCCCTCCCGAGGTGAGGGCGGAACACCTGCAGCGGCTCGGCGATGGACTGGCCGATGGTGACCCGCGGGTCGAGGCTGGCCAGCGGATCCTGGAAGACGATCTGCAGGTCCCGCCGGGCGATGCGCATCGCCTCGCGCTCGGCATGGGTGATGTCGCGGCCCAGCAGGGTGACGGTCCCCTCCGTCGCCGGCAGCAGGTTGAGCACCGCGCGGGCGAGCGTCGACTTGCCCGAGCCGCTTTCGCCGACCACACCCAAGGTCTCGCCTTGCCGCACCTGGAACGAGACGCCGTCGACCGCGCGCAGGGGGCTGGTCCCGCCGAGCCAGCCCCGGCGGATCGGGAACCAGACTTTCACGTCGCGCCCCTCGACCACCACCGTCGCATCCGTGGCGGCCGGGGCGAGCACGGGCCGGCCGCCACGACCCTCGCGGTCGAGCCGCGGGATCGCGTCCAGCAGCGCGCGGGCGTACTCGGTCTGTGGGCTATGGAAGACCTGCTCGGCCGGACCTTCCTCGATGAAGGCGCCATCCTTCATCACGCAGACCCGGTCGGCGAGCCGGGCGATCACCCCCATGTCGTGGGTGATCAGCACCATGGCCGTGCCGCTCTCGCGCTGCAGCTCGGCCATCAGGTCGAGGATCTCGGCCTGGACGGTGACGTCGAGCGCGGTGGTCGGCTCGTCGGCGATCAGCAGTTCGGGGCCGCCAGCCATGGCCGCGGCGATCATCACCCGCTGGCGCATCCCGCCGGACAACTCGTGCGGATACTGCCGCAGCCGCGCCGCCGCGTCGGGGATGCGCACCTTCTCCAGCCATAGCCGCGCGTGGGCCATGGCCTCGCGGTGGCTCAGGCCCTGGTGCAGCCGCAAGGGTTCGGCGATCTGCTCGCCGATCCGCACGTGGGGCGTCAGCGCGGTCAGCGGGTCCTGGAAGATCATGGTCATTTTCGAGCCGCGGAGACGGTTCAACGCGCGGGGCTCGAGGCCCAGCAACTCCGTCCCGAGGAACCTCGCCGAGCCTGAGGCGCAGCCGTTGCGGGCCAGGAGGCCCATCACCGCCATGAAGGTCTGGCTCTTGCCCGAGCCGCTTTCGCCGACCACGCCCAGGGTTTCGCCGCGGGCGATGGCCAGCGACACGCCGCGCACCGCCGCGACGGTTCCGTCGTGAGTGTCGAAATCGACCCGCAGGTTCTCAAGCGTCAGGACGGCGGGCTGGGATGCGGGCAAGGCGACCTCTACAAGCGGCGCACGACCTTAGACGGCGATTGGGCGATCCTGGAACCTCTGCGCCGAAGGCGCGGTCGTTTTGAACCACCAAGACCACCAAGACCACGAAGATGCCGTGCAAGCTGAACGACGTCGGCTCGCCGGAGCCCCTTGGTGGTCTTGGCGGTCTTGGTGGTTGAACTACGGACGGCTACGCCGTCGCCCCCATCGGCCTGGCCCGCTATAGTCTCAGCCGTGCCCGAACCTGCCCCGCCCAGTTCGCTCCGTCCCGCGCTGTTCCTCGACCGCGACGGGGTGCTGAACGAGGACCGCGGCTACGTCTCGCGCTGGGAGGACTTCCGCTGGATCTCCGGCGCCCGCGAGGCCGTGGCCGCCTTCAACCGCGCCGGCTGGCTGGTGATCGTGGTGACCAACCAGTCCGGCGTCGGGCGCGGGTTCTACAGCGAGGCCGACGTGCACGCCCTGCATGCGCGGATGGCCGAGGATCTGAGCAAGGCCGGGGGCCATATCGACGCCTTTTACCATGCGCCGCAGCACCCCGAGGCGCCGCTCGACGCCTACCGCCATCCCGACCCGCCGGACCGCAAGCCCAACCCGGGGATGATCCTGCGGGCGCTCGGCGAATGGCCGATCGACAAGGCGGCGTCGGTGCTGGTGGGCGACAAGCCCTCCGACCTGGAGGCGGCGCTGCGGGCGGGGGTTAGGGGGGTGCTGTTTTCCGGCGGCGACTTGGCGCAGTTCCTGGCGGACGAGGCGCTGCTGCCGACCTAGCGGCCGGGTGTCAGCTACCTCGCTGGCAGTAACCAATCACGGATATGTGTTGCCAAAATGTTCTTGAGAACATTATGGCAACATGACAAATGCTAAGGGAGGTCCCAAATTCAGAACGAGGATCGAAGCGTCACCATGTGAAATAATAAGGCTGTATTCACGCTGAGTGTGGGTGGGATGGTTAATGCCGCTCAAAAACCTCGCAGTAAGGCTGCGGTGATACGGTCAGGAGATTGATCGACAAAAAGCCGAGGTAAGGTGATGGGGTGGGTGAGCTTCTTGGAGGATATAGAAAAGCGACTCGATGACGCGGTGATACATCTATCTTCATTGCCCGACGTGAAACGCGGAAGCATAGGCATCGAAAGCCTACGGGGTACGAATGATCTTCTCCACATGAAGATCGACGAACTTACAAAGCTTCTTTATGCGGTAAAGATGGATATATCGTCGAAGAAGGAAACGGATTTTTGTGAAAGTGAGTGTGTCAGGCTTAGAAAAGCCAATGATAAGCTCGTTAGAAGGCTAGAAAGTTGCAAAGGCGACAAGGCACCATTTAATCCGACTTTTAATAATAAAATCTCCCCGCCTCATCAGCCTGAAAAGATCGAACCAGTCTCGAATAATCTAAGAGAAGCCAAGCAGAGATTTCTAGATGCCGCGAAGATTGTGGAGGCAACTAAAAGAGGTTTGAAGCAGGCGGAAAAGGTCCGCACGAAAGCTCAGAACGAATACCAAGGATTGCTTCAGTCCGAGCGAAATAGCACTAAATATATCCATGATACTGGACATAAACAATGATTTTCTCCCAGATAATTGCCACCGAAAGATTGGTACGCCTCACCTAACCGTTAACCATCCAACCCACACTCAATGTGAAAACAGCCAATAATAGCGCTACGCCGACCTTCAACGAGTTGATTTCTCTGGCAAACGCCCTCCTTGAGACAGGCGCCACGGCTGCGGGGACGGAAGCCGAGGCGTTGAAGATCATCGTTGATCGTCTGTTGGATCCAACGCGGGTCGGAACACCAGATTTCAGCGACCCGGCGATCAGCGGGCTGTCGGCCGCCCTTTAGGTCCTCGCGTTCTCTGCGATTCATCGTCCTTCCATCTGCGCCAGCATCCGTTCCAGGGTCGTGAGTTCGTCCGCCTCGCCGGGGGGCTTGTCCCAGCGGATGCGGTTGATCCGTGGGAAACGCATGGCGACGCCGGACTTGTGGCGGGTGGAGCGCTGCAGGCCTTCGAAGGCCACCTCGAACACTAGGCCGGCGTGGGGCTCGGCGCGGACCGAGCGCACGGGGCCGAAGCGTTCGACGGTGTTGTCGCGCACGTGCTTGTCGATCTGCTTCAGCTCCGCGTCGGTGAAGCCGAAATAGGCCTTGCCGACCGGGGTCAGGACGCGTTGGCCGCTATCGTCCTGCATCCACACCCCGAAGGTGTAGTCGGAGTAGAAGCTGGAGCGCTTGCCGTGGCCGCGCTGGGCGTACATCAGCACCGCGTCGATCAGGAACGGGTCGCGCTTCCACTTGAACCACGGCCCTTTGGGCCGGCCGGCCTCGTAGATCGAGTCCCAGCGTTTCAGCATCAGGCCCTCGGCGATCTGCGGATCGCCGGCCGGCGGGTCGGCGCGCAGCGCGGTGAGGTCCGCCCAGCTCGCGAAGGGCTGGATCGGCGACAGGTCGATGCGCGGGCTCGCCTCCTTGGCGACAAAGGCCTCCAACCGTCGGCGGCGCTGGGCGAAGGGCAGGGGCCGGGTGTCCTCGGCGCCCTGCGCCAGGATATCGTAGGCGCGGATGGCGGCGGGAAAGGCGGCCAGCGCCTTGGCGTCGACGGTTTTGCGGTTCAGCCGCTGCTGCAGGTCGGCGAAGCTCGCCACCTTGCCGTCGCGCACAACCAGCAGCTCGCCGTCGATCACACCCTCGGCGGCAAGGGCGTCCACCACGTCGGGGAAGCTCCCGGAGATGTCGTCGCCGGTGCGGGTGTAGAGCCGGCGCACGCCGCCTTCGTTGACCGCCTGGACGCGGATCCCGTCCCACTTCCACTCCGCGGCGTAGTCGGCCGGGTCGAGCCGGGCGAAGTCCACGGCCTCGTCGATCGCCTGGGCCAGCATCGCCGGGCGAAAGCGTCCGGGGTTCTCCGAAGACGGCTTGTCGGAACGCCCCTCCAGCCAGGCGAACAGGTCCTCGTAAGGCGCGTGCAGGGCGTGCCACAGCTCCTCGACCTCGGCGACCGGCACGGGGCCGACATCGGCCGCCGCCTGCTTGGCCAGCCGCGCCGAGAGGCCGACCCGCAGGCCGCCGGTCATCAGCTTCAGCAGCGCCCAGCGCCCGGTCGGCCGCAGGGCGTCGAGCCAGCCCTCGATCAGCCGCTGCACCTCGGCGCGCGTGGCGCCGCGCAGCGCATCGACCACCTCCGACAGGTCGGGCTCGCGATTGGCGCCGGGCCGGGCCGGCCAGACCAGGGCCACGGTCTCGGCCAGGTCGCCGACGTAGTCGTAGGACCACCGGAACAGCTGCGGGTCCATCCGCTCCTCCACCGCCTTGCGGATGAAGGCCGGCTTGGCGGCGTCGAACGACAGGTCGCCGGTCAGCGCGGCCAGCGCCCAGCCGCGGTCCGGGTCCGGCGTCTCGCGCAGGTAGTCGCGCACCAGGGTCAGCTTGGCGTTGCGCGAGCCGGTCAGCGACAGCCGGTCCAGGAGTTCGGCGAAGGCCCGCACCTAGTCGTCGTCCTCTTCCTCGTAGCCCACCAGGGCCAGCGCCCGGGCCGGCACGCCGTGCAGCTCGGCCCAGCGGGCCAGCGCCTCCTCACGGCCATGGGTGATCCACAGTTCGCCGGGGCGCAGTTCGGCCACCGTGGCGGTCAGCTCGTCCCAGTCGGCGTGGTCGGAGATCACCAGCGGAAGCTCGACGCCGCGCTGGCGGGCGCGGGCGCGCACCTGCATCCAGCCCGAGGCGAAGGCGATGACCGGGTCGGGGAAGCGCCGGCTCCAGCGGTCCTGGGTCGCCGAGGGCGGGGCGACGATGATCTGGCCCGCGAAGTCCTGCTTCTTCGCCGAGGTGGCGGGCTCCAGGGGGCCGAGGCCGACGCCGTGCCGTTCATAGAGCGCATTCAGCCGCTCCAGGGCGCCGTGGACGTAGATCGGCGCGTCCCAGCCCGCCTCGCGCAACAGCCGGATGATCCGCTGCGCCTTGCCCAGCGCATAGGCGCCGACCAGGTGGCTGCGCTCCGGGAATTGCGCCACCGAGCGCAGCAGGCGGGCGATCTCCTCGGCGTCGCTGGGATGGCGGAACACCGGCAGGCCGAAGGTCGCCTCGGTGATGAAGACGTCGCAGGGCACGGGCTCGAACGCCGCGCAGGTGGGGTCGCGGCGGCGCTTGTAGTCGCCGGACACCACCATGGTCAGGCCCTTCCAGCGCACCACCGCCTGGGCCGAGCCCAGCACGTGGCCGGCCGGGACCAGGGTCACCTCGACGGCGTCGCGCGCCACCGCCTCGCCATAGGCCGCCGCCTGACGGGCGCCGGCGAACTCCAGGCCATAGCGTTCGGCCATGATGTCCAGCGTCTCGGGCGTCGCCAGCACTGCGCCGTGGCCGGCCCGGGCGTGATCGGCGTGGCCGTGGGTGACCACCGCGCGCGCCACCGGCCGCACCGGGTCGATGTAGAAAT
Source organism: Caulobacterales bacterium (assembly GCA_044445675.1). Taxonomy (GTDB): domain Bacteria; phylum Pseudomonadota; class Alphaproteobacteria; order Caulobacterales; family Caulobacteraceae; genus Phenylobacterium. The sequence continues at coordinate 6,643 of JBIOED010000059.1, read as the reverse complement.
CGCCGGGCGCGCAATAGAGCCCCTCAGGTTTCGGGCAGAGCAGGTCCTGCGGTCGGATCATGGCCTCGCATCTAGGCGGCTGGGCTCGAACCGCAACCTTACCAAGTCGTCATCATGTTAAATCGATGTCATGACTGAGACTTAACAAGTATTCGTCAAATCAATTGCGTATATCCCTCGTCGTCAAGACGCCAACCGGCGCCGCCGCCAAAAACCAAGACGAGGACACCATGTCAAACGCAGCTTCCCCCTTCGTGGGTTTCGCCAATTTCGTGCTGGCCGCCACCCTGCCGGTCGCCGTCGTGATCGCCTACCTGACCCCGCTCGCCCACTAGCGCCCGCTCCGCGCGCCCCCGGCCTCAGGCAAGGGGCGATTGACCGCGGGGCGGGTTCCGCCCTACCCCGCGAAGATGACCAAAGTCCCCGACATCGTGCGAGAGATGGCCGAGCACATGGCCACCACAGTTCCCCAGGCCGCGTCCCTTGGCTTCCGGCTGGTCTCCGTCGATGTCGGCCGCGGCTCCATCCAGGCCCCTTGGCGCGAAGACCTGGTCGGCGACCCCGACACCCAGGTGATCGCCGGTGGGGTCGTCACCAGCCTCTTGGACCACACCTGCGGACTGGCCATGGCGTCGGCCGCCGGGACGCAAGCCTTCTCCACCGCCACCCTGGACCTGCGCATCGACTACATGCGTCCGGCCGCGCCGCGGACCGGCGTCGTCGCCGAGGCGCATTGCTACAAGCTCACCCGCACCATCGGCTTCGTGCGCGCCGAGGCCTGGGACCTCGACAAATCCGACCTGGTCGCCACCGCCCAGGCGGCCTTCGTGCTGAACAGGCCGCGCCCGTGAGCGGCGCCCCGGCCGGCGCCGGCGCCGAGCAGTTGGAGACCTTCCTGCAGCGGGTGCCCTACGTCCGCTTCCTGGGCATGCACGCTGAGCTCGCCGGCGACGAGATGACCGCCATCCTGCCGTTCGCGCCGCACCTGGTGGGCAACACCTTCATCCAGGCTTTGCACGGCGGGGTAATCGGCGCCTTCCTGGAGATGACCGCGCTCGCCCAGCTTTCCGTCTCCCAGCCGTCGCCGCGGGTGCACAAGACCATCGACATCACCATCGAGTACCTGAGGCCCGGTCGCGCGCTCACCTCTTACGCCCGCGCCGACCTGCGCAAGGTCGGCCGGCGCATCGCCAACGTCCACGTGGAAGCCTGGCAGGAAGACCGCGCCTTCCCCTTCGCGGCGCTGCGAGGCCACTTCCTGCTGAGCGGCAATTCCTGAGGTCCCGCCATCCTTGCCCGATCGGGAGGTCATGTCCGCCCGTCAACCTTCGCTGTTCGAAGCCGAACCGGCGGCGGCGCCAAGCCTGCCCGAAGGCTTCGCCTATAGGCCGGAGTTCCTGTCGACCGAGGAGGAGGCGCGGCTGGCCGAATGGCTCGCGACCCTGCCGTTCCAGGCCTTCCAGTTCCGCGGCTACGAGGGCAGGCGCCGGGTGGTGTCGTTCGGCTGGCAGTACGACTTCACCCGCAGCCACCTGGTCAAGGCCGAGGACATGCCGGCGGAGCTGCGGGAGGTTCGCGCCCGCGCCGCCGCCTTCGTGGATCTCGCGCCGCAGGACCTGCAGCAGTGCCTGCTCAACGAGTACCTGCCCGGCGCGCCGATCGGCTGGCACCGCGACCGGCCGTTGTTCGAGAAGGTGGTGGGCATCTCCCTGCTCGCGCCCTGCGCCTTTCGCCTGCGCCGCCGGCTGGGCGCGCGCTTCGAGCGCGTGACGATCGCGCTCGCGCCACGTTCCATCTATGGCCTCACCGGCCCGGCCCGCAGCCTCTGGGAACACTCGATCCCGCCGGTGACGGCGCATCGCTACTCCATCACCTTCCGCAACTTCCGCGGTGAGGCGCCGGCGCCGCCCGATCCTGGCCATTGATTGCCGCAGCGGGAGCGCGGCACCATGGCGCCTCCGAACGGCGCGGCATGACGCCGGTGGTCTGGGAGGACAAGCGCCCATGAAGACGTTGCTGATCGCCGCGACCGCTGCGAGCGCCCTGCTGGCCGGCCAGGCGCAGGCCAAGGTGCTGAGCGTCAGCCCGGGCGGCGATGCGCAGGATAACCTGCAGACCGCGCTGCTCGACGCCAAGCCCGGCGACACGGTGGCCATCGCGGCCGGCCGTTACGAACTGACCGACGGCCTGTCGCTGGACGTGCCGGGCGTCACCGTGAGGGGTGCGGGACCGGCGGCCACCATCCTGTCCTTCAAGGGCCAGAAGAGCTCCGGGGAAGGCTTCCTGATCACCTCCAGCCGGGTGACCATCCGCGACCTCGGCGTCGAGGACACCAAGGGCGACGGCGTCAAGGCGAAGGGCGTCGACCAGATCAGTTTCAAGAACCTGCGCGTCGCGTGGACCGGCGGGCCGAAGGAGACCAACGGCGCCTATGGGGTCTATCCGGTGGCCTCGACCAACGTGCTGATCGACCAGGTGACGGTGAGCGGCGCCTCGGACGCCGGCATCTACGTCGGCCAGTCGAAGAACATCGTGGTCAAGAACAGCCGCGCGGAGTTCAACGTCGCCGGGATCGAGATCGAGAACTCGATGGACGCCGACGTGTTCGACAACGTCGCGACGCACAACGCCGGGGGCATCCTGATCTTCGACCTGCCCAACCTGCCGCAGATGGGGGGCCACTCGACACGGGTGTTCCACAACAGGGTGGTGCAGAACGACACCAGGAATTTCGCCAAGAAGGGCGCCATCGTCGGCGACGTGCCCACCGGGTCCGGGATCATGGTGATGGCCAACCGCCAGATCGCGGTGTTCGACAACGAGATCGACCAGAACCAGACCGCCGCCGTGCTCCTGGTCTCCTACACCAAGGCCTATGACGACCTGACCTACGACCCGCTGCCGCGCGACATCGTGGTGCGCGACAACCGGATAGGCAAGAACGGGTGGGACCCGCAGTTTCCCGGCGGAGCGGTGATCGCCAAGGCGCTGGGCGGGGCCTTGCCGCCGATCATCTGGGACGGGGTCTCGAACTACACGCGCAAGGGCCAGACGGCGCCGGAGGTGGTGCATGTTCGGTTGATGGACGGGCCGGTCGCCAACCTGCGTTTTGCCGCCCCGGGGAACGTCTTCAGCGCCAAGCCAGAGCTGACACCCACCATTGACGATGGCCCGATCGCCGAACCGAAGCCGGTGGTCCTGCCCCAGGCGCAAGTCGGCCCATGAAGCGCACCTTCGCCGTTCTGGCCGCCGTGCTCTGCCTGGGCGCCGCGCCCCCGCCGGGCGCGGTGGCGCTGGACGCCTTGATGTCCGAAACCCCGGCGCCGACCCTGGCGGCCTATCGCCTGTTCGTCGACGAGGGCGCGCGTCATCCGAACGCCGGCGTCACGCCCTATGCCCTGAACACCCCCTTGTTCAGCGACTATGCGGAAAAGAGCCGCTTCCTCTACCTGCCGCCCGGAGCCCACGCGACCTATCGGGCGCAGGGCGCGCTTGGCCTGCCGGTGGGCGCGACGCTGATCAAGAGCTTCGCCTATCCCGCCGATTTCCGCCGTCCGGACGACAAGGTCCGCCTGTTGGAAACCCGCCTGCTGATCCATCGCCGGCGCGGCTGGGTGGCGCTGGCCTACGTCTGGAACGAGGGTCAGACCCAGGCGAGGCTGAAGCGCGCCGGGACGCGCCTCGACGTCAGCTTCCTCGACGCGAAGGGCGAACCCCGGCAAGTCGACTACCACGTGCCCAACGCCAACCAGTGCAAGGAATGCCATTCGCTGTCGGGCAAGATCGCGCCGATCGGCGTCAAGGCCCGCAACCTGAACGGGGCCTTCGCCTATTCGGAAGGGTCGGAGAACCAGCTCGCCCACTGGACGCGGACCGGCCTGCTGACCGGCGCGCCGGACCCGGCCAAGGCGCCGCGGACCGCGGTGTGGAATGACGCCTCAGAACCGCTGAAGGCTCGCGGCCGCGCCTATCTCGACGGCAATTGCGGCCATTGCCACAACCCCCGCGGCATGGCCTCCAACAGCGGCCTCTTTCTCGACCTGGAGGAGGCCCGGCCCGTGAAGATCGGCGTCGGTAAGCGCCCCGTGGCGGCCGGCAAGGGCTCCGGCGACCTGGAGATCGACCTGGTTCCGGGCCGTCCCGACGCCTCGATCATCGCCTACCGCATGGCCTCGACCGATCCCGGCGTGATGATGCCTGAACTCGGCCGCTCGCTGGTCGACGACCAGGGTCTGGCCCTGGTCCGCGAATACATCAGCCGGATGCGGTCGCCCTGATCCTTTCCCGCTTGGACTGCCGCCGGGGCGCCCGATCATCGGCCCCGGCCGCGGCCGCTAGCTAAGGTCTCACTTCGAAGACCAGGTTGACGGGCGTCTCGGTGGCCCGGCGGAACCGGCTGAAGCCGGCTTCCTCCGCCACGCTGCGAAGGCGTTTCTCGCCAGCCTGCGCGCCCAGGCCCAGCCCGACTTCCTGGCTGAGCGACGCCGGCGTGCAGATCATCGTCGAGGCCGAATAGAAAATTCGACCCACCGGGTTAAGGTTGTCGGCCAGGTTGTCGTGAGCGAAGGGCTCGACCAGCATCCAGGTCCCCTCCGGCGCCAGTGTCTGGCGGATGTGGGCCGCGGCGCTGACCGGGTCGCCCATGTCATGCAGGGCGTCGAAGATCGTGACGAGGTCGTAGGTCTTGCCGGGGAAATCCTTGGCCGAGGCCACCTGGAAGTCCGTCCTGTCGGACACGCCGGCCTCGGCCGCCGCCGCGCGAGCCCGATCGATGGACGGGCCGTGGTAGTCGAAGCCTGAAAAGTGCGATTTCGGATAGGCCTTGGCCATCAGAATGGTCGAGGCGCCGTGGCCGCACCCTACGTCGGCGACCTTGGCCCCGGCCTGCAACTTCGCCTCCACGCCGTCGAGGGCGGGAATCCAGTTGCTGATCAGGTTGGCGTTGTAGCCGGGCCGGAAGAACCGCTCGGTGCCCCTGAACAGGCAGACGTCATGCTCGTGCCAGCCGAGCCCCAGGCCCGACCGGAAGGCCATGGCCACCTTGGGCTCGTCCTTGAACATGGCGCCGATGATATCGAACCCGCCGGCCATGAAGGCGGGGCTCTCCTCGTCGGCGAGGACGGCCGCCTGTTCGGGCGACATGGAGAACCGTCCCGTCCTGGCCTCATAGGTGACATAGTCCGAGGCGGCTTGGGCGGCGAGCCATTCGCGGACGTAGCGTTCGTTGACGCCGGCGGCCTCCGCCAGCTCCGCCGAGGTCGAAGGTCCGCGGGCGGCAAGCGTCTTGTAGAGGTCGAGCCGGTCGCCCAGCAAAACAAGGGACGCCGAGATCGCGGCGCCGATGTCACCGACCATCTTGCCCACGAAGTCGTCGAGCTTGTCCGGATCCGGCGCCGTTCGCGCCGGGCGCTCAAGGGTTTCCGAAGCCATGCTGCAGCTCCTCAATGAGGCGGCCGAACAGGCGAGCAGTCCATCACCCACGCCCTCGGCCTGGATACGCAATGGCACTGATCCCCGGACCCTACGTCCGCGGCCGACGCGGCGCCGCACACGTTCTCGCGAGCGGGCCCTAGAGCAGATCCCCGCCGGCGGCTGCGGCCGTGGTGCCGTCCTTTTGGAACGCCTTGATGACGTTGCGGCCGACGGTCCAGCGGTGCACCTCGTCGGGTCCGTCCACAAGCCGCTGCGCGCGGATGTGGGTGTACCAGCCGGCCAGCGGCGTATCGCGGCTGTAGCCCAAGGCGCCGTGAAGCTGGATGGCGGTGTCGACCACGTGGTGGACCATGTGCGCCAGATAGACCTTGGCGATGGAGTTCTCCTGCCGCATGTCCAGGCCCTTCTCGGCCTTGTAGGCGATGTGCAGCAGCATCAGGCGGGCGATGTAGAGTTGGGTGGCGCACTCGGCGAGCATGAACTGCACCGCCTGGCGCTCATCCAGCTTCTTGCCGAAGGTCGAGCGCTTGGTGACGTGGGCGGTGGCCATGTCGAGCGCGCGTTGGGCCATGGCGACGTTGTGCATGCCGTGGCGCAGTCGGCCATAGGCCAGGCGGTGCTGACCCATGTCGAAGCCACGGCCCTCGCCGCCCAGCAGGTTTTCGGCCGGGACCACCAGGTCCTTGATCTCGATCTCCGCATGGCCGCCGCCCATGATGTGGCTGAGCGGGCCCTCCATGGCCATGGTCGGGATGTCGCGCTTGATCCGGTAGCCGGGGTTGGGCAGCTCGACGATGAAGGTCGAGAATTGCTGGTGGCGCGGCGCGTCCGGGTCGGTGCGGGCCATGACCAGCGCCAGGTCTGCCGCGCTGGCGGCCGAGGAGAACCACTTCTCGCCGTTCAGGACGTAGTTCTCGTTGCCGTCCTTGACGGCCGAGGTGCGCATGCCGGTGGCGTCGGCCCCGGCGGCCTTTTCCGTCATCGAGTAGCAGACCCGCTTTTCGCCGTTCAGCAGCGGCTTGAGGAACTTCTCCTTCTGGTAGTCGGTGCCGTGCGCCAGCAGCGTCAGGATGGTCGCGTCGTCGGGCCCCTGGCTGTTCATGGACAGCGCCCCCAGGTGGCTTTGGCCCAGTTCCATCTGCACCAGCGCATTGGCCAGCGGGCCCAGGCCCATGCCGCCATGCTCCTTGGGCACGAACGGCAGCCATAG
>JBIOED010000058.1:0-19705 GCA_044445675.1 Caulobacterales bacterium | reverse complement strand
TAGACCGGCGTCAGCGCGCTCTGCGCCTTCAGCCCCGCCGGCAGGTAGCTGAATTCCCGGTCGCCGGCCCGGTAGCCGGTGCAGATCTTCAAGGACGGCAGGCCGTCCAGCACATCGAGCTTGGTAAGCGCGATGCCACTGATGCCGTTCAGGGCGACGGACTGACGCACCAGCACCGCGTCGAACCAGCCGCAACGGCGGTTGCGGCCCGTTACGGTGCCCACCTCCTTGCCGACCGTGCCCAGGTGCTGGCCGACGGCGTCATCGAGCTCGGTGGGGAACGGCCCCTCGCCGACCCGCGTGGTGTAGGCCTTGACGATGCCCAGCACATAGCCGGGCCCCTTCGGGCCCAGGCCGGAGCCCGCCGCCGCCTGACCGGCGACGGTGTTGGACGAGGTCACGTAGGGATAGGTGCCGTGATCGACGTCGAGCAGGGCGCCTTGCGCGCCTTCGAACAGCACCCGCTTGCCCGACTTCACCAGCTCGTCCAGCAGCAGCCAGGCGGGGCGCGCGAACGGCAGAACCTTCGGCGCCACGGCCTCGAGCTCCGCCAGCAGCGCCGCCCCATCGATATCGGGCAGGCCCAGGCCGCGACGCAGGGGGCCATGGTGGGCCATCAGCCGATCGATCTTGGCTTCCAGCGCCTCGCGGTCGGCGAGGTCGGCGACGCGGATGGCCCGGCGGCCCACCTTGTCCTCATAGGCCGGCCCGATGCCGCGCCCGGTGGTGCCGATCTTCTGGGCGGCGGCGGCCTCCCGGGCCTGATCGAGGTCGCGATGCAGCGGCAGGATCAGGCAGGCGTTGTCGGCGAGCACCAGCAGGTCCGGCCCGATCGCCACCCCCTGACCGGCCAGCTTCTCGATCTCGCCCAGAAGGTGCCAGGGATCGACGACTACGCCGTTGCCGATGACGGACAGCTTGCCCTGTACGACGCCGGAGGGAAGCAGGGACAGCTTGTAGACCTGGTTTCCGACCACCAGGGTGTGGCCGGCGTTGTGGCCGCCCTGGAAGCGCACCACCACGTCAGCGCGGTTCGACAGCCAGTCGACGAGCTTGCCTTTGCCTTCGTCGCCCCACTGGGCGCCGATTACGGTGACATTGGCCATCAGATACGATCTCCCGACCTGCCCGGTCAGTCGGCTTGCGCCCTTCGACAGGTGCTCGGCGCAGCGACTTGGATCGATTGTCGCCCGCCAGCTTCAGCCGCCGTGAGGGCCGAAGCGGTAGATCAGCCGTACGCCCGCATCGTCAAGCCCCTGGTTCTTGCCGTGATGGAATATCTCGCCGTTGGAGATGTGCACCCAAGAGAGTTCGGCGTCCAAACGCGGCGACAGGTGCGCGCCGAGGCCGAGCTCCGGCTCGAACAGCACCTTGGACCCGAAATCGATGCGATGCTCGTAGAGGTCCAGGCGTCGCTGGATTTCGGCCGGCGCCAGACCCGGGGCGTTGACGGCGGGCAGGCCAGCCTTGCCGTCGGTCAGCGCCAGGCCCAGGCCGGGACGGAAGTAGAAGGTGCGACCGAGCGGAATCGGCCAGGACAGGCCCACCGCGCCGAAGTTGCTGAAGCCCTGGGTGTTGAGCGAGATGAAGGCGTGCGCCTGTGGGCGGCCGAGCCAACTCAGCGCGCCGATGCGGTCCGAGCGGATCCCGAGTTCGATATCGGCGCCGTCCCCCTTCTCGCGCCCGGAGACGCCGATACCCAAGGTGTCGCCGATGAAGGTCACGTCGTGGGCGTAGGCGCCCAGGAGGATGTCGGCCGCGGTGGCCGGCGTGGCCAGTGCGACAGCGCCCAGCGCGGCGACAAGAGCGAAACGGCGCATTTCCTGAACCCCCACAGCTTCGCTCGATAAATTCATAGCGCGCCGAAAGGGTCCTCGCCTCATCAAATGCTGCGGTCTAAGAGGCGGATATGGACATTCCCCGTTTCCACCTGGCCTTCCCGGTGCGCGATCTCGCCGAGGCGCGCGCCTTCTATGGCGAGCTGCTCGGCTGCCCGGAGGGCCGCGCCAGCGACGCATGGGTCGACTTCGACTTCCACGGCCACCAGATCGTCGCCCATCTCGCGCCCGACGAGGTCGGCCACCGGTCCACCAGCGCCGTCGACGGTCACGACGTACCGGTCCGCCACTTCGGCGCGATCCTCAAGCCGGCCGCCTGGGCCGCCCTGGCCGAACGCCTAATCGCCGCTGGGACCGCCTTCGTCATCGAACCCCATACCCGCTTCACGGGCGAGGCCGGCGAGCAATCGACCATGTTCTTCCTCGACCCCTCCGGCAACGCGCTGGAGTTCAAGGCCTTCGCTGACGACGCCATGGTGTTCGCGAGATGAGCGACGCCGCGAGCGTCACCCTCGCCGACATCGAGGCCGCCGCCGGGCGGATCAAGGGCCACGCTGTCGAAACGCCCCTGATCGGCAGCCCCGCGCTCGACGAGCGCCTGGGCCTGCGCGTGCTGATCAAGCCCGAGACGCTGCAGCGCGCGGGGGCCTTCAAGTTCCGCGGCGCCTACAACCGGCTGGTTCAGCTGAGCGCCGACGAACGCCGGCGCGGCGTCGTCGCCTTCTCCTCCGGCAACCACGCTCAAGGCGTGGCGCTCGCCGCCAAGCTGCTCGGCATGCCGGCGCTCATCGTCATGCCGTCGGACGCGCCGGCCATCAAGGTCGCCAACACCCGCGGCTATGGGGCGGAGATCAGGCTCTACGACCGGCTGACGGAAAGCCGCGAGGCGATCGCCGCAGCCGTGGCCAGCGAACGCGGCGCTGTGGTCGTGCCGGCCTTCGACGACCCGCACATCATCGCCGGCCAAGGCACCGTCGGCCTGGAGTTGGTGGCGCAGGCGCAGGCGCTGGGCGCCCAGCTCGACATGGTGGTGGCGCCGGTCGGCGGCGGCGGCCTGATGGCTGGGATCGCCACGGCGGTGAAGGCGCTCTCGCCGGGCACGGCCATCGTAGGCGTGGAGCCCGAGGCGTTCGACGACGCCCTGCAATCGCTGCGGGCCGGCCGCCGGGTGGTCACCAAGCCCACGACCCGCTCGCTGTGCGACGCCCTGGAGAGTCCAGCGCCCGGCGAACTCACCTTTCCGGTGCTGAAGCGGACGCTCGCGGACATCGCGCTGGTTTCCGACGCCGAGGTGGCCGAGGCCATGCGTTACGCCTTCGCCACGCTCAAGCTGGTGGTCGAGCCGGGCGGCGCGGTCGGCCTGGCCGCGTTGCTGGCGGGCAAGGTCAAGCTCGATGGCGGCCAGACCGTGGGCCTCGTGCTCTCCGGCGGCAACGTCGATCCCGAACTCTTCAGCCGGGCTATCCGCGGCGAAATCTAGCTAGACCCTCCGGTGGCTCAGCGTCCGCTAGAGCCGATCCTCCGGCGCGGGCTCCAGCGGCTGGTATCGCGGCGTGACGAGCTTCGCCAGCCGCGGCTTCAGCCAGGATTCGAAGTCGTCGACGAACTCATAGACCACCGGCACCAGCACAAGAGACAGGATGGTCGAGGTGATCAGGCCGCCGATCACGGCGACGGCCATCGGCTGGCGGAATTCCGCGCCCTTCTCCAGCGCAAAGGCGGTGGGCAGCATACCGGCGGCCATGGCCATGGTGGTCATGATGATTGGCCGCGCCCGCTCGCGGCAGGCTTCGAACAGCGCCTCCTTCTGGCTCATGCCCTCGCGCTCGCGCTCGATGGCGTATTCCACCAGCAGGATCGAGTTCTTCGCGGCCAGGCCCAGCAGCATCAGGAAGCCGATCAGCGACGGGATCGACAGCGACAGGTGGAAGATCAGCAGGCCGAGGAACGCCCCGCCCACGGCCAGCGGCAGGGCCGAGAGGATCACGGCCGGCTTGAAGAAGCTGCGGAACAGCAGCACCAGCACGCCGAAGATCATCGAGACGCCGGCGAAGATGGCGATCAGGAAGCCGCCGAACAGTTCGGCCTGCGCCTGCTGGTTGCCGATGGCCGCGGGCCTGACGCCCGGCGGCAGGTGCTTCATGATCGGCAGGTTGTTCACCGCCCGCTGCGCCGGCCCGGTTTCGACGCCGTTGAGTTCGGCGCGGATGGTCACCTGCCGCTCGCGGTTCAGCCGGTCGACGCGGGCGGGGCCCGCCTGGAAGCTGATGTCGGCGACGCTGTCGAGGGTCGTCGAGCCGCCGTTGGCGGTCGGCACGCGCAGCGAACTGATCCGCTCCAGATCCGCCCGCGCGCTCGCCGGCAGGCGGATGCGGATCGGGATGCGGCGCTCGCCCTCGTCGTACTTGGCGACGTTGGCGTCGATGTCGCCGACCGTGGCGACGCGGACGATGGTGGCGATGGCGTCGGAGGACACCCCCAGGCGCGCGGCCTCCTGCGGCTTCGGCCGGATGACGATCTCGGGCGCTTCCGGTGGTTTGGACGGGTGGGGGTCGGCGAGTTCCGGCAGCTTGCGCATCTCCACCTCCAGCTCGCGCGCGGCGCGCTGCAGGTTGTCCGGATTGTCGCCGGTGAGGATCTGCTGGTAGCCGGAGGCGCCCTGGAAATCGAGGAACGTCAGGCGGGCGTCGGGGATCGCCCGCAGCTTGTCGCGCAGGCTGTTGCGAATCTGGTCGCCGGTCTGGTGGCGGTGCGGATCGAGCAGGATGGTGGCGGTGCCACTGCGGAGGTCGCCGCCGCCGCCGCCGCCCGAACCCGGCCCGAAGCTCGAGACCGTCGAGCCGATCTGGACGAAGACGTCCTGCACCGACGGCTGGCCGCGGAACAGCGCGTTGATCCGCTGGGCGGTGTCTTCCATGTCGGCCACCGAGGCGCCGGGCGGACCCTGGATGTCCACATACATGAAGTCCGGATCGCCCGCCGGCTGGAAGCCTTGCGGCAGCAGCGGGAACAGCATCACCGAGCCGATGAACAGCACCAGGCCCGTGGCCGCGGCGACGATCCGGTGCGCCAACGCCCATTCCAGCACCCTGCGATAGAAGCCGGTGAACGGCTTGCGCTCCGTGGCGTGGGCCTTGGGTTTCAGGAGATAGGCCGCCATCAGCGGCGTCACCATGCGGGCGACCAGCAAGGAGAAGAGCACGGCGGCCGACACGGTCAGGCCGAATTCCTTGAAGAACTGGCCGGGAATGCCCGGCATGAAGCTGACCGGCGTGAACACCACCACGATGGCCATGGTGGTCGCCACCACGGCCAGGCCGATGGCGTCGGCGCCTTCCAGCGCCGCCTGATAGGGCCGCAGGCCCCGCGCCACCCGTTTCTCGATGTTCTCGATCTCGACGATGGCGTCGTCGACCAGGATGCCCACCACCAGGGTCAGCGCCAGCAGGGTGACCACGTTCAGCGAGAAGCCCATCAGCTTCATGACGAAGAAGGTGGGGACCAGAGAGATGGGCATGGCGACCGCGGTGATCAGCGTCGCGCGCCAGTCGCGCAGGAAGAGGAACACCACCACCGCCGCCAGGAACATGCCCTCGGCCAGCACGTGCTGGGTCGCATGGAAGCTTTCGCGCGTGTCGTCGACCGACGAGAAGATCTTGGTGAATTTCACGCCCGGATGGGCCTTCTCGAGCTTGGCGATGGCCTTCACCACCGCATCCTCGGTGGCGACGTCGCTGGCTTCCTTGGTCTTCGAGACCTGGAAGCCGACCACCGGGTGGCCGTTCAGGCGCGCGAACCCGCGCACCTCAGAGGCCCCGTCGCCGACGTCGGCCACGTCGGACAGCTTGATGAACCGCCCCGTTCCGGTGGGGATCGACAGGTCGCGCAGCTGGGCGACGCTGGCGACGCTGGAAAGCACTCGCAGGGTCTGCTCGCGGCCGCCGACGTTGACGCGTCCGCCGGGCGCGTTGGTCTGGAAACTGCGCAGGGCGGTGTTGACCTGCGTCGCAGTCAGGCCGCGCGCCGCCAGCCGGTCGGGGCTGACGACCACATTGATCTCGCGGGAGACCCCGCCGACGCGGTTCACCTGCGAGACCCCCTTGGCCGCCTGCAACTCGCGCGAGACCGTGTCGTCGATGAACCAGGACAGCGCGTCGTCCGACAGATTGGGCGCGGCGACCGCATAGGTCAGGATCGGCGCGGCTTCGTCGATCTCCAGCTGCTGGACGATGGGCTCGTCGATGTCGCGCGGCAGCACCGCGCGGGCCTGGGCGATCTTCGATCGGATCTCGTCGGTCTTCTTCTGCAGGTTCTCGCCGATCTCGAACTGCATCGAGGTCGTGGAAACCCCCTGGGTCACGTTGGACTGCAGGGTCTTGATCCCGCTGACGCCAGCCACGGCGTCCTCGACGGGCCGGGTGATCTGGGTCTCCATCTCGCCGGGCGCGGCGCCGTTCTGGGTGATGGTCACGGCCACCACCGGGAACTGGATGTTCGGGAACTGCTTAATCGGCAGGCTGGCGTAGGCGATCATCCCGGCCAGCACGAGGCCGATGAACAGCACCGCCACCGGAATTGGATTGCGGATGGCCCAGGCCGAGATCGCAAAGCGCGAGGGGTTCGGGCGCTCGCTCATCGGCGGGTGGCCGGACGCTGGGCGGGGCGGACGAGGGGCGCCGGCGCGCCCGGGGCGGAGGCATCGACGGGCCGGACCATGTCGCCGTCCAGCAGGAAGGCCGCGGCGTTCTCCACGATCCGCGACCCGGCGGGCGGACCCTTGATCAGCTGCACATAGCCGCCGCCGCGCTCGCCGGTCTGGACCATGGCATGCTTCACGCGGTTGTCCGGGCCGATCACCATCACGCTCGCGCCGTCGGCATCATAGCGGATGGCTGTCTCCGGGGCGGCGAGCACCTGGCCGGAAACATCGGTGAACACCGCGCGGCCGAAGCCGCCGGCGCGGATATCGCGGCGCACCGGGAGATGGATGCGCACGATGCCGAGCTTGGTCTGCGGATCGATCTGCGGGCTCACCAGCCGCACGACACCCGGCACGACCACGCCGCTGGGCAGGGTCACCTGGGCATGTTGGCCCGGCCGGATGTTCGCCAGGTCGATTTCCGAGAGCTGGGCGGCGAGTTCGATCTCCCCGTCCCGCGCCAGGCGGAACCAGGGGGTCGCGGCGCCGACGGCCGAGATGTCGCCGGGATTCACGTTGCGCTCAAGGATCAGGCCCGAGACCGGGGCGGTGACCGACAGCTTGTTCACCCGCGTCCGAAGGTCCTTCAGCGCTGCGGCCTGCGCCTTGGCGGCAGCCTGGGCGGCGCGCGCCTGGAAGCGGCGCTGGTCGATCGCCTCCTGGGACAGCACGCCGGCGTTGTCGAGGTCCTTGACCCGCGCCGCCTGGTCGGCGGCCTGCAAGGCCTGCACCTGGGCCTGGGCGGCGACCGCCTCGGCCTGGGCGAGCTGGGCCTGGATCAGCGCCGGGTCGAGCTGGACCAGGGTCTGGCCCTTTTTCACGGTGTCGCCGACGTCCGCCAGCACCCTGGCCACGCGATAACCGCTGACCTCGGGCAGAACCGCGGCTTCCTCGCGCGCCACTAGGTCGCCGGAGGCCGACAGCGCGCCGGAGATCGACCGCGTCTGCAGCGCCACGATGCGGACCGCGCGGGCCTGCTCGGCCTCGGTCGTCTTCGGCCGGGGCTTGTTGCAACCGGCGAGTCCAAGCGTCGCCAGTAGCGGCAGGAGGAGGGCCAGAGAAGGCTTTGAATGTCTCATGCGGGTCTCAGCGGGCCTGCGCCTGGGTGGGGAAATGCCCGGCCGGCCAGCCGCCGCCGAGCGCCTTGTAGACCTGCACGGTACGGCGGAACGCCTGCACCTTGGCCGCCGTGAGTTGGGAGCGGGTGGCCCGCCAGGACTGCTCGGCGCTGAGCGCCGTCTGCAGGTCCGTCAGGCCGCGGTCGTAGCCGAGCTTGGCGGCGATGTAGCCGCGCTGGGCGCGGGCCTCGCCGTCGGTGAGTAGCGCCACCCGCTTGCGGTCGGCCTCAAGCCGGACCAGCGCGCCCTCGCTGTCCGAGAACGCGGTCTGCACGGCCTTTTCGTAGGCGATCACCGCCTGCTCGGTGCGCGCATTCTGCGCCTTCAGCTCGGCCAGCAGCCGTGGGATCGACAGCAGCGGCTGGATGAAGGTCGCGCCGGTGACCAACGACTGCGCGGTTACCGAGAACCCCGGCTGCGACTGCTTCTGCCAGCCCAGACCGGGCGTGAAGTTCAGCGTCGGGAGGAACGACAGGACGTCGGCGTCCGAGCGGCCGGCCGCCGCCGCTACGCGGGCCTCGGCCTCGCGCACGTCGGGGCGCCGTTTCAGGAGTTCGCTGGGGATCACGTCCGGAACCGGCGGCAACTGGCCGACGCTGGCCTCCACCGCGACGTTCCTGGTGGGCTCGATCGTCCGACCGGCGAGGATCAACAGGGTGCGGCGCTGCGCCTGGAGTTCAGCCTCCAGGCCCGCGGCCTGCGCGTCAGCCTGCGCCAGGTCGCCGGCCACCCGGTCGGCGTCGGAGGTCGCCGCGATGCCGACCGCCGCGCGCTTGGTGGCGCTGTCGTAGAGTTCGCGTTCGATCCGCGCGGTCGCGCGCGCGTCCTCCAGCTGGATCGCCAGCCCTCGGGCCTGGAAATAGGCGTCGGCGACATTGGCCGCGAGGCTCGCCCGGGAGCCCTCGTAGTCGAATCGCGCCGCGGCGATGTCGCCGTTCACCGCCTTCCGCGCCGCCAGGAACCGGCCGAAGATGTCGACTTCCCAACTGACGTTGAAGTTCACCGCCTGGGCGTCGGACACGCCGCTGGACGAGAAGCCCGGGATATTGAACACCGTGCCGGCCAGCTGGTGGGTGTCGGTCCGGCGCGTCGAGCCGGTGACATCGCCCTGCGGCAGATAGTGCACGAGGGCTTCCACCCGGTTGGCGCGCGCTTCGGTCAGCCGCGCGGCGGCGCTGCGCGCATCGGGATTCGCCACCAGCGCCTGGTCGATCAGGCCGGTGAGCTCTGCGTCGTGGAACGCCAGCCACCAGCGATCGAGATCGATCGCCCCGGCCGGGACGCCCTTTGGCGCCTCATAGGCGCTCGGCAGCCGCGTGTCCGCTGGGCGCACATGGGCGCAGGCGCCAAGCGCGAGGCAGGCCACGAGGGCGAGGGGAATGGCGGGACGCATGGAGGATTTTCGTGACTGAGCCGCAGCGGGCTTGCAGGAGCTGTTGCCCCTAGTCGCCGCCCCTGACCGGTTCAGATGCAGCGGCCGGAGCCGAACGTCTAGCGACATGAACACACAAGCCCAGTGATGGCGACGCCCCCGGAAGGACGCGTCCGCCCGTGGCCCTCGCCGCCGGCCAGATGATCGGACCTGACGGCACGTGAGGGTCAAGCGCCGCTTCCGGGCGCCATCGGCCCTCCTCTGAGCTAAACTCCGTATGTTGTAAAGTATTAATTGGCGTGTAGTTTGCCCGCATGGCGACGGAGTTCACAGGCGGCGGCGACCCTAGGCGGAGCATAGCCCTGCTATGGGGCCTGGCCGGCGCAGGACGGCGCGGCCCCAAGCCGCGTCACTCGGTCGAAGAGGTGGTGGAGGCGGCCGTCGCGCTGGCCGACGCCGAGGGCCTGGGCGCGCTGTCCATGCGCCGCGTGGCCGGAATGCTCGGACTCTCCACCATGTCGCTCTATACCTATGTGCCCTCGAAGGCGGAGCTGGTGGACCTTATGCTCGACCGGATCGCCGGCGAGCGGCAGGCGCCCGACGATGTGGTCGACGGCTGGCGCGCCAAGCTGGAGCAGATCGCGCGCCAGGGTTGGTCCCGCGCCCAGCGTCATCCCTGGATGATGCAGATCGGCACCCACCGCCCGCCGCTGGGTCCGAATGTCCTGGCGCGGGTGGAAACCACCCTCGGCGCCATCGACGGCCTCGGCCTCAGCGAGACGGAGATGGACCAGCTCACCTCGCTGATCAGCGGTTATGTGCGCGGAGCCGTGCGCGCGGCGCTGGACGCCCGAGAGATCGAGCAGCAGAGCGGCATGACCGACGAGCAGTGGTGGTCGATGAACACCCCTCTGTTGGAGGGCCTCGTGGATCCCGCGCTTTATCCGACGACGGTCAGGATCGGCGAAGCCTACAAGAGCGGCGCGATGGCGCTGCCGGACCACGAGCGGAACTTCGAGTTCGGGCTACAGAGGGTTCTCGACGGCATCGCGGCCTTCATCGCCCGCCGGGACTCGCCCGCTGGGGCGGCGCCCACGGAGGCCGGTTAGTCGGGCCCGATGGAATCGGGCTCTAATCGGCTCCCAAGGAGAACGCCTTCGCATGCCCGTCCGCCGTTCCTTCGCCGCCGTGGCTCTGATGGCCGCCCTGACGCTGGGCGGCTGCGCGCCTCGTGCGGTCGATCCGGCGTCGGTGGCCCAGGCCGGCGACATGAGCCTGGGCAGTCCCAAGGCCAGGGTCGCGGTGATCGAATACGCCTCGGCGAGCTGCCCGCACTGCGCGCGCTGGGACATGGAGGTCTTTCCAGCATTCAAGGCCAAATACGTCGACACCGGCAAGGTGCGCTACACTCTGAAAGAATACCTCACCGACCCCGAGGCCCTGGCCGCCGCGGGCTTCCTGCTGGCCCGCTGCGCCGGCGCGGATCGCTACTTCCCGGTGCTCGACGCGGTATTCAAGAGCCAGGAGGAGATGGTCCGGACCCATGATGTGCGCGGCGTGTTGGCTCGCATCGCCAACGATCCCGGCGGCCTGACCGACGCCCAGCTCGACGCCTGCATGCGCGACACCGTAGCGGAGAACGCGCTGGCCGCCCGCGTCGATCGCCACGTCCATCTGGACAAGGTCACCTCGACCCCCACCTTCATCATCAACGGCCATCGTATCGAAGGCGAGATGACGCTGCCCGAATTGGACGCGGCCATCGCCAAGGCGGCGGGATAGGATTTGCCATGTTGAACCGCTGCTCCGCCCTGGTCTTGCCGTTCTTCGCCCTAGGACTCGCCGCCTCGGCGGTCGGCGCAGCAACGGCAGCACCGACCGCGCTGCCGGACGACATGACCATGGGCAATCCGAAGGCGAGGATCGAGGTGGTCGAATATGCGTCGCTGAGCTGCCCGCACTGCGCGCACTTCGACGAGACGATCTTTCCCACGCTGAAGGCGAAGTACATCGACACGGGCAAGGTGCGCTACACGCTGAAGGAAATGCTCACCGAACCGATGAACGTGGCGGCCGCGGGCTTCCTGACGGCGCGTTGCGCGGGACCGGCGAAATACTTCACGGTCGTGGATCAGATTTTCCGCAGCCAGCCGCGCTGGACCAGCGGCAACATCAAACCGATCTTCCAGGAGATTGCCGCGGCCAACGGCGTCGATGAAGCCCGGTTCGACGCCTGCATTCTCGATCAAGCCGGGTTCCAGGCCATCAACGCCCGGGCGCAGCGCGCGACGCAGCAGGACGGCGTGGACGCCACGCCCACCCTGTTCATCAACGGCAAGCGGATCGCCACGCCGCAGACTCCTGCGGAGCTCGAAGCCGCCATCGCCGCCGCCGCCGCCGCCAAGGGAGGCCGCTAGACTCCGTGCATTTCCAGCGGCTGCGCCTTTCGGGTTTCAAGTCCTTCGTCGATCCCACCGAGTTCAGGATCGAGCCCGGCGTCACCGGCGTCGTGGGACCGAACGGCTGCGGCAAGTCGAACCTCCTGGAGGCGTTGCGCTGGGTGATGGGCGCCAACTCCGCCAAGGCCATGCGCGCTGGCGGGATGGATGACGTGATCTTCGCGGGCGCCGCAGGCCGCGCCTCGCGCAATCACGCCGAGGTGGCGCTGACCATTGACAACTCCGACCGCCGGGCCCCGGCGGCGTTCAACGACCACCCGGTGCTGGAGGTTGTGCGCCGCATCGACCGCGGCGAGGGCTCGACCTACCGGATCAACGGGCGCGAGGTTCGCGCCCGTGACGTACAGTTGCTGTTCGCCGACGCCTCGACCGGCTCGAATTCGCCGGCGCTGGTGCGGCAGGGACAGATCTCCGAACTGATCGCCGCTAAGCCGCAGAACCGGCGGATGATCCTGGAGGAGGCCGCCGGAGTCTCCGGCTTGCACTCGCGCCGGCATGAGGCCGAGCTCCGGCTGCGCGCCGCCGAAGCCAACCTTGCCCGGTTGGAGGACGTGGCGCGCGAGTTGGACTCCGCTCTGGGCCGGCTGAAACGGGAGGCCCGCCAGGCTGAACGCTACAAGAGGCTGTCCGCCGAAATCCGGGCGCTGCAGGGCGCTGTGCTTTACGCCCGCTGGGCCGAGGCGAGCGCGGCGGCCGAACGCCTCGCCGCCGAAACCCAAGCCGCCGGCCGAGCCGTTGACGATACAGCCAGGCTAGCCGCCGCAGCCACGACGCGGGCCGCCGACGCCCACGAGGCCATCAAGCCGCTGCGCGAGGCTGAGACCATCGCTGCGGCAGTCCTGCACAAGCTCGCCATCGACAAGGACCGCCTGGACCGCGAGCACGAGGCTCACGCCGCAGAACTCGAGCGCGTGACCGGCGACCTCGCCCGCATCGATGGCGATCGTGTCCGCGAGGAACACATCGTTGAGGACGCCTCGGCCGCCCTCGCTCGCCTGGCCGACGACCTTGCGTCCCTCGACGCAGCGATCCGGTCGGCGCCGGAGCGTATTCCGGAACTGGAAGCCGCGGCCAAAGCCGCCGAGGCCGCCCGCGCCGCCGCGGACGCCGAGGTTGAGGCCCTGGCCGGTCAGGTCGCGGCCGAGGAGGCCGTACGCCAAGCCTCCGCGCACCGCGTGGAAGAAGCCCAGGCGCGCCTGTCCCGCACCCGGCGCGCGCTCGATCAGGCGAAGGGCGAACGCGAAGTCCTGGGCGCTGTCGCCAATCCACACGCCGCCCGGGCGAAGGCCGATCTGGAGGTCGCCGAAGCCGCGCTCTCGTCCGCGCGCGCCGCTCTGGAGACTGCGGAGGAGCAGCGCGTCGCGGCGCAGGGGGCCGAGGGCTCCGCCCGGGAAGCCGCCCGGAAACTCGACGAGCAACTCGGCCGGCTTACCGCCGAGGCCCGCGCGCTGGCCGCCCTGGTGGCGCAGGCCAAGCGCGGCGGCTTCACGCCGGTGATCGAGGCCGTCTCGCCGGACCGCGGCTACGAAAAGGCGCTGGCCGCCGCGCTCGGCGACGACCTGGATGCTGGGCTGGATCGCGCGGCGCCGTCCTTCTGGGGTGGCCGCGACGCCGAGGCGCCGGCCTGGCCGCAGGGGGCTAGGCCGCTGATCGGCCTGGTGAAGGCCCCCGCCGCACTCGCCGCCCGCCTGGCCTTCACCGCCCTGGTCGAGCGCGCGGATGGCGACAGGCTGCAGGCGGGCCTCGCCGCCGGTTGCCGGCTCGTCTCGAAGGAGGGCGACCTGTGGCGTTGGGACGGCTTCACCTCCCGCGCCGACGCGCCCAAGCCCGCCGCCGTGCGCCTGGAGCAGAAGACCCGGCTGGCCGAAGTCGAAACCGAGATCGAGGCGCTGACCCCTAGGGTAGAGGCGGGGCGCGAGGCGCAAAAAGTGGCCGCCGCCCGGGTCGCCGTCACGGAAGAGGCTTTGCGCTCCGCCCGTCGCGAGACTCCCGCCGCCGAACAGAAGGCGCTCGCCGCCCGTACGGCCCTGGAGCGCCTCGACCGGGAAGCCGCCCGCAAAGAGGCCCATGCCGCCTCCCTCGACGACGTCATCGGACGGTTCGAGGCTGAACTCGCCGAACTTGAGCAGGCCCTGGCCGCCGTCCAAGCCGCCGCGTCGACGCAGGCGGATAGCGAGGATCTGGCCGGACGTCTGGCCGCTGCGCGCGCCGCCGCCGGGCCGGCCCGCGAAGTGGCGGCCGCCGCCCGCGCCGCCCTGGACGTCGAGATCCGCGACCGCGATGGCCGCGCGCGGCGCCTGGAGCTCTTGACCGGCGACCGCGACGACTGGTCGCGCCGCGCGCAGGCCGCCGCGAGGCGCTTAGAGATCCTTGTCGCGGCGCGCGCCAAATCGGCGTCCGACCTGGCTAGGTCGAGGATGGCTCCGGAGACCCTGGAGACCCGACGCGCCGACCTGCTGGACGACCTCGGCGTCGCCGAAGCCCGACGCGCCAAGTCCTCCGACGCCCTGGGCGCCGCGGAGCATGAGCGCGCCGAGGCCGACCGGGGGCTGCGCGCCGCCGACGCCGCCGCCTCCGAGGCCCGCGAGTTGCGCGCCAGCCTGGCGGCCCATGCCGAAGCGGCGACCACGCGCCTCGTCGAGGTGTCCGCCCAGATCCGCGAGACCGCCCGGATCGAGCCGGAGGAGCTGGCGCAGAAACTCGCCGACGAGGCGGTCGCCATCCCCGGCGACGCCAGCGGCATCGAAGGCCACCTCTACAACCTGGAGCGCCAGCGCGACGCCATCGGCCCGGTAAACCTGCGCGCCGAGGAAGAGGCGGTCGAGCATTCCGGACGGTTGGCCGCTATGCAGGCCGATCGCTCCGACTTGACGGGCGCCATCGCGCGCTTACGCGAAGGGATCAACGAACTGAACAGCGAGGGCCGCGAACGCCTGCTGGCCGCCTTCGACGTGATCAACGAGCATTTCAAGACGCTGTTCCAGGCCCTGTTCCAGGGCGGCCAGGCCGAACTGCGGCTGGTTGAATCGGAGGATCCGCTGGAGGCGGGCCTGGAGATTTACGCCTGCCCACCCGGCAAACGCATGGCGACCATGAGCCTGATGAGCGGCGGCGAGCAGGCGCTGACCGCCACCGCCCTGATCTTTGCAGTCTTCCTCGCTCAACCGGCCCCGATCTGCGTGCTGGACGAGGTGGACGCCCCCCTCGATGACGCCAACGTCGACCGCTTCTGCAACATGCTGGACGAGATGCGCCGGCGCACCGAAACCCGCTTCATCGCCATCACCCACAACCCGGTGACCATGGCCCGCATGGACCGCCTGTTCGGGGTCACCATGGCCGAACGCGGCGTGTCGCAGCTGGTCAGCGTCGATCTTTGCCAGGCCGAGGCCATGGCCGCGCAGTGAGGCGGCGACCAAGTCGGCCCCAGGCGCCCAGCCGTGAACCCCAGGGCGCGGACCATGTGTCGCGACCTCACAAATAATGTGTGAAAACAATCAGATAATGCGAAATTACCCAGTCTTGACGCGCCGCAGCACGGTCTATAGGTTCCGCGCGACCTAAAAGCCCCCGCCGTGGCGGCCACGTCGCGGTCCAGAGGCCTTCCGACGTATGCCACACCCCAATGATCCGCCGGATGAGGCCCTCAGGAGTCTCGATCAGCGCTTGGGAGAGGCGGAGGCGGCCCAGGTCCGCAAGGTGAGTCCCGATACTCACGCGGCTATGGCGCAAGGGTACCGCTTCCTCGGCGAAGTGGTGGGCGGGGTGCTCGGAGGGGTCGGCTTAGGCTGGCTCCTGGATCACTACGCCAAGGTGACAGCGCCCTGGGGCGTGATCGGCGGATTGCTGATCGGCGCCGGGTTTTCGATCTTCGTGGCGGTCAGCTCCGCGGCGAAGGCGAGCAAAATTGAGATGGACCGCCAGGCGCCTGTGCCCAGCGTTCCGGACGATGAGGACGAGGACTAAGGCCGCCCATGGCGCAAGCACCCGCCATCGACCCGATGGAGCAGTTCGCGGTCCACAAGATCGTGAACCTGCCGCCTGTGCATATCGGCGGCATGGCCATCGACATGTCGATCACCAATTCGGTGGTCAGCATGATTGCGGGCGCCTTGATCCTCGGGGTGTTCCTCGTGCTGACGGCGCGGCGAGAGATCGTGCCGAACCGCGGCCAGGCGAGCGTCGAGGCGCTCTATAATATCATCGACCGTGTGCTGGTCGGCCCGATCCTTGGTCCGGAGGGACGGCCCTACGTCCCCTACCTGTTCACTCTGTTCACGGTCATCCTGACGTTCAACCTGATGAGCGTCCTGTTGGCCATCGGCAACGTCGCCGGCCTCACCCTGACCTTCGCCGTGACGGCCCAGCTGGCGATCACCGCGTTGCTCGCCGTAATCACCTTCTTCAGCATTTTCATTCTGGGCTTCGTGAAGCACGGGCCGAAGTTCGTGACCCTGTTCGCACCCTCCGGCATGCCTTGGCCGCTGCTGATCTTCATGGTGCCGATCGAGATGCTCTCGTACTTCGTGCGACCGGTGACGCTGGCGATGCGCTTGTTCGGGAACATGCTGGGCGGCCACGTGGTGATGAGCCTGTTCGGCTCGTTCGTCGTGGCGCTGGCTATCGTCGGCCTGTCGGGAGGCCTCGCGTCGCTGGCCTTTATACCCAGCGTGCTCTCCTTCACGATGATCGTCGCTCTCACTGGCCTGGAGCTCGTGGTCGCGACCCTTCAGGCTTTCGTCTTCGTGGCGCTGGCCACGGTCTACCTCAACGAGGTCGTGAACTTCGGTCACGGCCACTAACCAACAGACTTTCGACAAAGGACTATCCATGGAACCGCACGCCGCCGCTGCCACCGTCATCGACTTCGCCAGATCCGCCCGCCTGATTGGCGCAGGTCTCGCCGCCATGGGCATGATCGGCGCCGGGGTCGGCCTGGGCGTGCTGTTCGGCAACTACCTGCAAGCCGCCATACGCAATCCGGCCGGCGCGTCCAGCCAGCAGACGATGCTGTTCCTCGGCATGGCGCTGACCGAGACCATGGGCCTGTTCGCTTTCGTGATCTCGCTGATCATCCTGTTCACCTAAGCCGCGAGACTGATCGCCAATGGCGACCGAGACCCAAGCAGGCACGGCCCCGGCGGCTCCTTCGTCCGGCGGCATGCCCCAATTCGACTTCCAATGGTGGCCGGGTCAGATCGTCTGGTTCCTGATCATCTTCATCGCGATGCTGGTGTTCGTTCGCCTCGTCGCCGCGCCCCGTATCGGCAGCACGATCGATGCCCGTGAGGACAAGATCACCGGCGACATCGCTGCAGCGCGCAAGATGAAGGACGAGGCGGAGGCGCAGGCCCAGACCGCAGCGGCTGACACCGCAAAGGCTCGCGCCGCGGCGCAACGCGTGGCCGCGGAGGCGCGCGCCAAAGCCCAGGCAGAGGTCGCTGCGAAGCTCGCAGCGGAGGAGGCCAAGCTTACGGAGGCCGGCGCCGTGGCCGAAGCCCGCATCTCCAAGGCCCGCGACGCGGCCATGACCAACGTGGCCTCGATAGCCGGCGACGCAGCCGCGGCGATCGTCGGCAAGCTGACCAGTCGCGCCGCCAGCGCCGCCGAACTCGCCGCCGCGACCAAGGGGTCCTGACCGATGCACCTGTTCCTGGAGGCCCACTTCTGGGTCGGCGTCGCCTTCGTGGTGTTCCTGGTGGTGCTGGCCCTCGCCGGTGTCCACACGTTCGCGTGGAACGCACTGGGCGCGGCGGGCGCCAAGGTTCGCGCCCAGCTCGACGAGGCCAACGGCCTGCGCGAGGAAGCCCAGGCTCTGCTGGCCCGCATCCAGTCGGACCGCGAGCAATCCGAGATCCTGGCCGCGGAGATCATGGCCAATGCCGAGGAGCAGGCCAGGCGCATGCAGGTCGAGGCGCAGGCGCGGCTCGCAGAGCAGATCGAACGCCGCGGCCAGCTGGCCGAGCGCCGCATCGCGACCGCCGAGGCGCAGGCGGCGGCCGAGGTGAAGGCCGCGGCCGGCGAACTTGCCGCCCAGATGGCCGAGCAGATCCTGGCCGCTCGCGTCGTCGGCGCTAAGACTGACCCGCTGATCGACGCCGGCATCGGCCAACTGGCCGGCAGGCTGCAATAGGCGCCTGTGGGACTTTTGGCCTGAGCGGGAAATGAAGCGCGCCCCGAGAGCTGGACTCCCGGGGCGTTCTCGATTCCGCGGCCTTGTTTGGGCGCGGCCTTCGAGGTGGTTCAGGCCGCTCGGGTCCGCTGGAAACGGCGCTTCAGGTAGCGGCGGCTACGAACCGCGAAGCGGACGCGGCGCGGCAGGACCAGCCGCTCCACGCGCAGGTATTGCTGCCAGAACACCTGGACGATCTCCGGCTCACGCCGCATCAGGCGGCGGATCGGGAACACCATGTTCGGGTGCGCCCGCTGGACGCGGACAAACTGGCGCTTGGCCTTGAAGGAATTGCGCAGCACGATCATCAGCCCGACCACGAGAAGCGGCAGGCCGATGTGGAACGGCAGCGGCGCCAGGATCAGCCCGGCGATCATGATCAGGCCGCCCAGCCCGAGCAGCAGCCAGCGCGCCACGCGCGAAGCCAATTCGCGGGCAAACTCATCGGAGGCGCGGTGGACGCGCAGGGAGGGCATGGCAAAAGTCACTGGGAGCAAACCTGGAACGCGCGAACGGCTCGGGGGAGGCTCGAGCCGCCGCGTCGCTAACCTGATATGCGAAGCCGCTTAGGAGTCGTAAAGGCGGCGGCCGATTAAATTTTTCTAACGCCGATCTATTCAGCCGCTAATGGCGCCGGCGCCACACCCCGATGCAAGTCCGCCACGGACGGCATCCAAGAGTTGGCTTGGCTCGCCGTCTTTCGTTGAGGCTAAGCGGCTTCGACCGACGGTGCGGCGGGTTCCGGGCGCCATGTCAGTTTCGGCTTCCGCGCGGCGAGGGTCTCATCGAGCCGGCGCAGCGGGGCGAGGTAGGGCGCACCCTTGAACCGCTCGGCCTCGCCGGCCTTGGCGGCGCGGGCCAGGGCCAGGAGGGCGTCGCAGAACCGGTCGAGCTCGCGCTTGGACTCCGTCTCGGTCGGCTCGATCAGCATGGCGCCGTGCACCACCAGCGGGAAGTACATGGTCATCGGGTGGAAGCCCTCGTCGATCATCGCCTTGGCGAAGTCCAGGGTGGTGACGCCGGCGCCGTCCAGCCAGGCGTCGTCGAACAGCGCCTCGTGCATGCAGGGCCCGTCGGGGAAGGCGGGCGTCATCTCCGCCGACAGCACCGCCTTGAGGTAGTTGGCGTTGAGGACGGCGTCCTCGGCGACCTGGCGCAGGCCGTCGGCGCCGTGGCTGCGCATGTAGGCGTAGGCGCGGACGAACATGCCCATCTGACCCTGGAAGGCGCACATGCGGCCGAACGCCTGGGCGGCTTCGTCCACGGCTTCCTCGACCAGCGCCAGGCCGTCGGGGCCATGGACGATCCAGGGGGCCGGAGCGAAGGGGGCCAGCGCCTTGGACAGCACCACCGGGCCGGCGCCGGGACCGCCGCCGCCGTGCGGGGTGGAGAAGGTCTTGTGCAGGTTGATGTGCATGGCGTCGACGCCGAGGTCGCCGGGGCGCACCCGGCCGACGATGGCGTTGAAGTTGGCGCCGTCGCAGTAGAAGTAGGCGCCGGCCTCGTGGGTCAGGCGGGCGATCTCGATGATGTCGCGCTCGAACAGGCCGCAAGTATTTGGATTTGTTACCATAATTGCCGCGACGTCGGGACCGAGCTTGGCTGCGAGGTCGGCGAGGTCGACGCGGCCGTCGGCGGTCTGGGCGATCTCGGTGACCGAGTAGCCGACGAAGGCGGCGGTGGCGGGGTTGGTGCCGTGCGCGGAGGTGGGCGCCAGCACCCGGCGGCGCTCGCCCTGGCCGGCGGCCTCGTGCGCGGCCCGGATGGCCAAGAGGCCGCAAAGCTCGCCGTGGGCGCCGGCCTTGGGGGTGAGCGCGACGGCGGGCATGCCGGTCAGCGTCTTCAGCCAGTGGGCGAGGCGGTCCATCAGCTCGAGGGCGCCTTGGGTGGTGGACTGCGGCTGCAGCGGGTGCAGGTCGGCGAAGCCGGCGAGGCGCGCCATCTTCTCGTTGAGCCGCGGGTTGTGCTTCATGGTGCACGAGCCCAGCGGATAGAGCGCCAGGTCGATGGCGTGGTTCTTCTGCGAGAGCCGCACGTAGTGGCGCAG